>CAYIVX010000029.1:0-11886 GCA_964366925.1 Candidatus Woesearchaeota archaeon | reverse complement strand
CAAATAAGGAAGAACGAGCATTAGAAATGATTTCTGATAAAGCTAGAAAGAAAAATCTTCAAGTTTTCTCAATCGTTCGTCCGCATGGACTTAGGGGATATATTTTCTTAGAAGCTGTTGATAGAGAAACAGCTGAAGAATCTGCATTTAATCTTCCTTATGTAAAGGGTATTATTGGAAAAACATTAGAGTATGCTGAAATTCAAAATATGCTTACACCTAATCTTGAAGAAGTTAAAATTGAAAAAGGCGATATTGTTGAAATTATCGGCGAGCCATTCAAAAAAGAAAAAGCAAAAGTAACTCGTGTTGATAAAACAAAAGGAGAAGTTGTAGTTTCATTACTTAATGCAGTTGTTCCTATTCCTGTTACGGTAAAAATTGATAATGTTAGAGTTATCCGACATGAAGAAGAAGCAAAATCAGAAATTAAAGATGCAAATAAAGAAACTTCTGGAGAACAAAAGAGTTTATTAATCCCTCAAAATGAAGAAAGTTATGAAAATATGTCTAGCGAAGGAGAAATAGTTTAAAATGATAATCAAATTATTAGTTGATGGCGGAGAAATGAAACCCGGTCCAATAGTTGGACAAAAACTTGGCCCAATTGGAATTAACATAGGATTAGTTATATCTGAAGTCAATAAAGCAACATCTGAATTTAAAGGAACAAAAGTTCCGGTTTCTTTAGATATTGACCCTAAAACAAAAAAATTCAAAGTTGAGGTTTCTAGTCCTCCGACTTCAGAACTGTTAAAAAAAGAACTTGGAATTGAAACAGCATCAGGAGACCATAAAAAAAATAAGGTTGGAAATATTTCTATTGAAACAGTAATAAAAGTAGCAAAAGTAAAATTCTCAAATATGCTTGCAAAAGATTTCAGGTCAGCAGTTAATTCTGTAATTGGTAGCTGTATTAGTTTAGGAATTCTAGTTGAAAATAAAAGTGGAAAAGAAGTTCAAGCAGATATTTTGAAAGGCGTTTATGATTCTGAAATAAAATCACAAAAAACAGATACTTCCATTGAAAAGAAAGCAAAGCTTAAGGCTCATTACGAACAAGTTTTGAAAGATCAAGAAAATGTCAAGAAAGCAGAAGAAGCCGCAAAAGCCGCAGAAGAAGCTGCCAAACTTGCAGCAGCACCTGCAGCCGGAGCCGCAAAGCCAGGAGAACCAGCAAAACCAGGCGAAGCTGCAAAGCCAGGAGAACCAGCAAAACCAGGAGCAGTAGCAAAGCCAGGAGAAGCCGCAAAACCAGGAGCAAAACCAGCAGCTGCAGCAAAAAAAGAAGAGAAGAAAAAATAATCCAAAATTCTTAGAAAGATTTAAGTAATAAATTTCCTTTATCCTATTGGGTGATTTTTGTATGATAAAAAGAGGAACAAAAATTTATTCTGTAAAACGATATAAAGTAACTGATGAACTTAGAAAGGCAATAAAAGAAAGTCGTTATAGTTTTAATCTAATGGATGCTCTTTTGGGATTTAGTGTTAAGAGTATTTATCACTATAATAAAAGTATAAATGAAAATCATTTAAAAAAAATTAAGAAATTAATAAAATTTAAAAAACCCTTGCAAGAAATAAAATATAATTTTGCTGGAAATTTTGGCAAGACTATTTTAACAAGGTTACCAAAATCATTAATGAAGAATAAGGAATTAGCAGAATTTATAGGCATAATGTTGGGCGATGGTTATTTATGCAAAAATGAGATAAATATCTCTTTAGATAAGAGAAATATTGCCTATCAAGATTATGTGGAAAAATTATGTAAAAATCTTTTCGGGTTAAAATTTAGAAGAAGATATGCAAAAGAAACAAATACGGCACATATTTATTTTTATAGTCAATTCTTAGCTAATGAATTAAAAAAACATGGGCTAATGTTTGGTGATAAGATAACGAATAATATAGGCATTCCTGACTGGATTAAAGAAAATAAGGAATTTTCTAAATCTTGCATAAGGGGCCTGATAGATACTGATGGTTGCATTTATCTATGCAAAAGAGAAAAGAGAAGATATATTGGATTTACAAATTTTGATAAAAAGTTATTTGAAGATTTTCAAGAAGTTACAGAAAATTTAGGTTATCACTTCGCTAAATCGGGTAATCGAAATAAACGGCTTTATAAAAAGGAAGAAGTAGCAAGATTTATTAATGATATAAAACCATTTAAATCTATACGGGGCTGTAGTGCAACCTGATTAACACTCGAGGTTTGGGACCTTGCAATCTGGGTTTAAATCCCAGCAGCCCCATTTTCACTTAAATTTAAAAACCCCCTTAAATAAGAAATAATATCTCAACAAAAACAAAATGTCAAAAAAATCACAAGGTTCAGCAGGCAGATTTGGCGTTAGATATGGCCAGAGTGCAAAGAAAAGAATCTCAGATATAGAAGCAAAACAGAAGAAAAAACAACAATGTATCTTCTGCAATGGCCGAGCTAAAAGAATTTCTAAGGGAATCTGGTTATGCAGAAAATGCGGAAAAAAATTCGCAGGTCATGCCTATTTCCTTGAAGTAAAAGAACTTACTACTGCCCAAGAAAATCAAGGAAAACCGGAATCAAAAGAAAAAGCAAAGATTTTAAAGAAAGAAAATCCAGTAACTATTGTAGAAACCCCTAAGAAAGTAAGAAAATCTAAAACTAAACCTGAAACAAAAACAGAATAAAATACCATGGTAACCTATAAATGTTTTCAATGCGGAAAAACTATCACTGATAAGAATATTGAAAAAAGATTACAATGTCCTCATTGTAACTCCAAAATTTTCTACAAGCCAAGAAAAGTTATAACAAAGGTGAAGGCTTTATAATTAATTTTTAAAATGGATAAAGATACTGAAACACAAATAAAAGAATTGCAGATGCTTGAGCAGACTCTTCAAAATATTCTAATGCAGAAGCAAGCATTCCAATTGGAATTAAGTGAAACTGAAAATGCTCTTGAAGAACTTTCTAAAAACAATAATGAAGTCTTTAAAATTTCTGGAAATATCATGATTAAATCTTCAAAAGAAAATATCCTGAAGGATTTAAATCAAAAAAGAGATTTAATGGCTCTTAGATTAAAATCCCTAGATACTCAGGAAAAAAGTTTTTCTGCAACTGCTGAAAATATAAGAAAAAAAGTTCTTGCAGTAATGAAAAAATAATATAAACTGCTTCTATCAACAATTCTTAGCTTCTAAAGCGACCAAATATTTACTAAACTACTTTGCCCTATCTTACTTATCGATTAATAAATCAAATTTTTCATACAATTATATTATTTTTAATAATTATGAAAAATTTCGATAATAATTTAACAACCCGATTTTTTGTTTTGGTAATGATGTCGTCTTTTTGTAGAAACTAATTTATTTTTGTTGTAAAAAAGAATATTAGAATACTACTATTTCTATAATAGAAATATTTATAAACTGGATTCTGTAAAAATAGTTATGGTATTTGAATCAATCAAAGGGATGTTTAGAAAAAAGGGCGAAGACACAGATTATGTAGAAATAGACATTGGCAAAGAAGCTAAAAAAGCCAAAGTTTTAATCAAACCTTTCATTTTAAAGAAATTTGAAGATGTTAATGAAGTTCTAAATTACTTAAGAGAAGGCTATACTATAGCTATTATTGATATCAAGCCCTTAAAATCTAAGGATATTATTGAAGTTAAAAGAGCAATTGCTAAGCTTAAGAAAACAGCAGATGCACTTGAAGGCTCAATTGCAGGATTCGGAGACGGAATAGTAATAGTATCTCCTTCTTTTGCAGAAATCGCAAAAGTTGCGGGTGGAGCTACAACTGATGTTAACGTTAAAGAAGTTTCAGACAGATAGTTTTTCTTAGAAGATTTTATTAGAGCAGGGATAATATCTCGATAGGTTAGTTTTGAAGATGGAAAATATTTACCTTATGGAGTGTCATGATAGTTTTCATGGTCCTACTTTTTGGTATGCTTTACAAATAACGGATGTTGGAAATACTATTGACTTACTTCGTCATGATATTGATTCTGAAGATAGTCTTATTAAATTAGTTAAACGGCTTTCTAGTAGATATAATATTGTAGTTGATGAACCTGAAGAAAGAGATCCCCTTGCATTTGCAGAGCCTTTTCCAATTTATAGAAAGATTACAAATGAAGAACTACTTAGAAGATTAGAACCTATTATTAATCCCCGTTCTGTTAGCTATAAACAATTAAAACTTTTTCAATAATTCTCAATCCAAAAGCCTCTTAAATCTTCCCCCGTAACTTCTTTAAACTCCCCTTTTCTCCTTATTTTATGAAAACAATAATGGATGCTAGAAGGAAGAGAAACCACGCCGGAGGTTTCTGGGTTGCTGGATGTCAAGACCAAGAAAATCAAAAGATTTTCTGGGCCCCGAAAAATTTCATTTTTCGCGGGAACTGCTGGAGGTCTTTGTTATGAAGATACTATATATCGAAGCAAAAAGCAAAACAAAGCCAGAAGAATACTTCATAGATCCAACTTTTTTGAAAAATCTTCCTAAGAAGGTTTTTCTCTGCTATACTATACAGAACAAGGGACAAGCCGAAACTATGAAAAAGGCACTAGAACACTATAATATAGCTGTAACTGGATTTCAGCAAGTTTTGGGCTGTTCTAAACTTAAAGTGCCTGAAGGAATAGCTATAATATTAATAGGCCAAGGAAGATTTCACGCATTAAACCTTGCACTTCAAAACAAAAGACCAATTATACAGTATGGTAATGGAAGTTCGATTGTAATTGGACAAAAAGAGATAGAACAAAATAATGAAAGAAAGAAGAATTCAATAAATCTTTTTTTACATGCACAAGATATTGGAATAATTGTTTCAACAAAGCCAGGCCAAGAGTATTTTGATAGATCACGGAAACTTAAACAAATAATTGAGCAAAAATATTCTGAAAAGAATGTAATTTTGTTTGTTTCAAACAACATAAATACTAATGAATTTGAAAATTTTGATATTGATTTTTGGATTAACTCTGCCTGCCCCGGATTAATCAATGATTCGCCTAAACTAATAAATATCGACGATATTTTTGAATTTTCGGCAGTTGAAAATATATATTCTCAAAAACAGAAAGGTTTATAAACCGTCTTAATTATAGAGTTACAACACAAAATGAACACACAAAAAATATTCGCATTTTTGTTAACAGCATTTCTATTAAGCTTAACATTAGTTAGTGCTGCAACTTTTAATCTTCCAACAGTTTCAACTACAGACAGTTTGACTGTAAATGCAACAAGTCTAAATTCAACAGCTACTACTATTACTCTTGAAGGTACTTCAAGTGTACTTCCTACATTTTCAATTGCAAATTATATCTTAACAACAAATATTCCTGCATCAACATATACTTCTTTAATATTGGGAAAAACTTATTCTGGTTCAATTAATGCTTCTAATGTTTATAAAAATGAAAGTCAAATAATTCCAGTAACAATAATGAAAACATATTGTTCTAACGGAACAACAACAAACACAACTAGATATCTTGAATTAATCAGTGTTAAAGACACCTCTTCTGATACTGATTTCGAATGGAAACCAGCAGATTCAGTAAGTCTAGCTGTAAAAGTTAAATATACAAATACTGCAGATTCTTCAGATACTCTCGATGCTATTATTAAAGTTGAATTATATGATACTCAAACACATCAATTTGTAGATTTTGATAATTCAAATAGTGATGATCTTGAAAGAAGCGTAAGTCTTGATGAAGGCTCAACTTCAACAGAAGATTTCACATTAGACGTTCCTACTTCTGATCTTGATGATAGCTCAGATAGATATGTGCTTTATGTTAAAGTTTACGAAGATGGTTCAGAAAACAGACTTTGTGCAGATAAATCACCAACAACTTCTGTTAGAACTAATGAATACTCACAACCAATAAGAATACAAAAAAACAGCTACGATGTTATTCTTAAAAATACAGAATTAGCTGCTACTTCAGTTCCTTGCGGACAAGAAGTAACAATTAATACACAAGCAATAAACACTGGAAACAATGATGAAACCAAAGTTTATGTTACTGCTTTCAATAAAGAAATGGGCGTTAATTTAACTTCTTCAGTATTTACTTTAGATCAAGGAGATACAAACAAATTATCTTTTTCATTTACAATACCCGTTAATGCATCCCAAAATACACATGTTATTTATTTAACTACACACTACAAATACAGTAAATCTTCTGATGAGTACAGAGAAACTTCTGATGCTTATCTTACTGATTTAAAAGTAGAAAATTGCATCCCACCAGTAACTGCTACAATAACTGCTGGATTTAATGCAGAAACACCAAAAGCAGTAATCGGAAATCAGGTTATAATTGAATCTACAGTTAAAAACACAGGAACATCTGCTGCATCTTATACTATGGCAGTTTCTGGAAATAGTGCATGGTCAACACTTGCTGAAATCGATCCAAAGACATTCACACTAAACGCTGGAGAAGAAAAGAAAGTTAATATTTATTTAGATATCAACTCTAATGCTGTTGCAGGTGATCAAACATTCACAATAACAACAACATCAGGAACTTATACCACACAGAAAACAGTTCAATTAGCTCTTGAAAAAGGACTTACAAGCCAAGCAATCGTTCAAAACATGAAACAATATTGGTATGTTTATGTTATCGGTCTTATAATCTTAATCTTATTGATTGCAATAATCGTTGCAATTGTTAGATTAACAAAGAAATAATTAGAGTTTTAGTTTTAGTTTAGATTTTTAGTTTATTATTTTGACTTCGTTTATCTTTTTTAGTTTCTGCTTCGCATAAATTTGAGAAATTTTTATTAATGCCACGGGGCTTCGCCAATTTGAAGAATTCGTGTAAAATTAGTCTGAAAATTAATAACAAGTCTTACTAAAGAAGCCTGCAGGTTTTTGATTTATAGAATTATTAATAAATTTAAGTTAGAAATCGAGCAAGAGGAGATTTCGCAGTGAAGTTAGTCTAATTATTATAACCTACATTTATTCAATTTTCTTATATTCGTAAACCTTATTCATGAATAATTTATTAATGCAACAAGGCTTCGCCAATTTGAATTGTTCGAGCAGAATTAGTCGGGAAATTAATTACAAGTCGGAGATATTTAGCAGTATTAATAAGTTAGACTAAACCGCCCACTAAGAATTAATAACAATTCTCATAGGCACCATTTACAATTATTAAATAAATTTAGTTAAATAACCGAGCGGGAGGAGGTTATTGAGTCGTGAATCTTAAATAGAACAATTTATTTCTTCTTTCCAATCTTACTTGCAATCATTAATCCTAGGATATATCCAATTATGCTCCCAAAGATAACATCCGAAAGATAGTGCATTCCAAAGTATAATCTTGTAAATGCCACTATTAATGCCACTGCGAGCCACAGATAACGAAGATTCTTAAATTCTAAGTTTAATATGGGTAACATTGCAAATATTGCCACGGCATGACTGCTTGGAAAAGAATAATTTATCAGATTAAAAATTGGAAGGTATTCTATAAAATTAAATGGTCGAGGACGCATGAAAATAAACTTTAATCCATAAGAAATAAGTGTGGACATAATCAGAGAAAATACTATGGGGAAAATATAGCCTTTTTTCTTCTTTAAGATAGAGAAAACAATAATCACACCTGCGAATGCAATAATAAACAAAGTGGGCTCAAAAACAGCTAGTATATTCGTAATAAGGGGTGTCTGGAGTGATTTAAACCAGATTGCAAGCATCTTATCAAAGAATAGCGAGATTAGTCCAAGAATTACAAATAAACTTATCCAAATAACTCTCTTTTTATTCATACTATTCTATTAAGTTAATTATTTAAATAGATTTCCTATTGATTAACTATGACAAAAAAAGGTAATCAATCAATTATTTTGATATTTTTAAGATATCTTTTACTTTTGATTGTAGCATTATTTGTTATTTCATCCACATTATTTTATAGTCTCTTTTTAAAACTTACAATATATCCAGTCAATTTTCTTTTAAACTTTTTTTATAACTCGGAAGTTTTTGGAGATACTATTTTAATTAACGGATTTCAAATAAGTATAATTCCTGCCTGTGTTGCAGTATCGGCATATCTTCTTTTGCTTATCTTGAATTTAACAACCCCCATAAAATTAGAGAAACGAATAAAATTAATTTTATTATCTTTTTTAGAACTCCTGGGGATAAATATTTTAAGAATATTTATTCTGTCAATTTTATTAATTCAAAATTATGTTTATTTCGATATTGTTCACAAATTTTTCTGGTATTTTCTAAGCACAGTTTTAGTTTTAATAATCTGGTTCTCATCAACAGCAATATTTAAAATAAGAGAAATACCTGTTTATAGTGACTTTAGAACATTAATTAAGGCCATCAGGAAATAATATGATACTTCAAACCATCCTAAATTTTTTCATACATCTCGATGCAAATTTAGGTATGATAATTTCTTCTTATGGATTGTGGACATATCCAATTTTATTTTTTATAATCTTTGCAGAAACAGGTTTAGTTATAATGCCTATTCTTCCGGGAGATTCACTTATCTTCGCGGCAGGAGCCCTTTCAGGTCAAGGTTATCTTGATTTATTTCTTCTTTTTGTATTACTTAGTGCTGCAGCAATAATTGGAGATACAATTAATTATGCAATTGGAAGCTATTTAGGGCCGCGAGTGTTTAAGGAAGAAAGCAAATTTTTTAAACGAGAATATCTATGGAAAACTCAACAATTTTATAATGATCATGGTGGTAAAACAATCATTCTTGCAAGATTTATGCCCATAATCCGGACTTTTGCACCATTTGTTGCGGGCGTAGGCAGAATGGAATATATGCGATTTTTAGGATTTAATATTATTGGTGGATTGCTTTGGGTAGCAGTTAATCTTTTTGCAGGCTATTTTTTCGGGGGTCTACCTTTTGTAAAAGATCATTTTTCAATTGTTATAATTATGATAGTCTTAATTTCCATGAGCCCGCTTGTATGGGAATATATAAAACATAAACTTAAGAAATATTAATTAAACTTAGATTGTTTGGAAAATTTATTTTAATAATGGCCGCTCCTTGGGGGTTAATGATTAAATTATTATTCTGAATTAAGTCCGTAATTTATTAAAGAAATATTTGAAAATTAAAGTCTGCTAGTATATTGTTCTAACATGGTTACTTCAAATTTTTCAACTGCTGGAAGAATTTCACAGTTTTTATATTGTATATCATAGCAGTGATCTCCCAGCTTGGCTATTCTAGTTTCATTTCCAGAATGTATTTGAATAACGGTGTTAAATGGGTTTGTTCTACAATTAACATAAGGCGAATTAGTATTATTTATATAATCTGAATCGTCAATTCCAGCCTTATATTTTATTCCAATAGTAGAAAAAAATACCCCTAAATTTGCACCAGCAAGAGTCGTATATTCACAGGAATTTAAGGCACCATAACTGATATAAGTTAAATCTTGGTCTAAAATTTTAATTGTTCCGTTATAATCCATTCTAACCTTATTAAGCTCTTTAGGATTAGTTCTAAAATCTACTTGTCTATATTCTATTATATTTCCATAATAATCTTTAACTGGAAATTTAGCAGTATAAAGAACTAAATCTCCACTAACTCTTTTATTAAACTCTAAGCCGTTATTTTCAAAATGATTTATATTTCTAACAACAAGAAGTGAAACTATAACTAAAGCTGCAACAGCAAAAATAATTATAAAAACTATTTTATTTTCCTTTAAAAAATTATTTTTACCAGATTCTATTTTTACTTCTTGTATTTTCTTCTTTTTAGTTGCCATGTTTGTTTTGAGCACAAAACTAACAATCTGGAAATTCTTAATTTCCAGAGTATCAAAAAGCTTGTATGCTCAACCCGAAGGGTTTAGTTGCTTTTTGATTGTTTGTTCTCTTTGTTTGAATAGGGAAAGTCTCGTTTATAAAGATTATGAAATCAAAATAGTGCACCTAAAATATAATAATCCTTATAAATTAAAATGCACCTAAATAATATGCAGGAAAAGAAAAATGGAACAAATAAGTCTTTGTATAATAACTAAAAATAACGAATCTACACTTAAAAATTGTTTAAGTAGTGTTAAAAATCTTGTAAATGAGATTATTCTAGTTGATACTGGTTCAAAAGATAATACTAAAAATATTGCTCGAGAATTTACAAACAATGTTTATGATTTTGAATGGAATAATAATTTTAGTGAAGCTAAAAATTTTGCATTAGAAAAAGCCTCTAAAGAATGGATCCTGGTTTTAGATGCCGATGAGACTTTATCCGAAAAAGATTTTCAAAGGATTAAGCAACTTACGGAGCAGAATGAATATCTGGGATTTTCATTTATACAAAGAAATTATACTAATGAAATAGGAACTTTTGATTGGATTTCATCCGCGGGCGATGGGTATCCCGAAAGCAAAATTGCTTTCGGCTATAGTCCACGAAAAATGATACGATTTTTTAAAAACATTCCCGAAATTCGTTTTTCAGGAGTAGTTCATGACAGCGTAGAAAAATCTATAACAAAGTTAGGAAAGTTTGCAGATTCAGACATCCCTATTCATCATTTTGGAATGTTAAATAGAGGTAAAGAAAGAACTGAATTTTATCTAGATTTAGAAAAAAAGAATTATCTGGGCGGTTTTTTTCAAGATTATCAAATAGGGTCTCAACTTAATAATCTAAATAAATTAGATGAAGCTGAAGAATACTTGAAAAAATCAGTTAAAGATAATCCTCTTTTTGACCCTTCGTGGTTAGAATTAGGAATACTTGCCTTGAAAAAGAATCAAGTATTAGAAGCCAAAGAATATCTTAATAAAGCTGAGAATATCAAACCAAATCCAATGACTTTTAACTATCTGGGGATTGTTTATGGTAAGTTGGGTGAATTTAATAGATCAATATCTTACTTTCAAAAAGCAATTAAGTTAATCCCCCAAAATGCAGATTTTCATTTTAATTTGGGATTAACCTATCATCAAACAGAATTAAAAAAAGAAGCTTTTTTCGAGTTCCAAAAAGCAATAGAACTGAATCCAAAATATAAAGAGATGGTTAAATTGGGTTAAATTTCCAGATTAAAAATTCTTAAATTTAAAACTTAGATTATTAATTAAAAAACTAAACAAATCATTTAAAAATTACTAAAACAAATTTTTCATAGTTATTAAAAATTAAACATTTGTATGAAAAATTTTAAGTAATAATTTCTATTAGAAAAATTAGGGTTTGTTCAATTAAGTTGTAGTATAGTTATACATTTATATTTTTTTAATAGAAACTAAAATTAATTTATCTTACACTCAATATTTTAAATAAAAACGCATCAGTAGCACGTATTGCTTCTCCCGAATTATATTTTATATAAACGCATTTTTCATCTTCAATAACACTAGTTTTATCTGATTTCTGAAATATTATAACATTATCTGTAGCACAATTTTTAATAGGAACATTTTCTGTGCAATTAGTTGTAAGACATGAGGATTGATATTTTAATAAAAGGTTTCCAATATTAGTTACTATTTCAGAATTTCCCGCAGTCTCAAGTTGTTCCAAGTTATCTATGCCAAAATAAAGGGGCTGGTTAGAATAACTTTGTATATTTTTTGTTAATATGACTGAAATATTCAGGGTTTCTTCCGGACTATATTTAGTTTCAAAATTAGACCCACTAGCACTAAATTTCCAAGTTCCATAATTAGTTTTACTAAATTTAATTCCGTTATAAGTCAGAGTATCAACAACCGAACTACCACCATTACTATTGTCACCTTCAAAACTTAGTAATTCATAGCTTAGTGAACTTAAATGCTTTATGTGACAAAGAACAATTACA
>CAYIVX010000028.1:0-12106 GCA_964366925.1 Candidatus Woesearchaeota archaeon | reverse complement strand
TAGTAAGAAAGAATGCTTTTTAAATTAAATGCTTGATAAGTTTGTGCTTCGCATCAGATAGAATATTATTAATAACCTAATCTTCTGGAAATGTTGAACAAGCCTTCCAGTTTTTTTGGCATTATTAAAATGAGGGGTTAATTGCTAAGCATGAGGAGGCAATTTTAGTTTAGAAATAGGAATTTTAGGGTTATTCTATATTAATTTTAAATCTTGGTGTATTCTTGTCCAAAAATAGAATATAAATATTTTTGTGCAGCTATTCGAGAGTCACGTCCCCTGTTATCTTTAAGAAATCTTTTCACGGTTCTTTCTACTTGGCATTTTTTTAGGGAGCGATATTCTGCTCCTAAGCTATTTGGGAAATTTTCAAAAATTTTTTTAGCAGGATAAGTAACTATTCCCGCAGTCCAATCTATAATTCCCATTAATTTATCCAAATTTGAAGCAGTAGGTTCTCTTTTTTCCACAAATCTTCTTTAGAATTATCTGCTTTTTAAATCTTCTGGAAAAATTATCTTAATCGTCGCTCTTTTGGCATATAATTAACAACTCTGTCGCTTGTAAGTTTTCCTGTGCCTATAAATTCACCTTGATTTCTCATTACTTTGAATCCTTTTGTTTCGTTTTTCCATTTTTCTTGGTCTTCTTTAGTTAGGGCGATATCTCTTCCTTTAAGGAATTCTTCTGCTTGTTTATCATCAAGTTCAAGTATATTTTCAGTTATTTGATCTTTTAGTGCTGAAATTGCATCAAAGGAGAATCTTAAATTATCATGATAGTCATGGAATAAATATTGGCCTAGAAGTTCTATTCCTATTTCATTATTAATTTTTATTATTTCATCAGTTGCAAGTCCGCCTGAATAACCTCTGATTTTTTCTTTTCCTGAACGTGTTAGTAAATATGGGAGTTTAGTTATTCCATAGTATCCTAGATTTTTGATTAATTTTTCCTTATCGTTTCTAAATATGAATGAGAGTCCCATGTTAATTACAATACTCGGAGGTAGTCTCCTCTTGCTCGACTACCTTTGAATTTATTTTAATAATGTTGTAAATCTGATTTGATTTTTGTTTAATTATTAGTTTTTTACTTACATAATTATTTAAATTATAAATTTTATTCATCATCTTAGTTTTTTCTCCATTGTAAGTGTGCTTGTTGAAGGGACCTGTGGTTTATATCCTCTATTTAGGTAAAAATTTCTCGCATACCTTGTTGAGCTTAATTTTACTTTTTGTGCACCTTTTTCTTTGGCATAATTTTCAATGAAATCCATTAATAAGGTTCCGCATCCTTTTCTTAAATAACCATGCCTAACAAATAATCCACTTATAACAGGTGGTTCATTTATTCGATATTCTTTAATGTCTACTATTCCTAAAATTTCTTCATATTCATCAGTACTTTTTATAAGGCAAAATGCATCTCGATCTTGTATTTTTTCAAGAATCCTTCTTGGATTATTCATAGTATTTACTATCATTACTATTTCGGGATTTAAATTCACCGCATTTATTTGTTCAAAGGTTCTTCTTCTAAGCCAGTAAATTTGATTTACATCTGATTCTTGAGCTCTTCTTAGGGTTAGTAGGTTAGTCATCTTCGTTTTCTCCTTCTTGTTCGATTTTATTTTTATTTACAAGCTTTTTTATTTTGCATACAAAGAAACCTTCTGTGTTATTATCTTGTGGATAGATTCTTGCACATTTTTTTATTTCTGGAGAGAAGATTTTATCTTGCCAACTGGCTAGGCCATCACGGGCTTTTAGTGGTAGTTCTTTTTTAACATCAAGAATTTCTATATTATAATTATCTAAAAGATGCTGAATAATTTCTTCATTTTCTTCTGGAGCATGGGTGCATGTACTGTAAATCATTTCTCCGCCTTCTTTTAGAAGTTCTAGTGCTGAACTTGCAAGAGCTTTTTGAATTCTTGAAAATACTTTTATCATTTTTTCATTCCACATTAAAAATGTTTTTGGAGATGAACGAATTGTTCCTTCGCCTGAACAGGGAGCATCAACTAATATTTTATCTACTTGAAAATCTATTTTTTTTAAACTTTGGCAAAGTTGAACTCCACCACGTCTCGTTACAATTGTATTAGATACTCCGCATTTTTCTAGGTTGGATGCGAGTATAACCATTCTTCCAAGATTATCATCGTTTGCAATAATGTTTCCTTTATTTTCCATCATTGCTGCTGCTTGGGTTGTTTTAGATCCAGGACTTGCACATAAATCTACGAATGAATCTTCTTTGTTAGGTTTTAGTGCTAGCATTGGAAGCATGCTTGAAATTTCTTGAACATAATAGTATCCTAGTAAGTGTTCTTTGCTTCTTCCTAATTCTCCTGGAAGTAATTTAGCTTCAATAACCATTATCTCGGGATGCTGTTTAAATGGAACTTTCATTTTCCAGCCCTTTTTTTCTAATTTTTCGAGAAGTTCTTTCGGTTGAATTTTAAGAGTATTGCATCTTATTGAGTTTATTGCTTCTTCATGCACGATTTTCCAATAAGCTTCCTTATCTTTTTCATTGCTTCCGCTAAGTTCTAGAACTTTGTTCATTCTAGCTTCAAATTCGGGTTTTGGCTGGAATTTGTAGGGTTTATTGGTGTAAGGATTTATGTGTTCCATGTGTTTTATAGAATAATAATGCTTTTAAATCATGCGGGGCTCTTTAGGGGATGTTAAGGGCTGTTTATTTGTATAATTGTGGATTAAATGAAAAATCGCATCCTGAAATGTATGAAGAACATGACGAATTTGGTAATATAAATATCTGCGATAGGGGTTTAGTTAATTTAGCAAAAAATTTTATTTCTAAGATTCATGTTTGTTATGGACCGAGTTATAGCGGATCTATTAGAGTTAGAAATTATGCTCCCTCCAGGATAGAATGTTCTAGATCTACTTCTTTATCCTCCCCTCAAATGCAAGAGTTTGAATCTTATCTTCCTAAAAATTGGAAAGTTGAATGGGTTTCTAAACCAAAAAAGAAATCTAAAATTTTTAAATAGAAAGTAAATAATCAAAATAGTGTTTTTTGCTTTGTTCCTGATGCAATTTCTTTTATATTTATGTCGAAAACTTGAAAGATGTTTTCAACTGCTGGAATAATCTGATGTTCTAAATAATACTTTAGGTTATATTCACCTTTTTCATCCATAAGTTTTACTTTTTCTCTTACTAGTGCTTTCTTTTCACGAGTTTCTGCAATAAAATATTCTAGAGTCATTCCAATATCTAAAGGAATGCCTTTTTCTTTCATTTTTTGTGCAGCCACTACATGGGGAGTTATTGATTTATATTCACTAAGGGGTTTTTTTAGTTGAGTTCTAACTCTTACTTGTTCTCTTGTAATTTTTCTTTCTTTCAAATCTTTGATTACTTTTTTTACTAATGCTAATGCTTTTTCTGAAGAGCCTTCCTTAAGAAGAACTTCTAGAACTTGACTTTGAAGTTCACGGGCTAAATCACACCAATCTCTTCTAACTGTTTCAAAACCTCTAATCTTCATTTTATCTTTTTCATCTATGAGTGCGTATTTTTTCTTTGCTCCGCTTTCTCCGTCTCTTTTTGTAACCCAGATTCCTCGTTTGTAGAAATCTTCTAGTTCTAGCTCCATTATTCCTGGGAGATTTTTATTTAATTTTTCAAGGAATTCAAGAACTTCTTTTTTAGGTTTACTATTTTGTAAAAATGCAATGGAATCTGTATCGCTATAAATAACTTCGTATCCCCCATTTTTTATTTTTTCAATGGTTTCAAGAATTGCTTTTTTAGCTAGTGCTGCTGTTGCGGCTGCTGCTTCACGGCAATAATATCTTGCTCCAAAAAATCCTTGATATCCGTATGCGGCGTTAGCTAAAAGTTTGTAGGAATTTGAACGAGCTTTCGTGAGGTTATTCTCATTCTTTTTGTATTCAGCTTTATACTTTTTACGTTTTTCAACCATTTCTTTAAGCATTGTTGGAAAAAATCCTGGTTGAGTTGAAAAATATGCCTTGCCGCCTTCTCCCAGGTCAGCTTCAATGGCTGTTTTAAATTCTTTATTTCCTTTTAGTTGCATATTTCCTAGAAATGTTGATTTGGATAAATTATAGGTTACAATAACACTACTATACATCGAAGTGAAGTCAAACATTACTATATCCTCATACAATCCTGGTTTTGGTTGAAATACAAATGCACCTTCATATTTTCCTAAATTTCTTCTTTCTTCAATTTCATTATGTAACGGTCTTTTTTCTGCTATTTCATTAAAATTTTTAAGATGATGTAAAATATAGTCTTCAACTAGTTGAGACATTCCTGAACGAGTTATGTCCCAGGCTGGCTCTTGAATAATTTTAGATAATTCTAATAAATCAAACCATAGTTTTTCCATAAGTCTAAATGTTAATACTGAATCTTGAAGATTGTATTCAAAGAAATTTTTCCATTCATGTTCTTCAAAATGTTTTGCTTTTTTGAATTCAAAATCTAGTTTTCCTTCTCCTAAAAGTTCTGTTGCAACATCATTAAGTCCAAGAGTCTCTGATTGAAGATATTGTGAGAATACAGTATCTATGAATCTGAATATATCTATATGAAGTATTCCAAAGATGCTTGAAGAGGTTATTTTTCCTCTTGTGAATGTTGGTTTGCTTCCATCTATTCCTAAACCTAGTTTAACTCTAAGTTGTTCTGCACGAGATTTTAGATAGGGCATATCAAAACCATCACTAAAATAACCAGTAAGAACATCTGGTTTTTGTAAGTTAATTTCTTTAACAAAGGCTTCAAGCATATCTTCTTCGTTTTTGAAACATTCTACAAAATCTTGAGAAGTTGAACATTTTTTCCAGGTTAGAACTTTTTTATAGTTTTTTCCTGCTAATGAAATCATAAGAATCTCGCCTTTGCCTATTTCAAATTCATCGGCTTCAATATCAAATGCAATAATTTTGGGGGTAAATTCTGTTTCTAATTTTTTCTGTTCTTTTTCTTCTATATCCTCTATTTTTTCAACTTTCAAACAGAGGTCTGCTTCTAAAACTTGGTCTATTCCGCCAAACTCTTCTGAATTGTTCAAAATTTCACCTGTTATTTTTTTGAATTTTATGGGTGTTAGGTTGCTTTCAGTTATGTATCTTGTTATCATTGGAATATCATATTCTCTACGGGCAATTATTTCAGGATAATCTAACTGATCTGCAACGGGATGACAATCTTTGTAGTTTGTTACAAAAATTTTAATTGCCCTCACGTCTTTTCCAAGATATTTTTTGTTTTGTAGTTCTACTTTCTCTACTCGGCTTGTTCTTGATTCTGATTCTATTTTAATGTCTTTTATCCGTTCGATTATTAGTTCTATTTTCTTATCCGAAACTTCATCATTAAATATTGCCCAGAAATAGGGTTTAAATTCATCAATTATTACTACACGTTTTTTATCTTCTGTTCTTCCTACTATTTTGACATAGTTTCGACCTTCAAAGTCAAAATAGTCATAATCTAGTGGGATGAAGTTTATACTTGTTTTCATGATAGAGTAGATAGAAGCGGGTTAATAAAAGTTGACGTTAGGATTAATATTTTATCTTATTTTTGTATTAGTTATAATGTGCGTGAGCCCATTTATTTCCTCTTTGGTAAACAATTTCACCGAAGCTTCTTTCTCCTTCAGCATATAATTTTCTTCCATATAAGTAATTCATAATATTATTCATTTTATTGGCTGTTGCAGTATTAGTTGCATTTGGTAACTTAGCTTGTAAGGCATATTTGTAACTAACAGTTGTTCCTTTTTTTTGGTCTTTTGGAAGTCGATTTAATGAAAATCTCTTAGAAGCTTCAAGTGCATTTAGACCTTCAGTATTTCCTTTTAGACCTTCTTCACCTTCTGTTAAAGATAGCTCTAAATCTGAATGGGATCTAACATAATCTAGTTCTCTTTCTACCTTTGCTTTTGGAGCACTGCAGTCAAAAAATGCATAGGCTCTTCCGTAGTTTTTAGCTTCTTTTTCCATACTTATTATAGGTAGCACTAGTATATAAACCTGTTGTTTTGTTACTCCTATATAGATACAACAATAGAAAGCTTTAAATAGTGGGAAAGGCTTTCTTGAGTATGGTAAGAGATTATACTATTGAAGAGCAAAAGAGAATAGCTAAAAATCAAGCTGAAATCGATGCTTTAGAAGCTCAGAGAATTGATGCTCTTAATAGCAGAGATGCTAAAAAATATAGCGATTTATGCGATAGACTTGGAGTAGAACCTGAATTACCCGAACTTATTGAATTGGCTAGGGCTGATGAAATTCATGATTCGGCAAAATTAGAATCTTTAGTTGGTTTAAAGAAACCTTCTAAACCTAGAAAAAATGCAGCAGATCCTGCAAAATATCGAGCTTTTTTAGATGAAGCAGAAGGGTGTAATTATGATGATTTTGCTGCACAATCTAATTATAAACGAGAAGTTCTTAAGCGACATTTTGGCGGAAGATATAAGGTTCAAGATATGGTTTCTTATGACTCTACAAAACTGGGTGCTGTTTTTAGAAAAATTATCGATACTGCTAGAGAAGTAGTGTCTAGAGAATAATTCTTATAATAATTTAGTAAAAATTAAGATTAACAATGCCACTAACCAACAATAATAGGCAAAGTATTTGAGATTTTCTTGTTTTATGTATTTCATGAATACGTGAATTGAAATTAAACCTGTAATGAAAGTTACTAAAAGTGGAATTATAAGTGAGACTGAAAAGCTTAGTCCATCCATCTTAAGAATCGTTGCTCCTATTATAGCTGGAATTGCTAGTAGGAAAGAGAATCTTATAGCTTCGTTCTTTTTAATGCCCATTAAAATTCCTGTTGAAATTGTTGCACCGCTTCTTGAAAGTCCTGGAAGAATTGCCAGGGCTTGAGCTAGTCCAACAATAAAAGTATTTTTTAGATTAAGTTTTTTATTCTTCTTAACTTTTGAAGCTGCAAATAAAAATATCCCTGTTATTGTAAAGGTAATTATTAAAAAAGACATATTTAGGAAAAAATAGCTTATATAATTATTCAAAAGAAATCCAAAGATTGCTGCTGGAATTGTTGCGATAATTAGATATATTGCTAATTTGAAGTTTTTATTCTTTGTATCAAACATTAGAAAATCTTTAATTATTTCACAAATATCTTTATAGAAATAAGTAATTATTGCTAGAAGTGTTGCGAAGTGAAGAAAAACATCAAAAGAGATATTTAGTTCTCCGAAGAAATTTTGGAGTATTGCTAGATGTCCTGAACTCGATACTGGAAGGAATTCAGTTAGTCCCTGAACTATACCCATAATTATTTGATTAATAATTTCCATCTTTTTCTATATGGGATGTTTTGAGGAGTTTAAATATGTTTTTAGGTATTTTTATTTTGGCTTCGCTTATAACTAATATTAATAATTCCCATAATTTGGAAGCAAAAGTTTGGATTTGAATTAGTGGAGGAAGGCTGAACAATTGGTTTGCATAATTTCAATAAACTAAAAACTAATAATTAATAACAAATCTGATTGGGTTGGGCATTTTTAGAATATTCGAGGGAACTCGAGCAAGAGTAGAGTTCCAGCTTTGTTTAATCAAGAATTGGCATAATTTTATATATTCTAATTTCAATAATCTAATATGGGTTTGCAAATTGCGGATATTGTTCCGAGAAAAGAACTTGAATTTTCTGAACTGAAAGGAAAAACTCTTGCGGTTGATGCATTTAATGTTATTTATCAATTTTTGAGTACAATAAGACAGCCCGATGGGACACCATTAATGGATTCTAAGAAAAGGATAACTTCGCATTTGTCGGGATTATTTTATAGAAATATGAGTTTAATTCTTGAAGGAATAAAACTTATTTATGTTTTTGATGGAAAGGCTCCTGCACTTAAGGGAAGAACTCAAGAAAATAGACAAGAAGCTAAAGATATTGCTGCTGAAAAATATGAGCAAGCTAAAGATGAGGAAGATACTGAAGCAATGGGTAAATATGCTAGACAAATTGTTCATCTTGATAAAGAAAAAATTGAAGAGAGTAAAGCTTTGTTGAAGGCAATGGGTATAGCTGTTATTCAAGCTCCTGGCGAGGGTGAAGCACAGGCTTCTTTTATTTGTAAAAATGGAGATGCTTACGCAACGGCCTCACAAGATTATGATTGTTTGGTTTTTAATTCTCCCAAATTAATACAGAATCTTACTCTTGCTAAAAAAAGAAAAACTGCTACTGGATTTATTGAGATAAAACCCCAAATGATTGAACTTTCAGGGGTTTTAGCTGAACTTGGAATTAATCATGAACAATTAACTTGTATTGCTATATTAAGCGGAACTGATTATAATCCTGGCGGAGTTAAGGGGATTGGTCCTAAGAAAGCCTTGAAATTAGTTTTAGAGCATAAAACTAAAGAAAAAATATTTGAGGCAGTTGAAAATCTTGTAAAAGAAGGTAAATATAAAATTGATTTTGATTGGAAAGAAATTTATGAGTTAATGTCTCATCCGGATGTTGATGAAAAATATAAAATAGAATTTCCAAAATTTGATTTTGTTAAAGTTAAAGAAATAATGACTGAACATGATTTTTCTGAAGAAAGAATTGAAAACCAATTGAGTAAGATTATGGGTGTGATGGATGCTAGGAAGCAGAAGACTTTATTCTAAAGTTATTTAATAGGTTTTAATATATCTACATCCAATTCAATCCAGTTATCATTAAAGTAAGTAATATAGACTGGAACTAACCAACAATTTTTGCATTTTTTATCAAGTTTGTATTTTTTGACTGCCCTCCAAAATAATTCGGCGTACAGTTTAATATAAATGTTATTAAATTTATTAGTTATTTTTATTATTTCTTTATATCTTTTTCCAATACCTTTTTCTCTTAAATCTAAACTATAGGTATCTAAAACAATAAATTTTTTTCCAATATCTCTAAGCGGGAAATAAAAATTTCCCGTTTTAAGTATGGGATAACTTCTTTCTATTTTTTTAGCCATATCCTTATTACTCTAAATTTCTATATAAATCTTTATTTAAACTATTAAGTTGAAACGAGATGTAATCACTATTAAAAGGTGGTTTGTTAATAGTTAACAGAAAAGAAACATTTATATACTTTTAGTTATTGATTAACTCATGGTAGATTTCATTAAGAAAGCAAGGGATTATTTTATTTCGGGAGTTTTTAATGAAAGAATTGAGCATCTTGATGTTGCTTCTAGCGATTATTTTAAGTCTCTTGCTGCAGTGAACGATTTTGTTCTCTCTAAGATTAATCTTTTTGCAAAGAATCATGAAGAACGATTCGATATGCTTAAGGAGCATTTTCCTATATTCTATAAAATTACTTCTTCTTTATTCTTAACTTATAGAAGAGCTTATACAAAAGAGATAACTACGGAAGAATGTAATTCTTTAAAAGATAAAATAATGGAGGCCTTTAAACATGCAGAAATTACAATTCCCACAAATGGTGAAGTTGAAGCAAGTCTTAAAAAAGCATTTAAAAAATAATATAGCCGATATTTTTATTATTGGCTCTTCAATTAAAAATAAGCTTAAACCAAATGATTTAGATTTAATCGTACTTTTTAAGGAAAAAAATCTTAAACAAGTAGAGGATAATTTATTTGAAATAAAGGAAGGGCTAGATTTTATTAAATCGGTTCATATCGAGCCCATCTTTGCAGATTCTATGTTTTCTGAAGGTATATTTCTTACACTAATGCATGAAGGATTTAGTATAAGATATTCTAAGCCAATTTCAGACAGCCTCAACCTTAAATCTTATTCCATTTTTTCCTATAACCTTGAAAATCTTTCTAAGATTGATAAAGTTCGGTTTGCCCAGGCATTATACGGTCGAAAGGGAAAAGGTTTATTATTTGAATCTAGGGGTATTTCTCTTGGTGCTGGAAGTTTCATGGTGGATGTCGGGAGAGAGGAGTTATTTAAGGAATTTTTTATAAAATGGAAAGTTAAATATCGACGAAAAAGAGCTTTTGTTAGCGATTAACAAAAAGTAAATAAAAATGTAATTATAGTTAACAATTAAAATGAACATAATAAATCAGAAAGAATTGAAGAGGATGTTTGAATCAAAAGAGATTAAGATTGGAAATGATGTTTCCAGAGCATTCTCAGAAAAACAGAGAAAGATTCTGAGGGTTGAAGTAGAAAGGGTGGTGAGAAATGTTCGGATTGCTGGAAGGAAAGTTGTAAAGAAAGCGGATTTTAACTGAGCATGATTTTTCTGAAGAAAGAATTGAAAATCAATTAGATAAGATTCGAGAAGTTTTTGAAGAGAAAAAGCAGAAAACTCTGTTCTAAATGTTTAAATATTACTTAATTTATTAATTAATATGAAGATAGCGTTCTTTGAAATAAAAGGGTGGGAAGAGAAATATCTTTCTGAAAGATTGAGCGAGCATAAATTACTTTTCTTTGAAGAACCTCTTAATGAAAAAAATCTTGAAAAGATAAAAGATTGTGATGGACTTTCTGTGTTTATTTATTCTAAGGTTGGAAAATATGTTTTAGATAAAATGCCTAAATTGAAAATTGTTGCAACACGTTCTACGGGCTTCGATCATATTGATGTCGAAGATTGTAAAAAAAGAGGTATTAATGTTTCACATGTTCCTTTTTATGGAGAAAATACTGTTGCTGAACACGCTTTTGCATTGATTCTTTCTTTGTCTAGAAATATTCATAAATCCTATGTAAGAACTTTAAGAGATGATTTTTCTATTGATGGATTAACGGGTTTTGATTTGAAGGGAAAAACAATAGGCATAGTCGGCGGAGGAAATATTGGCATGCATGTTGCTAGAATGGCTAATGGGTTTCAAATGAATGTTTTAGTTTATGATATCCAGAAAAATGAGAAGCTTGCAAAATCTATTGGTTTTAAATATGCTGAATTGGATGATTTGCTTAAAAATTCAGATGTAATTTCTTTGCATGTTCCTTATAATAAATTTACCCATCATTTAATTAATGAGTCTAAAATTGGGCTTATGAAGAAAGGAGTTATTTTAATTAATACTGCCCGTGGTGGAATTGTTGATACTACGGCCCTTTTATGGGCTTTGGAAAATGGAATAATTGGCGGATTGGGATTAGATGTAATCGAAGGAGAACATTTAATTCAAGAAGAAAAACAACTTTTGCACGAGAGTGATAATGTAGAAAAATGGAGAGAGATTGTAAGGGCTCATAGAATTTTTAGAATGGATAATGTTGTATTTACTCCTCATAATGCCTTTAACAGTAAAGAAGCTTTGACAAGGATTCTTGATGCGACTATTGATAATATAAAATTAATTAATAAAGAAAAACATCAGAATAGAATTGGATAGTTAAATTATTTAGGTGTATAAACTTTTTTGTAAACTTTAACGTGATTCTTTGAAAGTTCTTTTATAATAAATGCTCTAGCTTCTTTGTCTAGAATTTCTGGAGGGTATACTCCTCGTTCTTTTATTTGACTCAAAATCATTGTGAATAGTTTCATTGAAAGTGCAGTGGGATAAGAAATGAAATTTGCCCCTAAGCCCATTTTTCCTATTTCTTTTTGATTTGGAAAAACAATAGAATATTTTACTGCTTTCTTTTTCCCATCTTTTTTTCCTATTGCTTCAACTGCGAATGCAAAAATAGAATTTGGGAATTTTTTTTCTTCTCCAGGAACGGGGTCTGGTAGAAGTTTGGATAGAACTCTTATTGGTTTAACTTCAACACCATCTACATTTATTGGTTTTTCTGAAACTAAGCCCAGTGCTAGAAGCAATTTTGAAACTTCTATATTATTATCATGAATTTTTACATCAAGTTTTTTTGTTTTAATATAATCTGGAATAGAGCCTACCTCGTCTTGGCAAAAATAATAGGTTTTTCTTTTTCCTATTGGTTTTGGAAATTCATATTCTTCTTCTGCTCCGAAATTTGGAACAAAAGACCATTTTCCTTTTTCGTAAATTATTGGTTTTGAGCCTATTTCATCTAAAAGCCAGTCTTTATTCCACGGAAAGAATATTTCTTTGCTTCCAGTATCCTCAACCATTCTTA
>CAYIVX010000027.1:0-12666 GCA_964366925.1 Candidatus Woesearchaeota archaeon | reverse complement strand
CTGGAGTTCAGACGTGTGCTCTTCCGATCTATTATCTTCAATTCATACAAGCCCTGACAAATCCCTCAAATAAAGGAGAGGGATGAAGTAAAGAACTTTTAAATTCGGGATGAGCCTGAGTCGCTACAAAAAACTTATTTTTAGGAAGTTCAATAAATTCAACTAATTTTCTATCAGGACTCATTCCACTAAAAACTAATCCTGCTTCACTTAAAATTTGATGATATTCAGGATTAACTTCATATCTATGCCTATGTCTTTCAAATACCGAATTCCGACCATATAATTTTTGAGTTAAACTATTATCTTTTAAAATTGATTCATAGGCTCCAAGTCTCATTGTTCCACCTTTTTGAGATATTTGTTTCTGTTCAGCTAAAATATCAATAACTGGATATTTAGTATTACTATTAACTTCAGTAGTATTCGCCTCATTAAGATTACAAACATTTCTTGCAAATTCTACAACCGCCAGTTGCATACCATAACAAAGCCCCAAGAAAGGAATATTATTTTTTCTACAATACCCGATTACATTAATCTTACCCTCAACGCCACTCGAACCGAATCCACCTGGAATAATTACCCCGTTTAAACTTCCTAAAATATTTTTTATATCAACATTTTCACCTTCAAATTTTTTAGAATCAAGCCAAGTCAAGTTTATTTTTACAGAATTTTTAGAAGAAGCATGTTTAAGTGCCTCATTTATAGAAATATATGAATCAACTAGTTGATAACTTCCAATATCAAGATATTTCCCAACAATTCCTATATTAATTTCGCCCTTAGGATGAATAATCCCATTTATTGCACGTTCCCAACTACTCCAATCGGGTTTCTTTTTATTAGTTAAATCAAAAGATTTCAAAAGCTTATCACCCAAATTATCCTTTTCTAAATCCAAAGGAATAACATAGAGTGTATTTAGCTTTCCAACACCAGTAACATCAGGCATGGAAATAACGCTTCCAGGATCCATATTAGCATAAATCTCTATTTTTTTCTTCCTAACATCATCAAGAGGATATTTTCCACGACAAAGTATAAAATCGGGTCTTATTCCATTTTCTTCAAGAAGTTTAACTGCTAGTTGAGTCGGTTTTGTTTTCATCTCTTCAATATGACTTGGAACAGGCAAATAACTAACTAAAATATAAACCATATTATCTTTTCCAAGTTCTTTCTCAAGACTCTTCATAGCAAATAAAAAAGGAACATTTTCATAATCCCCTACAGTTCCCCCAATTTCAACAAGTGCAATATCAAAATCCTTGCTTGCTTCCTTTACTCTTCTTTTTATTTCATCGGTAACATGTGGAATAAATTGAACAGTTTCTCCTAAAAAATCGCCTTTTCTTTCTTTTTCAATAAGTGTTCGATAAACTTGTCCAGTAGTAATATTATTTTGTTTAGGAATATTCTGTTCTAAGAATCTTTCATAATTACCTAAATCCTGATCAATTTCACCACCATCTTCTGTAACCCAAACCTCGCCATGTTCAGTAGGTCTTAAAGTTCCAGCATCACAATTAATGTAAGGATCTATTTTAATCGCAGTAACAGAAAATCCTCTTTCCTTAAAAATTTTGCCAATCGAAGCCGTCGCAACTCCTTTTCCAACCCCCGAAATAACTCCGCCAACAACTACAATAAATTTAGTCATCTTATAGAATTAGTTCATATATTTGTTTATATAAACTTTTACACTATGGAACAATAAAAATTTTCAATCACAAGATTTATAAATAAACTCTAATACCTATTAATATAAATTCTAGATATACAGATTAAATAATTCATGTATATTTAAGGAAATTAGATAAAATGGAAGGTAAAATGAACGAAGAAATTAATAAGAACATTCTAAAGACTGGGACAAGTATACTTGGAATTGTTTGTAAAGAAGGCGTAGTCATGGCTGCAGATAGAAGAGTTACAGCAGGAAATTTAATTGTAAGCAAAAATTATAAAAAAGTCATGAAGCTAAATGACTATCTAGTTATATCTTGGACAGGCAGTGTTGCTGATGCTCAAAAAATATCTAAAATAGTTCCTGCAGAATTAAGATTAAAAGAATTGCGTTCAAAACAAAGACCAAGTATTAAAGAAGCAGCAAATCTCGTTGCAAATATTGCTTATAATGGAATAAGACAGCCAACAATGATTCCATTCATCGCAGGAACGCTTATTGCAGGATTCAATGAAGACGGAACAACAGAACTTTACAGCATAGAACCCGCAGGAAGCATTATGAGAGTAGAAGATTATGATGCAAACTTCTCAAGCGGAATGCCTTTTATACTTGGACTTTTAGAAAGACAATACAAAAAAGATTTAACATTAAAAGAAGGAGTAGAACTAGCAATAGAAGCACTAAAATCTTCTACACAAAGAGATAATGCCTCTGGAAACGGCATAGATATTTTTACAATAACCAAAGACGGAATACATAAAGCAATAGATAAAGAAATTACATCTGAGCTTAAGTAAACAAATAGAGATTATAGTTTTAGACAAGCATTATATAAATTCACTAATCCTATTCAGAGAATAAATAACTAAAAACAAACAATATGGGCGATATTTTAAAAGACGTAATAAAGGAATTACCTAAAAGTGTTGTAGGCAGTGCCAACTTTGAAGGAGCAAATATTGTTCTATATACTGATTCACCAAATTTTTTCCAAGAAGGCGAAGGACAAATAAAAGAGATAGTTAATAAAATTAAAAAACGTATTGAACTGCGTGCAGAAGATAAACTACTAGAATCTACCGAAAAAACTGAAAAAATAATTCGTGAAATTATTCCTATTGAAGCAGAACTAACAAATATTCTTTTTGATCAACCAAGAAGCATAGTAGTTATCGAAGCAAAAAAACCAGGTCTAGTAATTGGAAAAGATGGAAGTCTTCTTAGAGAGGTAAAACAAAAAACATTCTGGATACCTCAAGTTCAACGTTCACCCGCAATAGATAGCAAGATTACAGAAAATATCCGTGCAGTATTATATGAAAATAATACTTACAGAAAAAAACTTCTTAATGACATTGGTAAAAAAATCTATCAAGAATGGAATCCCGAAAAAATAGAAGAATGGGTTAGAATTACATTCCTAGGAGCAGGCAGACAAGTCGGTCGTTCATGTATTCTTTTATCAACACCTCAATCTAAAATTTTATTAGACTGCGGAATAGATGCAGCTGCAAACAGAAATGAAGATAAATTTCCATACCTCGATGTTCCAGAATTTAAGATAGAAGAAGTAGATGCAATAATTCTAAGCCACTCACACCTAGACCATTCAGGACTTATTCCCTATTTATTCAAAATGGGATACAAGGGACCAATATACATGACAATGCCCACCAGAGATACTGCTGCACTTCTTGCACTAGACTTTATTGGCGTTGCCTACAAACAAGCAGCTAAACCATTATTCTCTTCAACAGACATAAAAGAAATGGTAAAACATACTATTTGTTTAAATTATAATGAAGTTACAGATATTGCACCAGATATTAGAATAACTTTCTATAATGCTGGACATATTCTTGGAAGTGCAATGACCCATATTAATATTGGAAACGGATTACATAATTTACTTTATTCAGGAGACTTCAAATATGGAAAAACAAGATTACTAAATCCTGCAAATGCATTATTCCCAAGACTTGAAACAGCAATAATCGAATCAACCTATGGAAGCAAAGACGATGTTCTTCCACCAAGAGAGGATATTGAAAAATTACTTATTGAAAAAATAAAAGAAGTTATTGAAAGAAAAGGAAAAGTTTTAATTCCAGAACTGGGTTCAGGAAGAGCTCAGGAAACAATGTTAATTCTAGATGAAGCAATGAAAAATAATCTTCTTCCGAAAGTTCCAATCTATATTGATGGTATGATCTGGGATATTAATGCAATTCATACAGCCTATCCGGACTTCCTTTCTTCAACACTAAGACAACAAATATTCAATGGAGAAAATCCATTTGTTTCAGATGTTTTCCAACGCGTAGGTTCATCACAAGAAAGAAAAGTAGTAGTTGAAGGAGGACCTTGTGTTGTTCTTGCAACTTCAGGTATGCTTAATGGTGGTGCATCAGTAGAATATTTTAAAGAATTCGCAGGAAACAAAAATAATTGTATACTCTTTGTTTGTTATCAGGGTGCAGGTTCCTTAGGACGACAAGTTCAAGAAGGATTAAGCGAAGTACAAATGTCAACAGAAGGAAAACAAGAAACAATAAAAGTAAATTTTGAAGTCATCACCCTAAAAGGATTCACCGCACACGCAGGAAGAAATGAACTCCTAGGATTTATCAATCGTTGCACTCCACGTCCAAAGAGAGTTATAATGAATCATGGTGAAGCCAGTAAGTGTCTAGATTTAGCGTCAACTATCTACAAACTTAATCATATAGAAACAAATACACCAAGAAACTTAGAGACGTTGAGACTGAGATAAAATAAATTTTAGAGAAGTTTCACATTATTCTTGATAGATTAAAAGTAATGCAACAAATTCGTAAGCAAAAATTGTGAGAAGAGGTAAGTTTTGGGTTTAATGAATTATTAATTTTTAATAATTAATCTGCGAAGCACAAATTAAACTCGTCATCTCAAAACCTATTTAAAGCATAATAACGAATTCTAATTATCTAAAGAGGAATATCATAAATTATGAAAGAATTTGATTATTATATTTTTGTGGACTTCTCCGAAGGATTAATTGGATACTCTATAATAGAAAAGACTAAGTTAAAAGAATTAATTCCCAAAATTTCAAGATTTAGACACTATAAAAATGCAAATAATAAAAAATTGTATCTAAAAAACATTAAAACAACAATAAAAAGAAATGACTTAGAATCTTTCTTTTTGAAGCTAAAAATAAAAGATATGTATAAAAATATGGAGATTTACTTAGATATTCTTGAATTTCTAAAAAAACATGAAAATTGTATTATATTTATTTCGATAGATAATCGCCAATATTCAGCTTTTAAAAAGATGATAAATATAATTGATGGAGAAAAAGTAATAGTAAAACAAGAAAGTGAACTTATACCTGGAACACCAGAATATCAAGTAAGCCTTGTTCTTGATAACTTACTAAATATTGAAAGAATAAAAGATGAATAAATTTAAAAAATATGTAGGGTTATGGCATCCGTCTATCCTACTCCCCATAACAAGATATGGCTTTCGTCAGGTCGCGTTCCCCTGCACAAAGTATATAACTTCAATAACTATTTAAATCTTACTATCCCCAATATAAAAACCAAGGTAACAATAACTTGAAGCACACACTAAAAATAACATTAATTATCCTAATTATGTTTATTATAACTCAACTAATTGGATTATATGTTGTAAATTTTTATCTTTCTCCAAACAATACTATTCCCTATGGATTTGATAATCAAAAAGACCTTGGAAAATCAATGGACCTTGATGTCGGATTCTGGTTTTTTATAAATCTTCTAGGTTCTTTTGCAATTGCAATTTTTCTAGTATTCTTGCTAATGAAAATAAATGCTACTTGGTTTATCAGGGGCTGGTTTTTTGTAGTAATTTCTATTGCAATAGGTTTAACCTTGAATGTGCTAACCTATAAGTTTAATTTTATCTATCCAAGCATAATTGCCCTAACAATAGGATTAATTCTGGCTTATATCAAAGTTTTCAGAAAAAATATTATAGTTCATAATCTCACAGAACTTTTAATTTATCCCGGAATAGCTGCAATCTTTGTAGGAATGCTAAATATTTGGACATTAATTTTATTGTTAATAGTTATATCTATTTATGATATGTGGGCAGTTTGGCATTCGGGAATAATGATTAGGATGGCCAAATACCAGATAAATACTGTAGGAATGCTTGGAGGATTTATGCTACCCTATGCTTCTAAAAAAATAAAAGAAAAAATAGCCCTCCTTAAATTAAGATACAAAAACAAACAAATACCCACCAAAGAAATAAAAAAGAATAAAATAAAAATCGGTCTTGCAATTCTAGGTGGAGGAGATGTAATTTTCCCAATTATTGCCGCAGGAGTCTTTTTCAAGACATATAATAATATTTATTCAGCACTCGTTGTAACTCTATTCGCAACAATTGCACTAGCATTACTATTAATCTTTGGAGATAAAAAGAAAGCCTATCCTGCTATGCCATATTTGACCGCAGGAATATTTTTAGGAATGATTATTGCACGATTGATTATCTAAGAATTAATACTACAATTAAGAAGAATTAAATCCAATCCTCTTATCTTTTTCATTCGCAACTCGATTTAAATATTCTGCACGATCCACAATATAACCATCACTAAGTGGACGAATTATAACACTACCACTATCAATAATATCCAAAGAAATTGTTGTAGGACGTTTAGTTTCAACACGAACCCTTTTATCATCCGCCTCATTAACTAAAGAGGGAATAAAATCAACATAACCTCGCTTAATATTTGGCTGATTCATTTTTCCAATTACAATAGGTCCATTTGGACTAAAGATTCCAACTTCCGTACCGACGTATTTCGCCCAAATAGGCTCATTTTCAGAAGATTTAGATTCATCCATAATAGTTATCTTACTACTACCTTACTTTTAAATCTTCCCTTTTGTAGTTACTGGATAAGAATAACAAAACGTAAGATTTATAAAGGGTTTTTTCTTAAGAGAATGATAAAATGATAGCACATAAATCAGCATCAAGAAGAAATCAAATTTATTTAGATAGAAAACAAGCAGCAACATTTAATCAAGATGTTCCATATAATCCAGCTCATAATTTAAGAACAATACATGATGAATATGCTATTGGTCCAACAGAAATAAGATTTCCAATGAATCCAGAATCACTTGATTCAGCTTTTGATAATTCCGAAGGAACAATAAGAGCACTAATGAAGGGAGAAATAAAATAATAACATGATAATCAAACCAGAACTCGTAAAGAAGATAAAAGATTACTTTAATCTAAATATCTATGAAACCAAAGTATGGTTAACCTTACTTGGAAAGGGACTTGCAAGTGCGGGCGAAATAGCTGAAGGTTCAGGAGTTCCAAGATCTAGAACTTACGACGTTCTTGAATCACTTGAAAAACAAGGATTTGCAATATCTAAAATAGGAAAACCTGCAAAATACATCGCAGTTAAACCTGCAATAATTCTTGAAAAACTTAAAAATAATACTATGAAGGAAGCTAATGAAAAAGTTGAAACTCTATCAAAATTAAAGGGAAGTTCTGAATATACTGAACTTGAAGGCATCTATACAACTGGAATAAAACCAATAAAACATGAAGACCTATCTAGCTCAATCAAAGGACGTTCAACAATCTACAATCATGCAAGAGAAATACTTGAAAATGCAGAAAAAGAAGTTATAATCTGCACAAGCTTGAAAGATTTTTCTGAAAAAATAAGACTTTTTACAGCATTATTTCCAAAGTTGAATAAAAATGGAATAAAAATAAAAATTGCTCTTTCAGGAAACGAAGCAGAAATAAAGAAAATTGCATTAAAAATAAAACAAAAAATAAAACCAATTTCAATAAACACTAAATTCTTCATAGTTGACCAAGAACAAGTTTTATTCTATCTTTCAGAAAATCCAATTGCCGAAGAAGAAATAGCAATCTGGCTCAACACTCCTTTCTTTACAAATGCCATGGTATATTTGTTCAACCAAGTTTGGGGAGAATAAAAATGTCACAGAAATTACTAGCTATTCAGAATAGAAAAATTGCTTTACTTAATCGTCTTCAAGAAATAACTGCACAAAAACAAATAATTGATTTTATGCTAGAAAGAACAGAAGGTATAAAAATACCTATTTTTGATATATGTTTTGAGGAAAAATAAAATGACAACAACAAGTCCTTCTGAAACAAGACATTCTAGTGAAGAATACGAAAGAGGAAACATTACCCCCGATAGTAAAGAATCTAAGAGAAATAACGCCGGTGAATGGTTCTTTGAACAAGATGAAGAAGATTTTTTACAGGTTGAACACCAAATAACACCTGAAAGAGTTACCCCTGTAATAATACAGCCAGATTTAGAAAATACAAACCCCGATTTGTCCAGAAATAGCCCATTTCAATATGCAGGAAAAATATTTGCTAAACCAGATGGGTCCACATTTTATATAAGTGAAGATGGTAGAATAGACGGTAAAGCAGGTCTAGAGGGTGCTTCTATTGAACAAATTGCAGGACTTAACACCTATCAAGCTCGTATGTTCAATAAATATATGCCCTCCGAGGGAAGATTAAATCTGGAACATATTCAAGCATTTAAAACCGAATTAAATCAAATTCTTCAACTCCATGGACAACCTATAATTGAATATCATGGAGAAATAGATAATAAGTCAATTAAACTTTATGATAAACAAGGCAATTTAAAACCCAAATGGGTAGATAAATGCTGGAACGTAGCATTAACATTAAAAGATGAAGATGCATTAAAATATCAAAGAGTTGGAGTTTTAATAGGCAGAATAAAAAAAATATTATAAAAGCAAGAGATTAGTTATTAAGTAAACTATCCAACTTAAGATAACCCCTACTCACCTTAACTTCTCAATAATCTGCACAAGTTCGATTATTCCTATTAATTATTAATAATATCTAGAGAAAATGGGTGAGCCGAGAATTTGCATTTAGGTAATTGGTTTAAAATAAAAATGCGAGTTCGAGTAGAGAATTTGCATGAGTGTAGTTAATATAATATCGAGTGCAAGTTCGAGTAAAGAGGAGCCTATTTGGTTCCTTTAGTTATCATTAATATAAAAATTAAGGTTTATTTAACAATTTATTATATAACACTAATACCAGTTACATCCATTTCTTGAATAAATTTAGCTTTTTTATCCTCAAAATTCTTTAAAAATTCCTTAAAATCAATAGATTTTTCATAAGCAAAAGCTTGCTTCTTAATTATTTTAATATTTTTATGCTCTTTTTTAAATTCACTTAAACGTTCTTTCATATCAATAGGCGGACCCGTAAAAACTATCTCTTTTTTTTGTTCAGCAACAAGCAAAAGTCTTCCAATATTCCTAGATTCATCATAAACAAATTCATTGGCTTTAATATCAAAATATCTAGAAACTTCACGTAAAAAGAAACGAGAAAACTTTTTCAATTTTGTTCCAGCAATATCTCCTGCCTGTTTTTCTGTGGAAAATTCAAGAGTTATCATTTTTTTATATTTCTTTTCAAATTCAATCTCCTTATCCTTAAAAATAAAAAAATCTTCAGAAGGATTCTTTAAAAACTTCTCACAGGCTAATTTAAATTTATCAAAAATACTAAGTGAAAGTGCAGCAAGAGCATTTCTTTCCTTAAAAGTAGGATCTATAAGAACAATAGGTGACAAAAGTTTAGATTCATTCATTTGCTGCATAATTTCAGTTTTATTTTTAAACAATTTTTCAGGATCAAGAATAATCTTTTGTTCAGAATTCTTTTTTATAACCGCTTTAACAAAATTTATAAAACTGCCATAACAAATAATAATTAACTCAACCCCGTAACCAGAAAATCCGTTAATATAACTCTCTGCACCATAGCAATCGTTATAGTGTGCAAAAGCCTTAGCCAATCTTATTTCATTAGCAAGTTTAGGATTCTTTTTTATCTTATTCTTAACATAACTAACATGAAAATAGCTCAAATCAGTAATATTTTTAGCTTCACTTGCTTTTTTTATTTTCAAAACAGGAATAATCTCAAAATCTGCTTCAGCAGAATGAATAACAAAATAATCACGTGAGCCATGAAGTCGAGCAGCATAAGGTGGAATAATCTTGTTCATAAAAATAGCAAGTTTATCATCCGAAGTATCTTCAGCAAAACGAACAAAAATATCCACGTCATATTTATTCTTTTTAATAAGAGTATTCTTGGCAAAACTGCCCCCAACAAAAACTTCTGCCTTAATATTTTTCTTTTTAAGATTAGATTCAAGAACCAGCGTTATTTCCTTAGTTTTCGCAGCAAGAACATTCAATTCTTCCTTAGAAGGAGTTATTCTAAGGGCTTGTTCTCTTAGAATTTCGTTAATGTTCTTTTTCCCCATGATTAAAAGAATGAAAGGTGATTTATAAATGTTCAGAAAATAGATTAAACAAACCACTAACAATTAAAACAACTTAATCTAAAATTTAACAATTACTAAAAAATTATAATTAATAAAAAACTAATAATTAATCAAAAATCAAATTGGATTTAGGACATTATTAATCGTTTTAAGCGAGAAACCGAGCAGGAGGAGGTTTCGAGTAATAAAGATTTTCAAACAATTTATCGTCTTCTCAAAACAGCATCTTCAAAATATACTTGTTTTGAAGAGTCAAGAATTAAAACTACAAAAATATATTATTTCATAAATCTAGTTTTAATTATTGAATAAATAAACACAACCCCAAGAAGGGTAATCATAAACTCTATACCTCCAAAAAATGGAAGCTGTTCATTTACAGGACAAGCAAGGGATTTCGTTGAATCAGCACATGTTGGGTCTATTATTGAACAGGGTTTAGCAGGAGTAGCAGCAGGTACACAACTTACACTATATTTTTGAGTAAGTGTATTTTCAGCAGAATCACATTTATTATCTAAAGTTGTTGCAAACGAACATGTTCCTAAACTAATATTTATTTTAGCAACAGTATCCACTTTAGTAAAGTTATATGCAACTTGACATTTTCCAGAAATCCAAGAACAAATGCAAGTAGTTTTATTATAAACACCATCACCACCAGTCACTGTAGATTTATCACATTGAGTTTTATCAGGAACAGAATTTTTAGCAATAGAAGCATTTGCATTTTTACAAATAAGGGGGTCAATTATATCCGAACAAGTAGCGGCAGCAATAACATTTTTAATACAAGCTTTAGCAGAAGCATCCCAAGTATAATTAGTGTTACATTTAAAATTACATTCTCCAACAACATCACTAAAAGTAGTATTCTTTTGGGCAGGAATCCAATCCCAATTTGTAAGCGAAGAATTAGATTGTGTAAAATTTCCATTCAAAACTATATTCCACCACGAAGCATTTCCAGGAAGTGCACCATTACAAGTAGCATTTGTTCTCGAGTATACACAAACATTACCTTCATCAACTTGACCATTACAATTATCATCTATTCCATTACAAATTTCAGCAGCAAGAGGTACTATTGAGCAAGCACCCCAACTTCCGCCAGCAATACATCTTTTAAATGCACCAGAACAAGCTCCAATCTGATTACATTCAGAAGTTATAGTTAATGAAAGTTCACTAGTTGCAGCATTACAATCGTCATCAACACCATTACAAATTTCTATTGCTCCCGGATGAATTGTAGCATTAGCATCATTACAATCATTAGCATGAGTAGAACACGAAAAAGGAACAGAAGATACGTAACGCCAGCCTACCCCATTATACCAAACCCATCCAACATCAGACTCCAATACCCAACCATTAACTCCCTGCCAAGAAACATCATATTGCCAAATACCAGTAATAAAATTACTCCCGGAAGGACAAGACATAGCCGAATTAGCATAAGTATCCAAATCTTTATCACAACCTTCATCAACATTACCATCACAATTATTATCTAATCCATCACAAATTTCAGTAGTTGGAACACACGCGGGAGTACAAGTACTTGTTGGAGGATAATATGCGTATAATTGTTGAACTTCAGTCCCAGTAAGTGCTCGCTTCCATATTCCTACTTCATCTATAGTTCCTGAAAAAAACTGTGTATTGGAATTCAAAGTACAATAATCTCCAATTTGAAAAGGATCATTAAAAGTATATACTCCACGAGAATTTGTTGGAAGAGTCTCTTCTAATTTAAGCACATTATCAAGGTATATCCTCCTCATATTTACAGATTGATCTATTACTGCAACTAAATGATGCCAATTTCCATTTCTAAGCTCCCCCGTAATAGCCACACTAGAAAAATCTTCTCCACTACCACTATTACTTCTTGTAATAAATTGTGGTTGCCCATTTACAAGTCGTAAAGTATACTGAGCATTAGTCGATGGAAGAGGTTGACTGCCAGGACAACTATAAGAAGGACCATAATGCGAAAGCAAATAATCATAAGTATTAATTGAGCTAGTGGATTTAAACCAAAAAGATATACTAGCACTTTCTCCAGATGCAAAGTTAAGATTTGAATTTGGCGAGACATAAAGACCCTTAGTGCCCATATAGAAGGCATTTCCTTTTTTCCCAAGAACCTGACTTGCAGAAGGATAAGAATTAGCAATAATTCCCGTTATTTTATCTACAGAATTTGTAGTACCATCTGCACTATCGAAAGTCCAATACACAACAGGACCATTCGTACTAAATGACTCTGCACAGGTATTCCACCCACTCGCACTCACAAAATTCAAACTAAAGCTTAAAATACTAAATAAAAATATACCTAAAACTAATGCTAACATCACACTTCTTTTCATAAATCCTATAGAGAAGTCATATTTATAAATGTTTTTTATACCCGTTCGCCCCTCGGCTCGCTTTTTTCCATTTTCTGCTTCGCATAATTCTAATAAATCAAAACCCAAAAAATCAGAAAAACAATGCACACCACACCATAAATGGTGTGGTTTGAATGTGC
>CAYIVX010000026.1:0-13883 GCA_964366925.1 Candidatus Woesearchaeota archaeon | reverse complement strand
AATAATTGTTATCCTAAACTTAGGACCACTATCGCAGATTCGGAAATAGATTACAAAGATATACCTTCTAATTTTAATGATATTAAATGGAAAGTAAAAGAAACTGGTGAAGAAATAATTATTGCTACAACTAGACCGGAATTAATTTGCACTTGCGGGATGGTTATTTTTAATCCTGAAGATAAACGATATAAAAATTTAGAGGGTAAGCATGCTATTTCACCTATTTTTGGAAAATCTGTATTAATAAAAGCTCATCCTCTTGCTCAAATTGATAAAGGTTCGGGTTTAGTAATGATGTGTTCTGCAGGAGATTTAACTGATATTCAATTTTTTAGAGAAATGAATCTTAAACCAATTATCGCAATAAATATGAATGGGACAATGAATGAACATGCCGGATTTTTAAAAGATTTAAAAGTAAAAGAAGCTCGAGAAAAAATAATAGAAGAATTAAAACAAAAAAAACTTTTAGTAAAACAAATTCAAATACAACATAGGACGCCTATTTCTGAACGTTCTGGTGCTGAAATTGAATTTATTGAGATGCCTGAATTTTATTTGAAACAGATGGAATTTTTGCCTGATTTAAAAAAACTTTCCAAAAAAATAAATTTTTATCCTACTGAATCTAAGAAAATTCTTGATAGTTGGATTGATTCTGTTTCAATTGACTGGCCTATTTCAAGAAGAAGATTTTATGCAACACCAATACCTCTATGGAATTCTGAATCTGGATTAATTGCCTTGCCTAAACCCGGAAAATATTATCAAGCTTGGAAAGAAGAAGTTCCAAAAGATGCAGAAGTTTTAAAGAATGGAAAAATCATTGGAACTGTAAGGGATTTTTCAAAAGAAAAATGGAAAGGTGAAGAACGAGTTTTGGATACTTGGTTCGATTCTTCAATTTCTGAATTAGTTATTACCAAATATTTGGATAATCCTGAATTTTTTAAGAAAGCTTATCCAGTTACACTAAGACCCCAGGGAAAAGAAATTGTTAGAACTTGGCTTTATTATACTCTTTTACGTGGATATTTGGAAACTAAAAAACCTTGTTTTGAAGATGTTTGGATTCATCAGCATATACTTGATGAAAAAGGAAGAAAAATGTCAAAATCTCTTGGAAATGTTATTGATCCTCAAGAATTACTTAAGGAATATGGGGCCGAAGCTATGAGATTATGGGCTTCTGAAGAGGGAGATTTATCAAAGCAAGATTTGAGTTGTTCTAAAGAAAAAATAAAATCTGAATTAAAAACAATAAATAAGCTTGTTAATGTTGCGAGATTTATTATGCAGTTCAAAAAGCCTGTAAAAGTTAAATTAACAAAATTGGATCAGCTTTTTACGGATTCTATTGAAGATTTAACTAAATTTTCGGATGAGAGTTATAGTGTTTATGATTTTAATCATCCTTCTATAAAATTAAGATATTTTCTATGGGAAGTTTTTGCTTCGCATTATTTAGAATTGGTTAAGAATAGGGCTTATAATTTAGATAAGGGATTTAGTAATGAAGAAAGTGATTCTGCTAAATATACTCTTTATTTTCTTCTCGAAAGATATCTTCAGTTAATGTATCCTATTATTCCTCAATTGAGTTCAGTTATTGCTTTGGAACTTGGACTGGACTTGCATTCTGAAGAATTTCCTAAAGCAAAAATTGGAAAATCTGATTTGAAGTTAATTGAAGAGATTATTACTTTTAATCAAGAAGTTTGGAAAGCTAAACGAGATAAAGGAATTTCTTTGAAGGAATCAATTGAGGGAATAGTTATTCCTAAAAATCTTAATAGTTTTGAAAAAGATTTGAAGGCTTGTCATAGGATTTAATTTCAGCGGAAACAAACACAAAGGTATTTAAAATAAAAAAAGCATATTAAATAAGATGGTATTAAAAAAGAGGGTAGGTTTATCGTTAGCATTTATTTTTATAGTGGGCATTTTTTTGATTAATGGAATTTATGCTGCATCTGCTGCAGATACTCTTAATGCAAGCTTAAATGAAGCGAAAGCAGTTGATTGTATTAGTAGTTCAAAAGTTATTATGCAAACTATGACTGATGAGGGATTTAATATTTTAAGTATTAAAGATAATATAAAACAAGCAGAGTTAACCTTTACAACGCAAACATTATTGAAGGAAAAAAAGAGTCCCTATGATTTTTCATTGGTTATTCCTTATTGTGATACTGTTAAAAAGATAAGGGAAGATGCACTTAATGCAAAAGATGAACTTAGTTCTCTAATGGCATTTTATAATGATTCTGTTGTTCCCGGGATGAATACTTCTACAATAGATTTGATGATTAGCGGAATTAATGAAGCAATGAGTACAGAAAGATATACTGAAGTTTCTGCATTGGTTGAAAAAGCTTATAATGAAATAACTACGGTTAAATCTTCTTATACTGCCTTGAATATTTTTTATGCTTCTACTGCTACTGGACTTAAAGCTTTTTTAATGACTAAAAATCCTATTTTACAAATTGAAAATTGGAAATTTCTTTCTGGTTTAATTATTTTGATTTTATTCTTATTGATTATTTATCGAGTTCAGATAAGGAAAATGAACTTAAAGAAAAAATTAAATAGATTAATGAATAGAAAAAAAACAATAAAGGAACTTATAATGAAAACACAAAAAGATTATTTTCAATATGGGACAATTCCTGAAGGTGAATATGGCATAAAGACTAAGAGATTTGCCGAATTAATTAGAGATATTGATCGACAAATTCCACTTTTACAGGAAGAAATAGCTAAACTTTCTGGTGGGGCAAAATCTATAATTAAATCTGATTCTGATGGTGAAACGGATTGGGGAACACGTGGAAAATCTAAGGAAAATGTTCAAATTAAAACAAAAACAGTTTTACAAAAATCCGTGGCTCATAAATCTGTAGTTCATAAAAAAATGCATAAATTAAAACACGTAGCTCATACTAAACATATTCAACATTCTAAGAAAGTTATTGGGGCTAAGAAGAGAAGATGAAAATTCAAAATAAATTTTCAAATCCAGAAAAAGACATTTTCTGGCTCATTCAACTTTCACAAGTTGAAGATATTCGCTTTAGGAGATAAAGCATCATATTATGAGAGCTCATTTAGTTACTCCAAAAAGAGAATTTTGTGATATGAGTAAGGTGGAAAAAAAGAAATTTCTTTCAATGGACTTGGCGGATAGAATGATAAGAATAGAACAACGAGTTTCAGCACATTTTAATAAACAGATTCCCTATAGAGATACAGAATATTATAAAGCTATGACTCCTTCTGAAAAAAAAGAATTTGAACTGCATGTTTCTGCAAATAAAGCTAAAAAAATAGGTTTAACTATATTAATTATTTTACCCATTGCTTTTCTTTTAGTTCTTAATACTAGTTTGACTGCAAGTGTTATAAACGAGAATTTTGGAATTAATTATTCTAATACTACGAAATTTTTTATTTGGGCTGGGACTATGATTTTTGCAATAGCTCTTCTTATTAAATCTTTTTCTAAACGAATTGTTGAATCTGGCGACGATTCTCATTTAGATATTTTTAAAAAGTTTTCTGTTTCAAGACATTTAAATAAAAAAAATAAGAAAGGTTTTTAAATACTAATCTACTATGAGTCATATGAAAAAAGAGGAGAGTAGGGTCGAGAAGAAATCGGAATTTGTTCGAACAGGAATTTCTGGATTTGATACGCTTTTTAAACAAGGAATTCCTAGCGGTTCTTCAATTCTTATTGAGGGCGGTCCTGGAAGTGGAAAAACTCTTTTTATGCTTAATATTGCTAAGGCTATGTGTATGGAAGGGAAAAAAATTCTTTATATGAGCTTTGAAGAGCCAGAATATAGATTAAGAAGTCACTTGAAAAATTTTGGCATGGATGCTGAAGCTTATGAAAAAAAAGGTTTGTTGTATATTAAAAGATTTAATGCCTTGGATATTGCAAGAAGTGTTGAGGCTTTGCTTAGTGAGGCTAAAAAAGAACTTTTGATTGAAGTTCAACCAGTTCTTATACCTACAAATTTTAATCCCGATATTGTTTTAATTGATTCGCTTACGAGTATTGGTTCGGCATTCTCTGGAGAAGAAAGTAGATTTAGAATTTACATGGAGCAATTATTTAGATATCTTGAAGGTCATAAAATTACTTCATTCTTGATTAGAGAAACTGCAAATCCTACTCATATCGGTGGAACTTTTATTGAACGAGGAGAAGCAGTTTCATTTCTTTCTGATGGGATTATTGCATTGTATAATGTTTTTTATAAATCAGGATATAGGGCTAGAGCTGTAGAAGTTGTTAAAATGCGAGGAGTTGAGATTGATCGAAAGATTGTTGCTTTTGATATTGTTCCTGGAAAGGGAGTTATAGTTCATCCTGAAAAAATGATTAAGGGTCATGATTATATTCTTACTTAATTTCATTTTATATACTATAATTTTATAAACTGATTATTTCTTTACTAATTATAAAAAACTCCTACTGCCCTCCGGGTTCGTGTTAAAGAGTTTTTAATATTCAGAAATTCAAGGAATTTCTGACTGTTCGTTTAGGAAATAAAATTTCCTAACTCTCCAATTCTCACGAATTGAAGATTTTGTAACGAACATTATGAACAAAACAAACATGGTTGATAAAATATCATTAAAACCCGTTAGTAAAGAAGAACTTACCGAATTAGTCGAAGAGCTCGGAGCTATTAGAGGTAGGCATACTGAGCTTGTTAGTGTTATTGTTCCTGCTGGTGCAAATATCAATGTAGTTATTGATCAGTTAGAATCGGAAAAAAGTACCGCAAGAAATATTAAAAGTTCGACTACACGAAAAAATGTTATTGAAGCTTTGGAAAGAGCAACACGACAATTAAGACAATTAGGACAAAGCGTGCCTAAAAATGGAATTGCTATTTATTCTGGAAATATTTCTCAAGTAGAGGGTCAAGAAGATATGAGAATCTGGGCAATAGTTCCCCCTGAGGAAGTTGGAATGAGATTATACAGGTGTGATCAGGTTTTTATTCTTGATCCTTTGAAAGAAATGCTTGAGATTAAGGAACTTTATGGTCTGTTTGTTATAGAAAGAAAAGAAGCAACTATTGGGGTGCTTATTGGTAAAAAAATAAAAATATTGCAACACCTCGATTCTGGGGTTCCTGGAAAAACAAGGGCTGGTGGACAATCCTCACAGAGATATGAGCGAATTGTTGAGGGAAAAGCAAAAGATTTTTATCGAGAGTGTGCTGAAGCACTAAAGGCCCATTTTTTTGATATGAAAAATCTTAAGGGTATTCTTATTGGCGGACCTATGCCTACAAAAGATGAATTTATGAGGGAAGGTTTACTTGTAACTGCTCTTAGAAATAAAGTTATTGGTATGAAAGATATAGGCTATGCTGATGAGCATGGTATAGAGCTTCTTGTTGAGGCAAGTGGCGATTTGCTTAAGGAGCAAGAAATAACTTTGGAGAAAAAGTTGATGGAAAGATTTTTTGATATGCTTGGAAAAGAGCGAAAGAAAACTGCTTATGGTTATGATGAAGTTAAGAAAGCACTTGATTTGGCTTGCGTAGATACATTATTTTTAAGTAGAAAATTAGATAAAAAGATAGCTGCAGAACTTAAAGAGATTGCTGAAAAGAGCTCAACCAAAATTGAATATGTTTCAATGGATACTGAAGAAGGCCAGCAATTTTATAATCTTGGCGGAATTGGTGCGATTTTAAGATTTAGTTTAACTTAGATTTTTAATTAGGTTTCACATTATAGTCTTTTATTAATAATTCTATAAATTTTGGAAGCAGAAGTTTTGAGTAGAGTAAATTTTTGAGGCTCGTGAACTTGCTCGGGTTGAACAAGTCGCTTTAAGTTAGGGCATTACTTTTAGGATATAAAAAAAATTTGAAGTTGCTAAGCAATTTCTGCGGACTAAATCTACAGTTTATTTTTTCTATATCATAACCTTTAAAACCCGCAGAATTCTATTATATTTATCAAAGGAGTATTGAAAATAATATGGATTTAACTGCTAAAAGTCAAGAAGAATTGGATATCTCTGAAGAACAAAAAAATCTTAAAAAAGTGGAAGCTGCTCTTTTTATTTCTGCTCGTTATTTAAGTGTTCAGGAACTTGTTGAATTAACTGATATCAATCCTCTTTTGTTGAGTGAATTACTTGAAAAATTACGTGAACAATATCAAAAGATTGATACTTCTATAGAAATTCTTAATAAAGATAACTTTTGGAAGATGGATTTACGTTCAGAATACTTTGACATGATAAATAAACTTGCTACTGGAAAAGCTGAGTTTACAAAGGCAGAACAAGAAACTCTTGCGATTATTGCCTATAAACAGCCAGTAAAACAATCAGTTATTATTAAAATAAGAGGAAATAAAAGTTATGAACATATTAAACATTTTATTGATATTGGCTTAGTTAAATCTAAAAGAGCAGGACATACACTTGAACTTAATCTTTCAGAAAGCTTTTATGATTATTTTCATTTGGAGAAAAAAGAGAAAACAGAAGAAAAAGCTGAAGAAAGTGAAGAATTAAAAGAGAATACTTAAGAGAAATATGGAAAGTTTAACTATTCTTTATATTATAATGTTTTTTTTCGGTATTTATTTTTTAATGCTTTTCATATTATTATCCTTAAAAAATCGTAATTTTATTTTTCATACTCCTAAACCAACCATATTTCCTACAATAAGTATTATTATTCCCGCATATAATGAACAAGATACTATTTTAGAGACTATAACTGCAGTTTTAGCGATGGATTATCCGTTTGGAAAGAAGCAAGTTATTGTTGTTAATGATGGTAGTAGGGATAATACTCGAAAAATAGTTGAAGAATTTATACAAAAAAATAGACCTTGGGGTTTAACTCTTTTAAATAAAGCAAATTCTGGAAAAGCTGATTCTCTTAATGCGGCAATTAAATTAGCAAAAGGTGAGTTAATGGCGGTTGTTGATGCAGATTCTTATCCAAAAAAAGATGCACTCATGAATATGATTGGATTTTTTGAAGAAGATAAAGAAGTTGCAGCAGTAACTTCTAGGGTTCTCGTAAAAAATAGAAAAAATCTTATAGAACGATTTCAGGACTTTGATTATGAAATAATTGCTTGGGATAGAAAAATTTTAGATTTTATAAATTGTGTTTATGTTACTAATGGCCCACTTAGCATTTATAGAACCGAACTAATAAGGAAAATTGGGGGATTTGATACTAAAAATCTTACAGAAGATATAGAGATTACTTGGAATTTACTTAGTAGGGGATATAAAGCAAAAATGGCCTATGCTGCAGAAGTTTTTACTTCTGTTCCGGATACCTTTAGTCAGTGGAATAAACAGAGAGTAAGATGGAATCTTGGTGGATTGCAAACTATTTTTAAATATAAACGATTTTTTTTAAGAGGAAGCACACTTTTTGGATATTTTATTATTGGATATATCTGTCTTTCATTTATATTAGCTTTATTGGGCTTTATTATGATTACTCGATTTTTTTATTTAAAATTGAAATTTTTCTTATTCTCTACACCATTATTTTTTCATGGCTATAATCCTATTTTTATGCTGGAAATAAATTTTATTATGACCTTAGTTTTCTTGTTAGGAATTATTTTTACGTTTCTTTCATTTGCGTATTATAAATACATAATTCGACATGGAAATGTAAAAGATAAAAATTTCTTTTATTTATTTATCTATATATTTATATATAGAACTTTCTATATGATTCCATTAGTAGTTTCACTCTATAAACTAATAAAAGGAGATATAAGATGGTACACGAAATAATAAGAAGTAAAATTGGTCTATTTTTGGAGGCTGGAGTATTAACTCTTTTAATTCTTATAGTTGGATTTAGTATTGGCTTTTTTGTTGAGCAGAATAGATTAAATCATATACTTGAAGATTATAAAAATTTTGAAGTTGAGGCTTTAGATTTAAAACTTCAGAACTATTATTATCAGATTATGGATTCTGCTTCTTGTAATGAGGCTATAGCTCAAAATTTAATCTTTGCTGATAAGATTTATAATCAGGGGCTGATTATTGAAAAGTATGAAGATGCAGGGGAGTTGCTTAAGAGTTCTCTTTTAATTGAAAAGAAGAAACAAGTGCTTCAAAAAACAGAATTATGGTTGAATAGTATTCTTTTAAAGAAAAAGTGTAATAATTCTTTTCATACCTTAGTCTATCTTTATACTCAAACTCCTAATTCTGCAAAAGAAGCAGAACAAGCCGCGATTTCTAAAGTTTTAAAAGAGGTTAAAACAGAATTTGGAAATAAAATCATATTGATTCCAATTGCGGGAGATTTAGGATTAGATTCTGTCGATTTACAAAGAAAAGTTTATAATATTACTTCTCTGCCAAGCATACTTATAGATGAAAAAATAGCATTAGTTGGCTTTCAAAATAAAGAAACAATAGAAAACTATCTTAAATAACACCTATTTCTTAATACAGTAATGCTTTTTAATACGACTTTTCTCTTTTGGTTATGGAAAAGTGCGTGAGATGTGGGCGAAATTCTGATGAAGTTAGAATTTATGATGGTCTTGATTTGATTGGAAATACTAAAATATGTGAGAGATGTGCCCTATTGAGTAATATGCCCATAGTAAAGAGGCCAAGTACTGATCAGCTTAGAAATTCTGAGAAACCCCTGGGGGTCAGGGAGAGACTAATGAAGCTTAATCATATAGAGGGTAGTGAGAAGAAAGAAAAATCTCTAAATGATGAAATTAAAAGACTTGAAAGTGAACCTGATTTAGAAAAACCCGAAGATTTGGTGTTTAAACTTGTAGATAATTTTCATTGGATTATTCAGGCAGAAAGAAGAAGAAAAGGGTTTACAGTTAAGCAGATTGCTGATGCGCTTAGTGAGAGTGAGGAAGCAATAAAACTTCTTGAAAAAGGAATCGTTCCAGGTAAATCTCTTGATTTAATTAGGGGCCTTGAACAATTTTTAAAAATTCGTCTTATAAAACGAGATTTAATTGAAGAAATTGAAGAAAAGAGAAAAAATGAAGAAAGAGTTAATGCTCTTCTTGTTGTTAAAAAACTCGAAATTTTACCTGCTTCTGTTGGTGGAAATATTATTCCTGAAAATAGGCCAATAAGTATTAAATCTCGGGAAGCAGAACAATTTAAAATAAGAGATTTACAAAGATTGAATGAAAAAGTAGAAAAAGAATTCAATATAGAAGAACAGAAAACAAAAGAGCAAATAGGTGAAGAACAGTTGGGTGGTTTTGGAAGAGAAAAAATTCCTCAAAAAGTAGTTTATGCAGCAAAACCTAAAAGCTCTACGCCTTCTATTTATGAATTGATGAAGAAAAAAGAGGAAAGAATAAAAGTTTTATCTGGAAGCGATATTCAGTTAGTTGATGAATCTAAAAATTCTAAGTCTAAGGAAGTTAAGTGGGAAGATTTGGAATAAAATTGAGGGTTTGAAGTCATATTAGCTACTAATTTTGCACTTCGTGTAATAAAATCTTTTAATAATTCTTATATCTGATTTGACTGGTTATTAATTATCAGTTTTATTATTTATTAAAGGAGCAAGGTAATTCTATATATTTCTGGACTGAAGTTTTGGTCTTAGTAATCTGAGAAAGGCTGAACAATTCTAATTTAGTTTAGGAGATTATTAATACTTTCAGAATTATGCGAAGCACTAAAAAGAAAAAAAGCCGAGTGAAGCGGAGGCGTAATAACCTTTATAAATCCACTTTTTCTGTTTAATTTATGGAAGTAAAAGTTATTAAAAATGAGAAGGAAAATCTTCTTGTAGAAGTAGATAATCAAACTGTAGCTGAAATTCTTAGAGTTTATCTTAATGAAGATGATGCTGTTGTTATGGCTGCTTGGAAAAGAGAACATCCAAACAAACCTGTTATATTTGAAATAAAAACAAAAGGCAAAAGTGCTAAAAAAGCACTTGAAGATGCTGCTTCTGCTATTGAAAAAGAAACAGAAAAATATCTTGATGAATTTAAGAAAGCTATAAAGTAATAATTCTAGTTTAGGCTCGAACTTGTATTTTTATCTTGTTTAACTACTTAAATTCAAGTTCTCGGCTTCGCATAATTAATACTTTATAATTAATAACCTATTTGATTAGACTTAGGTTATATTATTCCTTGGTTGTTTATTTAATGAACTTGTGCGGTTAGGTGTGTTGCAATAATCTTTATAATCTTTGAAATGTATTAGTTTATTATGGCTGAAGAAAAGAATGTAAGTTCTGATAGAAAAATTAGTTTTGAAGATTTAGAAAAAATGTTGAAAGCTTTTGATTGGGAAGTTCACTGCAGAAGAGTTGATGAGGCAATTGTGCCGCAAATTGAGGCTTATAGAATTGCAAGAGCTAAAAGTTATGCTCAAGCCAGATATCATGTTTTTGTTTGATAGCTTTGATTTATAATAATCCTTATAACCCTATTTTTTGTTTGTATTTTATGAAGAAAATAGAATTAGCAATATTTGATTATGATGGTGTAATTGTTGATTCTTTTAAGACCCTGCATCTTGCTTATGGGCAAATTTGCAAGGAGTTGGGCGGAAAATATAAATCAGACATTAATCAATTTAAAAAAGATTATATGGCTTCTACAAATCATCTTTTATTTATGGAGGGGCTTGGAATAACCTCCGATAAACATGCTCAAGCAGATGTAATTTATAAAAGAGAGCAAACAAAATTAGAAACCCCCTTATTTTCTGGGATAGAAGAAGTTCTTACTGAAATTTCTAATTCAATGTCAATGATTATTGTTTCTTCAAATCATACTAGTGAAATAGTTAATAGATTGTCTAAAGATAATTTATTGCGTCTTTTTGATAATATTTTGGGTAATGAAACTGATGGGACTTATTTTCATAAGACTCGACCAATAAGAGCTGCTATTCGTGAATTCGGATTATCTTCAAATTCGGTTGTTTCTGTTGGAGATAGAACTCGGGATTTTTTTTATGCGGTTGAAGCCGGAATTCCTGCTGAAAATATAATTCTCGTGGATTATGGCTGGGGTTATGATGAGCAGAAAATAAAATCTGCAGGTTATTGTCTTGAAACAAAAGTAGATAGTCCTATTAAAATCTTAGATGCGTTAGAAGAAATAAGGCAGAAATAAATCTTTAAAATGGAAACTGATTCAAGAAATAAAATATCTGCGGGAAGTTATGATTTGAATAAATGGCTTTTTGGTGGATATGATAAAGATATTATAACTACTATTTATGGACCTGCTGGATGTGGTAAGACTAATTTTTGTATGGCTGTTACTGCTAGTGTTACACGAAAAGGTGGAAAAACTATTTTTATTGATAGTGAGGGCGGATTTTCAGTTGAGAGATTTAAACAGATTTGTAATATTGAAGAATGGAAAGAAGCACTTGAACGAGTTTTATTATTAAAACCTACTAGTTTTAACGAGCAGGAAGAATCTTTTGTTCGATTGCTTAAGGAAATTAAAAGTGGTAATGAAATTTCTCTTATTATTATTGATGGTATGACTATGCTTTATCGTTTGGAAATGGCTGAAGCAAGAAAAGATAAGGATATGGAAAAATTAGATTTGATTAATTCTAAACTTGCTAAGCAGATGAGGATTCTTGCAGAAATCGCTCGTAAGAAGAATATTCCAGTAATTGCTACTAATCAGGTTTATTATGATTTCTTGAGTGATGAAGATTTTAAAGAAGGACAAACAAAAGAAAAAAATGCTAATATGGTTGGTGGAGATATTTTGAAATATTGGAGTAAATGTATTATTGAATTAAAGAATATTCGTGGAAAAAGAATAGCTGTATTGAAAAAACATCGGTCTTTGCCTGAAAAAGAAATGGAATTTGAATTAGTTAATGAAGGGATAAGAAAGAAGGGTTGGTTATAATTCAACTCAATACAAATAAATTCAAATCTGAACGATACAATAATCACTGAGATTTAATAATCATTACTTCTTAAAATTTTCAAAGTTATTCTAATATTTAGATAGTTTGAAAATTTTATTTTAATAATAATTGTAAATTAAAACAAAGTTGGTTTAAAGTTTTTAGATTTCTGTTTAGGGTAGGGGTGTAGCTAAAATTCTTGCTCTTCTAGTTTCATATTCTAAATCGGTATAAATTCTACCCGTAGCTAATCTCATATTATTAATTAAATATCTGCCTGATTGTGCTGCTCTGCTCATTACTTGTCTTGTTTTTCTGTGATTTCTACTCTTGGAAAGTCAGTATAAATTACTTCTTGCCAATCTTTTAGTTTCAACATAATTTTATTTGTTTTAGCTATTTATAAGAATTATTATTCTTCAGTTTCTTCTTGATTTTCTTCTTTATTATCTGTTTCAGAATTTTCTTCTTTTGGGGCCTTGTATCCTTCTTCTCTGGTAGGACATTTAGTATTGAAACAAAATATCCATGGACGTTTGCCTTTCATAAGACGCATTAATAACGGAGAGTTACACTTATCACATAATTTTAATTTTCCTTCAGCTTCAACTTTTTTTATCATACCTGGCGGAAGAGAAAAAGTTGTTTTGCAATCAGGATAGGCATTGCAGGCTATGAATGAACGTTTAAATCTTGGATTAAATTTTATTGCTAGCTTTCCTTTTTTACAAACTGGACACTCAGTTAATTCGTTATCTATTTTTTGCTGTGCCCAATGGGCTTGTTCTGCTTCCATCAGTTCTTCACCTATCTTGTTTTCTTTTTTATGGAAGTTTTCAGAAATATCGGTGAGTGCAACTCTGGCTTTTCTTAAAATTGCTTCTTGCTTTTGAGGTAATTCTTTTTTAGCCAATCTTATTGCGTCCATATCTTTTTCCATATCTTTTGTAAGTTTATCATCAATTATAATTGGAGAATATTTTTCTAATGTTTGAATTAAATTCATACCTAGTGGTGTTGCTTTTATGGATTTATTATCGGTTACGTAATCTCGGTCATAAAGTGTTTCTAAAATATTTGCTCTTGTGGCTTTCGTACCTAAACCTCGTTTTTCAAGTTCACTTATTATTGAAGCTTGAGAATATCTTTTTGGTGGTTTTGTTTCATCTTTTTCTATTTCTACTTCTAAAATATCTGCTTTTCCATTCATATCTTTGATTTCTTTTTCTTTTATGCTTGGAGAGTAAACGTCCATCCAGCCTTTTTCTTTAATTTCTGCTCCACGTTCTTTGAAAAGTAATTTTTCTTTATTTTCTTCGGAATAGGCTGTGGCAGTTATTGTTTTATTTTCTACAATCGCATCTGAACAGAAACAAGCAATGAATCTTCTTACTATTAATTCATATAATTTTTTAAGTTCGCCCTCTAAAGCACCAAATTCACCAGTCGGAGATATTGATGGATGGGCTGGGTCTGTTTTCTTTCCTTCTATAGGAATATTTCGTGTTACTAGTTTTACTTGAGGATAGGCTTTTTCGAGTTTTTTAAGAATTGCCTTGGGATTTATTGCCTCGGGTATTTTTTGGGAAGATGTTCTAGGATAAGAGATAATTCCTGCTAAATAAAGTTCTTGGGCAATTTGTAATGTTCTTGCAGGGCTTATTGAAAAAAATTTATAGGCTTCTGTTTGGAGTGTTGTTAAATCAAAAGGATATGGTGGAATAATTGTTTGAGTGTTTTTAGTAGTTACAACTTCACATTCTTCGCCCTTTAGTTTTTCAAATTTAGGAAGTTCTTTTTCTTCAAATATATCTTTTACATGGCGAAGTTTAATTTCATTTTTTTTATCTTTTTTATCACGAACATCGATGAATACTTTCCAATAGGGTTTTGATTGAAATTTGTTTATTTCTCTTTCTTTATCTACAATAAGTTTTAGTGAGATCGGAAGAGC
>CAYIVX010000025.1:0-15465 GCA_964366925.1 Candidatus Woesearchaeota archaeon | reverse complement strand
TTATTTTCTGTGTTTTGTATCCTGCGAGAGAGTCTATTTTATCTGGACTAATTAAGATATACTCGGAATTTATTCCTGAAACAGATATTTTCATTTTTTTCAGTGCTCCCGGATATTTATTCTTAATATCAAGATAGAACTCTTGAGTTCCTCCTCTTTGAAGTTCAAAAGTTGCCTCTGATTTTATTGCATTTCCACCCCCATTACCCGGTCCGCCACCGCTGGTACCAGTTGTAGTGGTTGTAGTTGTAGTGGTTGTAGTTGGTAAAGCACAATCAGGGTCATAAACAAGACCTGCAGTAGTATTAATACAAGCATCAACACAAACATCATCACTAATGCTATAGCAAGCAAAGGTAACTGTTCCAGATGAATTAATTATGGTTTGATTATTAGCATGAATAATTAAACTTAAATTTCCTGAAGAATTTTCGTAACCATAAGTGAAACTATGAAGACTATGAGAAGTTAAAGTTAAAGCTACAATATTCGCAGCAGTAAGAGTGAAAGTTAAATTAGTATAATTTTTATTAGTGTTATTAACTTTATCAAAACTTTTATTTAAATCTCCCGAAGTATATAACGAAGTTAAAATATCATCCATGCTTGTGTTAAGTATAACATTATATGCAGTATTATTTTGAGGGTTGTCGGAACTATCTACAACATTTTTAGTATAAGCTGCAATATTAAAAGTTCCTGGAGTGAGATAAACTGTTTGAGAAGAAGGCTCGAAAGCAGTTTCTAGATAAGCTCCAGGAGTTATAATCATTTTTGCAGTTATGGTTACGTTGTTTACTAAGGAATCACTATCGCTAATATTTGCAAATATTGGAAAGAAAGGATATTCTGTTAATAGCGAAGTCGATTGTGGAAACATTCCAGTTATTCCTAGAGTTTTATTTTCAGAAGCATTTACAATAACAGAATTTACAGAAACCCCATTAACCTTGTATGTTAAACCAGTTCCACCATTAGCATAATATGGATCTAATGTGAAGTTTAGATATCTTCCTCCGCCATTTGTATAACTTAAACCATTATACCAATCTGTGCCAGTAACCGTTCTTGCAAATTTAATACTGCAATTATTAGTTCCATATTGTACATCTCCAGTATTTGTAATAACTATATTTCCTAATGTTTTTTCCTGATTAAATCCGCCGGTTCCGCTAGGATTATTTGTAGTGGATAATCCTCCACTAGCCACAGCAGTCCAGGTGCAGTCCCAATAGACAGGAAATGTTTGATTAACACTTTTATTTGAATTTCCTGCAGAATCATTATACCAAATATTAAAAGTGTAATTATTATCTATGGAATCTAGAGTAACACTGGTATTATAATTTCCGTTAAGATTATCGCCGGAATTTCTGCTCATGCTATAATTAATCCAGGTTCCATTATAAAATTCTAAAATAACTTTTTCTGTTCCAGCCCATAAATCAACGAGTGTAGCATTAAAACTTACAACAACTCCAGGGTCTAGAGTTGCATTAGTATTAGGAGAATAAACAATGCCTGAAATATTCGGAATAATAATATCAATTGTAATTGTATTATTTCCAGTAGTATAGCTATTTCCAGCCCAATCAAATATTTTATAGAACCAATGATATATTCCATCGGCAAGATTAGTAACAATACCTGTTAAAATTGTTAGTGTTCCTTCGGCATATCCTGTTAATGTTGTTTGATTTATTAAATAATTAGAGGAATTATAAACAAATAAAGTTACATTTTTTATTCCTAGGTTTTCAGAAATATTTGCAGTCAAGTTTATTGTTTGATTATTTAATATTGTTCCGTTTATAGGGGTAACTAAAGTACTGTTAGGATTTGTTCTATCAAGAAGTATTCTTATTGTTGAACTATTGCTTGATACCCCTATAGTATCATTAGCAGTTGCATTCAAATAATATATTCCTTCACTTAAATTAGAATAATTAAGAGAGATATTGAAGGCATTTGTAGTAGTTAGATTAATTAAAGAAAGTATTGTTCCCGTAAGAGATTCGTTATAATATAGATAAATTTTCATCGTATCAAAATTATTCTCGTTATCAGTAACGCTTACATTAGCAATAATATCAAAAGCAGAATAATTTCCTGTTTGAGTCGTATCTGCATTAAAGGTTATTATTGGTGCAGTATTTCCTTGAACCTGTCTTGTTTCAGTTATATTTGTATTTCCTGCAAAATCTATAACACTAACGTTATAATCATAGATTATTCCTGGCAATAATCCTGTTTTATTAAACAAGAATATATAATTTGTTTCAGTAATATTAAAAACCGTAGCATTAATATTATTACAAGAGAAACGGTTATTCAAACTGCTTGAACTTCTATTACAAACTACATCTGCCTGATTCATAAATTTAAGAGTAACGTTCATTAAATTTAATTCAGTAATAGAAACATTTATTTCAAATATATTTCCCCTTCCGTCTCCTGAATTTGGAGTTGGAGTAACAAAAGTTGGAACTGGAATAATAGTATCAATAGTTAGAGTATTATTTCCAGTATTATATTGATTTCCTGCAAAATCAAAAATATTATAGAACCAGTTGTAGATTCCATCTACGAATGTTACAATTATTCCAAGAGTAGTAGTTAATGTTCCTGCAGTGTAGGTTACTGTCTGATTAATTACTCCATTAATGTATAAACTTGCATTTTTTATTCCCGAACTTTCATCGGTGATAGTTGCTGTGAGATTTTGTGTAATATTATTTACATAACTATTATTCGTCGGTGTATTCAAAGTCGCAGTAGGATTAGTTAAATCCATAATAGTTATATTCGAAGAATTTATCCAAGAGCTCGAATAAAGACTGCCATCCCAAGCTAAAACCGAGCAAGTCCAGTTCTGATTCCAAGTTGCATTTCTTCCAACAACAGTTGAAACTAAATTTAGTGTTCCAGAAGTATAGGGTCCAGCTCGACCACTTAAACTAGGAACTAATCCTGAATTATTATACCAGCTATAATTAGCATAAACACTATCTAAATTTATATCAGTAATATTTGCATAACAAGTAATATTTTGTGAAGTTTCATTTGAATTTATATTTGTTGAATTTAATATTACACTAACTACACTAGGTGCAAGATTAGCCCCACCATTGATATCATGACTAACTAAATAAGGAGAAATTGTTGTATTCGTAAAGAAGTTTGCTTTATATTGCAGAAACTTCCCACCTGTTGCAGAAACTTGCCCAACATTATCTGTTACAACATTTGCAGAACTCCAAGCACTCCAATCAGAAATATGATAACTCCCAAGATTGTATAAATTATTTATTTCTGTAATATTCAATGAACGATTATACATTTTAAATTCATCAATTTTACCTTGATAAGGACTACTAGTATAATCAGCACAGTAGATTCCAATAGCAGTACAACTTCCAGAAGTATCAATAGTTGCACTCATAGCAGCATTATTAGCAGCAAATATATATGTTCCATCTAGGTAATACATCATTTCTGTTAAATTTTTAGTTACTCCAATATGATGCCACTTACCATCATTTAAATCTGGTCCTGAATTAGGAATTTGTACGATATTATTTGCAGCATCCCTAAAATAACCCCAAAATTTATTATCTGTATTTATAAACAATCCCATAAAACTATTTGGATAACTAGCTGAACCATAATCTCCTAAAAAATATCCTACACCCCCTGCATAACTTTTAGAAGTTTGTATCCATAATGAATAAGTCATATTAGTATAAGCTTGCCCCTCAGATGAATTTATATAATCATTCACTCCATCAAAACTCATTGCGTTACCAACAGTTCCGTTTGGAGTTAAAGTTGGACAAGTTGCTCCAGAGCAAGTTCCATTAAATCTTCCAGTTTCATCTTTAAAGTAAGTTGCATTTTCTCCCGTATCATTATTAAATCCCAAAAACATAACTAAATTTTTATCTGTTAAATTATAACTATTTCCAGTTCTTGTTTGAAGAGTTATATTAGTATTTACATACTGAAATGATACACCTTGTTTATAAATTGAAGTTACCTCATTCGTAGTTAACATTTTATCATAAAAAGAAACTCCACTTATCCCACCAGTAAAATATCTTCCTGCTTGGGAAATATCATTACCTAGATAAAAAGGGTCAGATTGTAAAAATGGAGTTGTCGCGGCTCCTGTTCCTGTGGCACTCAATATTCCATTAACATAAAGATATACATTGCCGTTTGTTCCATTCCAAGTCATAACAACATTATACCATTGATTATTTTTAATAAGTCCTGCAGGAGCTGTAGCGACTGTTCCACCACCTAGATTATAAACTCCACCGCCAATAATGGTATTATTTGCTCTAAAATCTAATCCTGCTCCTTGACCTCCAGAATTAAGAGACATTACTATTCCCGTATATGCTGTAGAAGGAGTCATGTTACTATTAAACCAAGCAGAGATAGACAGTTGTTTTGTATTATTTAAAAAATAAGTTTGACCAACCATTATTTGTTGGCTCCCATTAAAATAATTTCCAGTAATTCCTGAACTAGAAAAAGAATTAAGAGGCATATTCCAAGCACCCATTGCATTTCTATTATCCCTATAATAACTTGAATTTACTGCAGAGAGCATAACTGCATCAGCAATTAAAAATGTTCCAGTGCAAGGACCTGAAACATTAACTTGATAAATATTTGCGGCAGTAAAATTATAAATTCCGAGAGTTCTCCATCCACTAAAACCATTTTCTCCACCCCAACCTGTTTGTTGATTAATATCAGTTGCAGTAGTTCCTTGGTCGTGTCCAACTCTATAATGAGCATTTGAACAAAAACTAACTGATTGTTTATAAGTAGTTAGGACTTCGTATTGTCCTGTTTTATTTACAGTCATATTCCATCTAGCTATATCTCCTCCACCTGCTCCGGCATAACTAAAACTGCCCGCATATGCCGCTCCGCCCGTTGTAGCAAAACCCCCCGAAGGTGTAAATCTACTTCCACCTAATCCGCCATCATCTACTAAATCACCAGAATAAATTGTTGTTAAAGGAACTTGAACTGTTAAATTTGCAACACTTAGATCTATTCCTGTTTGATTTACAACCCCCGAATGAGTAGAATAACTATCAACAATTCCTAAAGCCACATTCCAAAAAGTTGAAGTAGAATTATAAAATATAAAACTTTGGAAACTACCTGAAGAAGGAACGATTCCCTTTTGCCACGTGGTTCCTGTCCCGCCTAAAGTTACAGTCCTTCCATTTCCTGAAAAATCTGCAGCAGTTGTTCCAGTTCCTTCATCTAAATGAGAACCATAAATTAAACTATTATTCCAAGGAGTTTGAGATGTATCTCCCTTTCTTCCAGCACCATTATTCCATAATATTGCAATTTCATCTGTTGTTAGGACTCTTCCAAAAATTAAGGGTTCATCTATAGTCGTTTTTCCTCCAATAGCAGCACAAGGGGCACTAGAACAACTTCTTGCTCCTAATTCAAAAAGATTACGAGTATCATTAATATTTGTTATCAATCCTTCATAAGTGGATGTAGAGGGAACAAGTGCACCATCCATATAAAAATTAACTCCCGCTGCATGAGGATTTCCTGCATAAGTCATAACTGCTAAATGCCATTGGCTGTCATTATAATTAGCCGCATTTGTATGAATCATAAAATCGTCATCCGCGTAGGTATAGGACATATCATAATAAACAGAACCAGAAGCATATTCAAATTGCCAGCCAGGATACTGACCATTATTATTGGCAAAGTTACTCATAAAAATTCCATAACTTGTATCGCTATAATTAAACCAAACTGCAAAAGTTCGACTGTCCGTATTTGCAAAGGTTATATTATTATTACCTGCAACACTTCCATAAGCATAACCATTTCCGTCAAAATTTAAAGAACTATTTGCAATTTTTATTCCATTTGGGTCTGCAACTGTCTGATTGAAACTAAAGGGTGATGCGTAATTATTATTATCAGTATAAACAACACTATAACCTACCGCACCTATAAAAACAGCGAGGGCTAGGAATGCTACTACGAATAGGAATATTTTATTCATGTTTTTCATCATTTGTTACCTCCATATTTTCATAATCCCTGAAACATTTAGTTAAAGTTTCTTTTCTTATTATAAAATATTCTGTACTCTTTCTCAACTCATTGGAATAGCCAAACGGAATGAATGCACTCAATACTTTTTTACCAGTGCCATTAATCAAAGTGACAGCAGGCACGAAATCAGTATCACCTGAAATCAAAATGCAAACATCACAATCGTCATCTACTACTGATTTTTTAATCATATCAATTGCAATCCAAACATCAATTCCCTTCTCCTTTCTTTTAATATCGGACAAATCTAAGAAACTCGCTTCTATTAACGGCTTGCAATTCTCACATAAATCAAGAGCATCAATTGTTTCTCTCTTTTTCTTTGATAACTCTTTATTTGAAAGTCTCTGAAGCTTTCTTGTTATTATTTTTATTCCTTCTTTTTCCAGTAGATTAAGAAACCTCATGTGGTCAAAATATTCCTTCTCTCCATCCGCAATATCTGGAATTGAAGCATACCATCTAATTTCTTCTAAATCAAAATTAAGGTTTTTACAAATTAAATTAGAAATTTTTAATATTGAAATCTTGCTTGGCTTGAATAATAACTTAACATTATGATACCAATTATTAGCATCAACAAAAACTATGGCTCTTTGATTAAGGTAAATAGGAAGCCCGGCATTTCCCTTGCGAGTCATACCGGGGACTTTAATATTGTTAATAGTCTCCTTAGCTTTATAAGCTTTTTCATTCATCTCGGTTTCATTATTAATTTTCATCATTTGTTACTCCAATAATTTAATTTTGCCATTCCAACACTTCGGATTCTGATAAGATTTGCACCTTTAAGTTCGGCTAGTGCAACAGCAACAGTATTTCTTGAAATTTTTAGTAACTCGGAAATTTCTCCAACGGTTAAACCATCAGAATTCTTTTTAAGAAGTTCTATGACTATATCCTTTTTCTCTTTTTTCATGTTCAAAATTTATAGCTAATTCTCTGGTTCAAATTTTGAATCAGCTGGAAAATTTGATTTTCCAGATTTTTATTTTTGAGTCTTATTCTATTTGTGCAATATTGCTCATTAATAACGATAAGTATTAATAGTTATTAGTAACACTAATTAATAATGGCTAAATTGGTATTTAAAGGTTTGCTAGATAAAATTTAGAAAAAGATAATTTTTAAATAGTAGAAAAACCATAAATTACTCATGAAAAAATCAATAAAATCAAAGAAAATTGGTCCACATGATAAATTTCTATGTAAAATACAACAACCAAAAATGAAGGAACTTTGGGATAATAAAGAAAATGCCTAAAGCATTTTCTGTCTCTCAAAATCTACCTTATTGGAATAGGATGTATTAAACCCAGATTTTAAGATAAAAAAGACGAAATTTGGAAAGAGGCATAAAATAGAACAATTTAAATCTCCGGGTGCACGTAGGCACAAATTTCTAAAAATTTATTTTGTACTTATATACTAACTCCATTTCAGTCTAAATGCCCAATTTACAAGTAAATAATTAAGTTTTGGCATTTATTACCTTATTGAATATATATCTTATTTATCAAAAAGATTTAAAGATTTGAAAAATCTTTAACTCACAGAAAATCAATGATTTTCTGAGCCCAAAAATGCTTTGCATTTTCAGGCGTTCGATTTTAAAAAAACCGAAGATTTAAATAACCGTTTCTTCTCTATAAACCATAAAATGGGGACTAAAAAGTTATATTTAATTGCATTGCTTTTGCTTAGTAGCATTTTACTAACATCTTTTACAAGTGCCAGTATAATTTTATCACAGCCAAATGCACTTTATTCTCTGGGAGATGACCTAAGTTTTCAAGTAACTATTGACTCGATAAAAACAGGCTATATGGATATTAATTTAGTTTGCCCTGGAACAGTTGAAAATATTTATCACGATGTGCCTAGTTCAACAACGGTTTCTGTAACTCGAACATTAATTCCAGCTTATATTAAAAATTCTCAGGGCGATTGCCATTTAACAGCAAATTACGCAGACGAATCCGGATTAAGTCAAAATTTTAAGATAGACCCAAATATTGAAGTTATTGTAAGTTCGGGCAATCTTAATTATAGGGCGGGAGATTCTATTATCGTGGCAGGAACTGCTTACAAATCTAATAATCAACTTGTGGGTCAAAAATATAAAGCTTATGTTGAGGTTATAATGAATGAAGAAGTGCAGGCTAAAGCTGAATTAAAAGACAGCCAATTTAGCCTTAATTTCAAAACTCCAGAAACTACTAAAAAGGGAAACTATCTTCTTACAATAAAAATTACCGAAGAAGATTCAGAAGGAAATATTCTGAATTATGGTGAAGCTACGACTAATGCCATAATAACACAAACTACTGCTAGAATAGAAATGGCCATGGATAAACAATCCATAATACCTGGAGAAAATATTACCTTAATACCCTATGTTTATGATATGGCTGGAGATTCTGTGGATGGAAAAGTTTCTTTGAAAATAGAAGACAGTCTTGGAAAAATAATCTATGAAGGCAATGTTGATGCTGGACAAAAGGTTGTTCTTCAAACACAAACAACCAATCCTGCTGGAACCTCGAAAATTTCTGCTTCAATAGATAAAGTTACTGCAGAAAAATATTTTCAAATAAATGAACTGAAGAAAATTTCTGCTAATATTATAAATAGTACTCTGATAATTACCAATACTGGAAATGTTCCTTATTCGGGAATTGTTGAAGTTAATATTGGGGGACAAACAATAACTAAAGAAATTGAATTGGGTTTGGGTGAAAGCAGAGTTTACGGATTATCTGCACCAAACGGAGATTATGATATAACTGTTTCAGACGGATCACCAATTTTATCTGCTGGTGGAATTTCATTAACAGGAAATGCAATAAGCATGAATGATGCGAAAAATGCATTAAATAGAGTTATTACTAACTATCCTGTTGTTTGGATTTTTTTAATTATAATAATCGCATTATTTATTTGGGTTTATTATAAAAAATACGCAGAAAATAGAAGATTTGGATTTGCACCCTTCGGAAGCAGTGGGAGCAGAATCTCACACATAGAAAAAAAACGCGGTGGTGTTGAAGTGATAAAACCCGAAGCCATAACTCAAAAAGCAGATGAAGCTGTTTTTAACAGTGATGTTAGAAAAGCAGAACAACTAACAGTATTACATGGACTAAAACAGCCGGTCAGTGTTATTGCATTAAAGTTTAAAAATGAAGTTAATGGGATATCTAAAAATAGTATAAACTCAGCAATGGAATATGCTTATAATAAAAGGGCTGTTTCCTATAGTTCTGGAGATTATGTTCTTCTCATATTTTCACCACTATTAACTAAAACTATGAATAACGAAGAAACCGCGATTAAAACTGCAATTGAAATTGAGAGTATATTAAAAGAGCATAATAGAAAATTTAGAAATGACAAACTTATTTTTGGAATTGGAGTAAATAGTGGAGAGCTAATAAATAAAATGTCTGGAAAAATATTACAGTTTACTAATATCAGCAATACAATTAATCTTGCAAAGAGGGTTGCAGAAGCTTCTAACGAACAAGTTTTGCTTAGCCAACCAATACATCAAAAAACAATGAACAGTATAAAGGCAGATAAAGCTACTACTGGAAATCTTGAAACTTTTGCGATAAAAAGAATTGTTGATACTGAAAAAAGTGCAAAGTTTATTCAAGGATTTTTGAGAAGAAATACTACGGAATAATTAAATCTTAAAGTCGCCAACAATAGCATCTATCTGAGCTTCTAGATTATCAAAATTCTCCGGATATGTACTTGATTCATTCATTAAATTTTTTGCAACCTGTTCTCTTCTATCTAAATAGGCTTGATAATTGGGGTCTGCTAAGAATACTTTTGCCCTGTCTGCTCTTTGTTTATCTAGTTCTCCTTCAGCAATCATTGTTTGTCTTTCTTCTCTTTCTAGTTCGGCAGAATATCTATCACGAGACTCTCTTTTTCTAAAAGAAGAGTAAGCCCAAGAAGAAAGAACTGCTGCCCCCGATAAACAAGCTACACTATAAGATATTGCTTCGGGAAGAGATATTTCCATAAAAGAACTTAATTATTGTGATTTAAAAGGATTATTGTGCTAGAAGTTTACTTTTTATCTTTTAAATAAGCTTTAATTCTTTTTGACCAATCATTTATTTCTAAAGTATATTTGTTAAGCATATTTGTTGATAGATTATTTGAATCAGACATAAACCATACTCCTTGACAGTCCCATTCAAATCCGCCGGAATTCATAAATTTACGATAATCATCCCACATAGTTCTAGCATTATTATCTTTTTTTAATGCTAAAGACATCAATTTAAGACCATCTGTATCTGGATAAAATCTAACAGAGTTTGTTTTGTTTGTTTCGGTCAAATTCATATATTTATCCGGAATACGCATTACAGGCAGTCCGTTTGTTTTTGTTGAGATTTGGTCTGGAGCTGCAGCTACAGAATATGCCATAGTTGATGCAAGAACTAATCCTGCAAGACCATTTAATTTATTCATTATTCTCATAGAAAACTGATTAAAGGGGGACTTTTAAAGGTAACTAAAGTGTTAAGTAAACTATCTGCCTAACATAACTACTACCTACCTTAGCCCATTAATAACCTGCACAAGTTCTACTCGCAACAGCACTTTAAAAAGAATATCTAAATTAGCTAAAGTGCCATTGCTCGGTTATTCCTATTAATTATTAATAATGTCTAGAGAAAATTGGTGAGCCGAGAATTTGCATAAGTGTAGTTATTATAATCTCGAATGCAAGTTCGAGTAAAGAGGAGCTTATTTGGGTTTTTTTAGTTGTCATTAATGTAAAGAATTAAAGCTTATTTAACTTAAGTGGAAATTATAATCTAATTCCTTCATACTTTTTTCTTAGTTCTAAATCTTTAGAAGAGTAAATTTCAATTAGTTCTTCTGCAAGTTTTTTATCTTTAGAATTTTGATAGATAGCAGTAGGACCAGGATTATCTTTTGGAATGATTAGATTATATTTTAATTGTTTGGCTAGGGTTTCAAGCATAGTGTTTTCTTCCTGATTTCTTCCAAGAATAACTTTGGTATTATTTTTTGAACGGAAATGTCGGAAGTTTGCTATTGTTGAAAGAAGTTCGGGTGAAATATTTTTTTCATTTTTAATTAAATCTCTAAGTCTTCCTGCATAAATTTTCTCGCAAAGAAGACAGCCTCCAGCAGGCATAGGAAATTTAATATCATATTTTTTTGCTAAAGCTATTTGAATTTGTCTTTTCCTACCTTGAATATCTAAAAACTTAGAACGGTCTACGAGTTTTTCTTTTTCTACTTGTGTTTCTGGAAGTAGTTTTGCTGAAAGCGGACGAAGAAGTTCATAGCCAATATCTGTATCTATTTTTTTCATTGCATGACCTGTTTGGCTCATTGGACGTTCTCCAAGAACTTCGCCTGTTGCAATTATCTTAATCTTAGGTTTCTGTGCATCAGCATATTCTTTTGCTTTCTTAAACATAAATATTTTACAGTCAATACAGGGATTAATTGCGTTACCTCTTCCAAATTTAGGATTCTTTATTACCTCTAGATATTCTTCAAAAAGTTTTCCTCTAGTACAATCTACAATATTAAGTTTTGCTCCATGAAGTTGAGAGAAATTAAAATTACATTCAGTATTATTGCAGCATCCGCAGCCAAAAGGAAGCTTAAAATAAAGAAGTTCTACATCTAGCTTTTGTTCCTGAAGCATTTTTACAACTAAACGAGAGTCTAGTCCTCCCGAAAATAGCACAAGGGCTTTTGTTTTTACCATAATAAACTGAAGAAAAGTTGGTTTAAAAATGTGGTTTATGCCCTAAAGAACTCTCCTCTTGCTCGCAACCCTGCTCGAAATAAGAATTAATTGCACTCGCAAAATTGCTCGGCTCAGCTTCTTACTCAATTCATATTATTAATTGTAAATGCGAATTAGAAGGATTATTAATTATTAGTTTTTTAGTCGGTGAAATTTATAAGAAATAATTATTTAAAAATTCTAAAAATGCTTAGTCCAAATTAAAGGGTTATTAATTATTAGTCCAGGATTTAATCGAATTTATCAAAATTTATTAATAATCCCTAAAGCTTAATTCTTACAGCTAAATATTACAAGACTTGTTCTACTCAAAACTTTTGCTTCTGAAGTTATAGAATTACTACTAAGAGTATCTCTCAATAAATTTTATTCTGGATTTATATTCTTTCAAAAGCAACGCAACATCTTTAAAATAATACAACTCCTCAGGATGCAGCTCTTCTTTTTTTTCACCAATGTGCATAAAACTAGATTTTGTTATCTCTAGGGCTTCTCTTGAAACATCCAAATAACCAATTCCTAAAAATCCAGCACTACAAGTACCCAATCTCTTAGCCTCCTTACATTCACTATAATGCAAGGGTTTGATAATATAGAATTCTACAAAATTTCTTTTTAATCTTGATTCAATAAAATCAATATGTTCTTGATAATTTTGCATATATACGTTTATATTAAAAAGTGGCTCTAGAAAACAAGGTTTTTCTGAATTGTGATTACCATACTCGCCAGGGACATATAAATATGGTTTTTTGTGCAGAGGTATCCAGTCTGGCAGTGTTATTAGGCATTATTGAAAGAAAACCTAAGTCTACAAATGCAAAATTATCCTTACAATCCTTTGCAGTTTTATTATGTATTAAACAAAATCCTTCCAAAGCACTTCCAAATTGTTTTCTTATCATGTTAGTTTACTTTACTAGTAAAGTCCTCCTTCAATAGCATCACGAATATAACCTTCGTGTTTCAAATCAAAATTAAAAGTGGAAAGGAAATCCATGATTACCATTTTATCTATCTTGCTTTTTTTAAGAAGAGCAAATATTCCCTCTGTGAAACAATAAGGACATAATGCGGCCTTATTCTTGCTACAACTAGAACAGTTAACTGAATCTAGAGTATTATCATTTACTTCATCAACATAATCTTTTATTCCAGGCATAATTTTTTTCTTTACACCCGGATAAAATCTAAGCCAATTTAAAATCTGATTTCCAAGACAATTGTGGCAAATAGGATTAGTTATTGGCTCACTTTTCATAGAATCATAAGCTTGTTGTATCGTGTCTCTTTCAAAACCGGTTAAGAATTTATTAATCATAAGTAAGAATTCTATAACCCGAGATTAATTCGGATTAATAGAGCTTTTTAGTAGAATGTTTGGTATAAGCTCCGCTAAAAATAACTCTTGGACAAATCCAATTCATTAAATTTAACATTTTTTCGCTCATACTAATTTATAATAGACGTCGGACTTTAAATATGTTTCGGAAATATAAAATCTGCTTCGCATAAATAAAGTAATAACAAAACTAATAAATCAGAAAAACAATGCACACCACACCATAAATGGTGTGGTTTGAATGTGCTTGTTTTTTGGACCAAAAAATTCCTAAAGGAATTTTAGGGTCTAGGAAATTATTAATTTCCTCGATTCTCCGAAAGAAATCTGCAGTAATGCAATCGCAACATAAATGTTGCGGATTCCGCGAAAAACAAGGTTTTTCGGGGCCATAAAAATCCATTGGATTTTTCGGTCTTTCAGTGATTAAACAAAAGTCGAATTGGATTTAGGGCATTATTAAAAAGTTTAACGTGAAAAGGCGAACTTGTGCAGCTTTCGAGTTTAAGAGATTACACCAAGTGCAAATTTAAAGTTTAATTAAAAATTTGTGCTTCGCAATTATTTTATTAAATAAATTATTAATGTCACGAGCCCCCCAGTCTTACAGCTGAAAATTACAAGTCTTGTTGATGGCAGCAAAATTATTTCAAAATTCCTTGGCTTTCTAATTTTTCAATAATATATTCATGCACACTTTCTACTGTAGCAAAGCCATCAACTTCAAGAATAATTTCTTGCGAATATTTTTTAAGAACAGCTTCTGTTTCTTTTTCATAGGTTTCAAGTCTTTTCTTCAAAATTTCGCGACTATCATCTTTTCTCCCTTCTAATTTTGCTCGTTTTGCTATTCTTTCTGCAAGAACTTCATCATCAGAAGAAATTAAAGATATTATTTTTATAACGTCTATTTTATCCTTCAATAAACCTACTTGTGAAACATTTCTTGGAATTCCATCAAGAATTAAAGTTTGTTCGAGAGGATTATATTTTCCCGTGTTTTTATATTCATTAATGGTTTTATAAAATAACTCTACGGTTAAATTATCTGGAACAAAATTACCTGCATCAATCAGTTCAGTTACCCTTCGGCCAATATCTGAATCTTTCATTTGAGTATCAGTTCTTAATGCTCTGAACATATCTCCTGTTGAAAAATGCAAAAACCCTTCCATCTTCCCCAGAAGAGCAGCTTGTGTGCCTTTTCCAATCCCCGGAGGACCAAACATTAATATTGCTTTGTATCGTTCCATATTTTTTAATCGAGAATTATCATGAGAAAAATAATTTATATTTTATTGTAAGAATTCTATTCCTAATTCGCTTGACATTTCTGCTTTCTTTTTATCGTCCGGACTAAGTCCTGAACTAACGCCAACTATTTGTGAACTTTTAACTCCAGTTACTATCAACATTACTCTTAAAGAATGCTCGAGATCTTCAGAAATTTGAGCCCCCCAAATCATTTTAGCATCAGGAGATAATTTTTCTCCAACAGCAGAAACAATTATTTTTGCTTCATCAAGTGTTAGGTCCGATCCGCCAATAATATTAATTAAGGCTCCTGTTGCATTGCTGATATCCACATCAAGAAGCGGATTTGATATTGCTTTTTCCACTGCTTCTACTGCACGATGTTGAGAATCAGATTCACCCATTCCAATTAAACTCACTCCACCATTTAACATTACGGCTTTTACGTCGGCAAAATCCAAATTAACAAGTCCGGATTTGGTAACTAATTCAGTTATTCCTTTAACGGCATTGGTTAAAATTTCATCTGCTACCTTGAAAGCAGTTTGAAGAGGAAGTTCTGGAGCTAATTCTAAAAGTTTATCGTTAGGAATTATAATAAGAGTATCGACACTTCCTTCAAGTCTTTCTAAACCATACATTGCATTTTCAATTCTCTTTTTTCCTTCCATAGAGAAAGGAAGAGTGACTACGCCTACGACTAAAGCTCCTTGTTTTTTTGCTAGTTCAGCAATTACGGGTGCGGCTCCTGTTCCTGTTCCTCCACCTAAACCGCAGGTTATAAAAATCATATCTGTAGAAGAAAGTTTCTTTTTTATTTCTTGTTCAGATTCATGTGCAGCCTCTTCTCCAACTCGGGGATTGCTTCCAGCACCAAGTCCTTGAGTTATTTCTTTTCCAATTAAAATTTTATGGTCTGCAGAACTATATAATA
>CAYIVX010000024.1:0-15500 GCA_964366925.1 Candidatus Woesearchaeota archaeon | reverse complement strand
TAGAAACAAATAAATCTACCTTAGAAAAATACATCTTCATAAAAGACATAAAATCTTCTTTTCTATATTTATAAGAAACTGCAACAATAATCTGATCACCTTTACTAAAGTTAACTGTTCTTCCTAAAAATGAAATATCCATATCTCTAAGAAGAGTGTAATACATTTCTACTCTCGAATTTCTAAATCTCGCGCCATATTTTACATCTTCTCTTTTCAATCCTACCTGTGTAAGTGTTTTAACAAGCATGTTATCCAAATGAGGGTTATTATAAGCTTTCAAAATTTCTCCAGAATCTCTTGTGTCCAAACCATTTCCAATCAAAAGAATATCATTATCTTTCATACTGCTTCTAATTCCATACAATAATTCATGTATCTCAAAATTTCCAAGTGTATTTCCCAATAATAAGATAAAATTATCCTTATACTCGCCAGAACGAAGCAGGGGGGTTATATTTTCAAGATTTTCAAAATCAGAAATATTCCATTGGAATTTTACAACTTCTTTTATATTTAATTTTGAAACTCGTTCAATTGCTTTTTCAACCATATATGAACTAATATCAATTGGACAGTATCTCAAACGAGCAGTATCTTTTAAATGTCCAATAAAAATCACTGCTTTCTTTCCATCTCCACAACCAAGATCAACAAGATTTATTGGTTTATCAGTTATACTTCCAATTACCTCATTAATGTTATTTTTAATCAAATCTATTTCTTTTTGTATAACATCTTTTTGATAATCCTTAGATTGCTCTAAATCTAAAAATGCCTGAGCCTGTTCAGGTGTTAAATACCACAATTTTGAATCTGCAATATTGAACACGCGAGTATTTCCCTCAAGCGAATATCCTCGTTTAATAAGTTCCTTAAAGATAAGGTCATTTATTCCAGAATTATTTCCAGATTTATTCTTGGATGATTTAACCATAATTAAAACACGTATTGGGCTTTTTAAGTCTTTTCGTTGAGATGTTCAGAAGTTAAATAGTAACAGAAATATAATGCTCCTGCCGCTGCCTAGACGAGCACGGAACGAGCGATGTGGAAAACACCTCGAATCTAAAGGCTTTTTGCGATTAATATTTTAAGCAAAAAAGCTATGTTTTCTCCTCGGTGTAACCTCTATTCTAAAATATAGGGGTCTTTAAATAGGTTAGTATCTGGAGCGCTCCACAATGAACGACAGAATAATAATTCATCCAATTAACTTACCAATAAGACTCAAATCAATTGAGAGATGGAATATTCCTCAATCTGAAAAAGATTATATTTATCGGTTTTCAGATGAGCTTCAAGTTGGTAGAATAAACAAAGGAAAAAAGATAGCTCAGTCGAGAGTCTGCAAATATATTGAAAGTCTGAAAGTAGTCTTAAACTTCTTTGGTAAAACTATAGAAGAAATAACAGTAAAAGATGTTGAAGATTATGAAAGAGCTATTTGCACTGGAGCAATAAAAACAATTAAAGGTACAATATACAAACCAAGTACTCAATCCGACATGAAGCAAATGCTAAAGGTCTATGTTAAATGGAGACTTGGAAATATTAAAGCAGAACCCTTAGTTGGTTGGCTTGATACTCGTGATGTTCTAACGACTCCGGACTTTCTTTCTGAAAAAGAAATAGAGAAACTATACAAACACTGCAAATCTAACCACGAAAGGTATCTGGTTGCAATCCTGTTTGATTCTGGAGCAAGAGCAGGAGAGTTTCATAATATACGATTCGAAGATGTAAAACTGCCAGAAGGCAAGGATAATTATGTAAAAATAGAGCTTAAAGGAGAGTATAGTAAAACTAAAGGGAGAAATATCTCGCTTTATTGGAAGCATTCTACTGATGCAGTTAAAGAGTTCATTGAAGAAAGAATCGGAGAGAAAATAAAACCTCATGACCCTGTTTATGATTATACCTATAATTCAGTTAAACAATTCTTGCGAAGACTTGGACAAAAGGTTTTAGGAAAAAATCTATATCCTCACTTGTTCAGGCATAGTTCTGCTACATTTTACGCTTCTAAATTGAATCGACAGCAACTTTGTTATAGATATGGTTGGAAATTCTCTTCGGATATGCCTGATATCTACATTTCCAGAGCTGGAATGAATGATAAAGAGCTTGACCAGCAATTTGCTTCAACTTCTATAGAAGAAATGAAAGCATTGCTTGAGAAACAAATGATGATGAACAAGTTATTTAATGAAAAACAAGAAGAAATGCAAAAAGAGCTAGAGCAAAGAAGAAAACTTGATCCTTTATTGAATCAGCTCATAGATAGCCCTAAATTAAAACAAAAGCTGAAATTGCTGGGGGGATAATCTAGATTTAACAGAATTAGTAGATTTACTTGGAAGAGAAGATAGTGGGATTATACTTGCTAAGTTTATGGTGTTGCCAGTATTATTTGCAATTATCTTCGTTGTATTGTACTTCGGAATACCAAAGCTAATTGAATACAATTCTAAGAAGAAACTGAAAGAGGAAGAAAAGATGCTGGAGCAGAAAAAACTTGAAGACAGAATTAAATTTCTCCATAAAGATATATCTGACTTAGATCTCTTTCCGCTTAAAAGCTATCTAGAAGATATCTCAGACATTTCTGATATCCCTAAAGAACATCAGGATTACTTAGATAAGAAAATATCTAAAATTCAATACAAAATAGAAATATTAGAGTTGCTGGAAGAAAAAAGAAAATTACGAGTAGAAGTGGATTTCTTGGGCGATGAGAAAACAAGATTAATAGAATCCAATCATGCAATATGGCTTGAAAACCGAGATAACGCAAGAACCAATGATGCAATTCTGAAAGCGATTCATGCAGATGAAAAAATAGTTATCAAGAAAAAAGATTTATCTAAGAAAGAGATTAAAGCACTTCTTGAAGACGGATTTAAACATGCAAACGAATTTTGTGTTTTTGAAAAAAAGATTCTGTCAGTTTTAGTAAAACCTCGTTCTAATCATTCAGTCACACATGCTTTTCTTGTTTGGAGTGTTAGTAGATTAGTCCATAGTATCAAAGGGGTAAAAGCAGTAATGCTTCGAAGTTCTGCAGAAGCAGATGTTACTTTTGAATTTAATGGAAAAATTTATGCTATCGAAATAGAAACAGGAGTTCTTCCAAGAAAAAAGTCTCAAGCGAGTAAGAAAGTAAAAGACCTCAACAAGAAATATCCGAAAAGATGGTTTTTCGTCGTGTCCCATAGAAAATTCTTGAAGGATTATAAGAAACTAGGCCCAAGCACCTGCAGAAATCAGGTGCAAGAAAAGCTAAGAAAAATGCTTGAAATCTAACACCTGCTTTTGCCTTGTGTCTGCAATGGTTATATAATATGAATTCAATCAAAAGAATAATTCGTATATGCTCTGATTTCTCTCTCTTCCTTGGCTAGCTTACATAATTTTAGGAGTTTGTTAGATTAAAAAAGATTACTTCTTATTTGCTTCGCTAGAGCTTCAGCCATTAACACTGGAACAGCATTACCAATTTGCTTATATTTTTCTTCTATTTTTCCTGTAAAGAAAAAATGATCTTGAAACGACTGAAGTCTAGCTAATTCTCGAACTGAAAAAGGCCTATTTTGTGAATAATGAATTTTTTGTCTCATTGTTACCCAATCTGTAAGAATAGTAACACTAGGCCCATTTCGATCAAGCCTCCAATATTTTTGTTGTTTAGATTCGCTTTCCTTCAGATGCAAGGATTTTGAGGGAAAAATATCATTTTTCAGCCCGCCCGGAGTTATAGAACGAATGTATCGCCCTTCAGGAATATGTTTTGCTCGTTCAATATCTAATTCCCTTTGTTTTTTTATTTGATGATTTAATAATTTACCCTTACTTTTTTCTAACAAATATTTTTCATAATCATTTTTAGGAATTAATTTTGTAATGATTTCTTCCGCACCAAGATTAATTAAGGGATCCAATTGTGGAAGATTGTTGATTGCCTCATAAATTGTAATATAATCTTGTTTTCCAGTACCATGAGTTTCTTTTGGAAATAAAGGAGTCTTATCCAAGTGACCCAAAATAACTAAACGATCTCTTAATTGAGGAACACCATAATTTGCGGCTCGTAAAACTTTATAGGAAACATTATATCCGGATTTTTCAAATTCTTTTATGATTATGTCAATTACCTTCTCCTGCTTGTGATTTCTTGCAGAAAGTAAAGCCCTAACATTTTCCATAAGAAAAAACTTTGGTTTTAAGATTCTTACAAATCGAACAAATTCCATGAACATGGAGTTTCGCGGATCGGTAGGATCCATTTTTCCCATTGTACTAAATCCTTGACAAGGGGGCCCACCAATTATGCCGTCGATTTCTCCAAATTCTACCTTCAATTTTTTTATATCCTTCTCAGAAATTTTAACTATATCCTCACCTATAAGCTTAGAATTCGGAAAATTAAGTAAATGAGTCTCTATTGCAGGAATCCAATTTTCGACAAAACCGACTACTTTAAAACCAGCTTTTTCAAAACCTTCTGAAAGTCCGCCACATCCTGCAAACAAGTCTATCACCTTTTCATTTTTCATTGTCAAATTAATCTATTCTATGTTTATTTCATTAGCTTTAAGCAAATCTAAAATCTTACTTTTATCCTTAGTATCTAAATTTTTTATGAACACCTTGTATAACTCATAAGTATTAAGAACAATTAGCTTCTTGATATTATTTTTTACCAGTATATTCTTTTCGTCTTTTAATATAATTTTTATCTTAGCAATCACATCTTTTTTAACACGAGAGTTATAACATAATACTAAATTTGCTTTTTGATACAAACTACTATGGGAATAGTAATTTAATTGATTTAATCCGTCTTTATTTGCCTTTCCAATTAGCCACTTTTGCAAATCAGCAGAATAGGGTTTATTTTCAAAAACGAATATAAGATTTTCAGAATCTAATTCTAAATCGGCTCTTTTATTCTTCCTATCACTGACTCCATAGATTTGAACTATCTCGGCAGGTAAACTCTCATTTGGAATTCCTACTTCCTTATAGACTTCAAATCCAAAAGATTTGAATACACCATATACCCATTTACTAAGAGAGTTAACCTCATCTTTAGAAAGTACTGAATCCAACATATCGTAATCTTCTTCATTTAAATCAATATTGACCTTTTTCCTATCTTCTTTCAAAGGTACGGGGTACCCATCTTCGTCCAAACCCGTCTTTTTATCAAAAGCCAAACAAAGATAGCATTTGAAACATTTATCTTTTAAGATTTTTTCATCATTAGTTATAGCCGATTCATCATCATTTTTTACTGGGCATAAAATTTCTTTAGTTTTTCTAATTTGTTGATCTTTCCCCAACTTTTGTATAATTTCCATTAGATAATTATGATTAGACATTTTTGAAAAAACCTCCGCTTGGAAGATAGTAACTAAACTCATTTAAATCTATAGCTCTTTTTGAAATTACTGATTCTCCCACAAGGGAGATATTTAGTCCAGCACACCTCAAGTAAGCTAAATCATCTTTAATTTTACTAGTTTCAAATTTTATTCCCATCTTTTTCCGTATTACTTCTATCAAATTATTTAACTTTATTAACTTATTTGTATTACTTCCAAGAATCAGTATTATAATTGCTCTTCTAGTAGCTATTTCAATAGCATTATTATAATCTCTACTCCATTCCCAGTTAAGAATTAGCCGGGATAATTGAGGTACTCTAACAGGTTGTATGACTTCTTTTTTTATGATAAACTTCAAATTATTCTTTACATTACCTAGAGCACTGATATTAGTTTTCCAATCCATAATTTTTCTACTAAGCTTTTTTAATTTTTCAGAACTACTATTCTTTAGAGAACTACCTGTTTTGGTTTCAATATCAAATACATCCAAATAAAACCCCCATTCTTTAAATGCAGCTTGGATAAACTGCGGACCACCGCCAATTATCGTAGTTCCAATTGGGCCTATCTTATTTTGAATATCTGAAAGATTAATTCTCTCTTTCAATTTTTGAAGCTCATTAATGGTATCTAAATATCTAACAAAATAACCATATGACAGAACCTGATTAATCATTATTTGATACCATTCCTTAGAACAAAATTCATATTTGCTTAATCTAATCCCCAGAGCAGTGGGGATATAAACATTAGACTTTCTACCTGTAGCGAATGCTACCATCTGATTCTTTATATCTTTCTTAAAAAAATCGGAATATTTTTCAATATTTAAAAAGGACAATGTTGGCCCCCTTGCTAAATTTAAAGATTCTAAAACATAACAGACTTCTCTTTTATATCTTCCATCCGCCCTAGTTTTGATCCAGCTCCACTCTTGTTCAAATCTTATCCCCAGATCATATCTTTCTAAAGCATGTTTCAATATGTCTGCATTTAAAACGGGTTTCTTATTTTTAAAATAAAGATCTACAAGTGCCCAATTACCATGGGTAATTAAGTCCAGATACTTTCCCTCAGCCCTAGCCAACCATTGAGTCATTTTTTGAGTAATCTCCTAGACTATATGATGGAGCTACTTCAGCTTTATTAATCCTATCTTTTGCTCTGGCGATATATTCGGGATTCAATTCAAAGCCAATGTAATTTCGCTCTAATTCTTTTGCAGCTACAGCCGTTGTACCTACTCCCATAAAACAATCAAGAATTACATCTCCTTTTTCAGTAAAATGTTCTAGATATTTTTTAGTACCCTTTAAGGCAGTTTGAGCCGGATGTCCAAATTTTTCCTCTCTAAAAAAGTAGCCTTCACCCATTACTCTTATATCATCCCATACACTTTTACACTTCTTAGTTAAACAAGGTGCTGTTGTTAAAATAACATGATGATGCTGAACTACACGAAGTTTTGAAAATATAACTCCTGAGCTTTTTTTAAAGATAATTATTGGATCTGATTCAGGTATTAAATCCCAATATCTTTTGAACTGCTTCCAATCAATATAAATAGCAAAACCTTTTTTAGTTACTCTCTTAAATTCAGTTATGATTGATTTTATCATTTCCCAGTATTTCTCATCTGAAAGATTATCTTTAGATACACCATAATCTTTTCCAACATTATAGGGCGGATCAATAAATGCTAAATCAACAGATTTATCCGGTAGTTTTCTTAATCCTTCTAAACAATCCATACAGTATATTTTATTTATACTTAATTCCCCAATTTTCTCTTTTTGCATAATTATCTACCCTTTTTATTATTTATAAAACCATGTGACCACTTATTAGTGGTCAAAATTTACCGACGATAAATTACTAAAGAGATAAAAGTTTAAAAATACTGCTATAATCTGATAGCTATAATGGAAGAAGTAGAACTAAAAGAGTGTAGCGGTTGTGGCAAAAAAGTACCAGAACATACAATTGATAGGTTTGGAGAGTGCGGAGCATGCAGAGCCGAAGAGCGATCTAATAACATGTGCGTTGGAGATATGAAGGATAAGTAAAATTATACCGCTTTTTAATCTATATTTTACACCACAATTAACTTTAAAAGCTATACCGATATAGGTATATTATGGAATTTGAAAAAACAAAGAAAGAATTTATCATTGATCAAGAAGAGTACTCAAAATCAAAGCTCTCTGAACTGATGACCATGATGATAAGTTTTTGTAAAGTGACTAAAGATGGCCAAGTAGTCATATTAGAGAAAGTACCAACTAGAAAAGTGTTAAAGCTTATCGTTAGTGCAAGATTTATAGCTCACGCTGCAGAAAGCTCCATAAGCGAAACGGTTACTCGAGAAGAGCTAAAAGCTTATTCTGGAATGAAAGATGCAGTATTCCTAGTTCGATTCAGTGAAATGCTCAGAGAAAATTTTGCAGAAGAGAAAGACAAGAAAGTAAAAGCTAAAAACATAGTCTTGATTGAGCAATTTTTAAGGAGTTTGAAAAATGAATGAAGAAGAAATAAAAAAGATCTTAGAAAACCATGAAGAGCGATTAAAAAAAATGGAAAAAATCTTCGAAAAAGCGCCGCCAGTAAAAGTAGCTAATGACAAAAAAAGCCTTCCAGACCATATCATCACTCTAAGAGAAGAAGGATTTTTCTCTCAACCAATGACTGCTAAAGAAGTTCATAAAAAACTAGAAGGAAGTTATCCTTGTGAACTGAATCGCGTAGAAGTAGCATTAACCTTGCTGGGTGGCAAAAAATTGAGAGTAGCTTCTAAAGAGATTTCTGGGAAAAAATTAAAAGCTTATGTTTGGTAAAATGGGAATTCTAGAACCAGTACAAGAGGTATCTTCTAAAGTTGAAAAACTTATAAGCACCGCAGAGACTTTAGTTAAATCCAAATATAATAAAGTATATTCAAAACCTTTTGAAGAAAATAAAAAAGAGCTTAGAAAATCCATAAAGTTTCTCGAACTATCCCTTCATAGACTTGCTAAATTCGAGGATGAAAAGAAAGTTACAGAAGTGATAACTATTCTAGATAATCCTAAAAAAAGTGCAAAAGATATTCTGGATTTTTTAAATGACTTTCAAAAAGTTTTAATTGATTTAGAAGTTACTGCTTCTTCTCTTAATCAACCATCATTTGAAGTTCCTTCAGAAGTACCAATTAGTGATATCAGGTTAGACTTAGAAGAAGCAATTAAAGACTGGGATGCGGGATGTTTCCTATCTTCTCAAATTATGTGTCGTAGAGCTTACGAAGGTGTTCTAAGAGAGAAATATATAGAAATTGAAGGCAAAGTACCAAGGGAAGATTTTAATTGTCCGAGTTGTAAAAAGACCATTAGAAAGGATGCTGAATTATCAATAACCAAATTGCATAAATGGGCTGTTGAGAAAAAGATAATTCATGAAAGACTTCAAAATATTGGATATTTAATCCCAGAACTTGCAGCCGGAGCAGCTCATCCAAATCAAAATCCATTTCCAAGGGATAGGCAAATAGCAAAACTAGTTCTTGAAGCAACTTTCGCCCTTATAATTGAAGTTTATAAAAAATAACATTAGCCATCAGCAATTTTCTCAAAAATCTCTCCTCGGCACGATTTCCCGCTGGTGCCTATAATGGATAATGCTCCTGCCGAGTCTCAATTAAAAGTATTACAATCTTATTCTATTTAGAATCTAAAAGGAGAAATTCTTTCAGTTCTTCCAGTAATAGGATTAACCCAAGTTTGACCCTTTGGTTTTATGCCTTCGTTTCTTTTCTTCTTATCCATCTTAGCCGCTTTTTCTAATATATGTCGCCTGTCATGACAAGAAGCACAAATTGCTCTTAAATTATCTGTAGTAGATTTACCACCCCTATGAACGGGTCTTATATGGTCAAAATGCTTGGAACCAATTAAAGGTCTATGACATAATGCACATTTACCCCTTTGTTTTATTTCAATTGCTCTTTTTGTAGATTGAGCAACCGATTGTCTTTTGGGTTTAGATTTCAAAGGATTTCCATATATATCTGTCGTTATTTTATTCCCAAAAATATCTTTTGCCATATTATTTGCTCTTTCTTTTTCCTTTTAATTCGCTTATTTCATTCTCTAATTTTCTCATTCTGTAAGATAAACCCCAGACAATAGCCAATACAAATAGTCCCGTCCAGAAAGCCCAATCGGGAATTCCAGCAATGTCAGCACATATCCCCACTATTCCTAGTAGAATTCCTAACCCAATCACCTTATACCAAGCCAATTTTTTCATATTATTCTATATTCCCGAACTTTATAAATTTATTGAGGACTTATTTTACCTTCGGGTTTATTATTTTCTTTTGCTTCTTTCAAAATATCATTAAAGCTTTTCCCTAAAAGCATTCGCGAAAATAATTCTCTTTTTAATAAAACCAATTTGATATAAGCAGGAATAAGTTCTAATATCTCTTTTTGAAGACTCATAAATTCATTAAAGGCAGTGGGTATACTTTTCCATTTAAGATTAAGTTTAAAAAAATGTTTATAGTAAGGATTGTCATCAAATTCCAATTCTTTAGAAAACCAACTTACAGGGGCATGAGCAAAAATGTCTCTTATTATCGCAATTTTTTCTAAATCTGCCAATAAGGGGGATTCTGGAGCATCAGGAGGTTCTTCACCTGCTTTTAGAAGAATACTTTTTAGAATTTTTATTTTGTCCTTAAATCCAAGACCGCCCAGCTCATTTTCTTTCTTCGCTCCTGAAATTAGATGAAATTCTTTCTTTTCAGGATTAATAATTAAATCTTCTCCCCCCGTCTTTGTAATAACCTCATTAAAAGCCATTTCGAGTATTATTGACGCTTCAATAATTTTTCCACGCATAATAACTACTTCTTTGTATCGTTCTCCTAATTTGGATTTATCCACTACTTTTTTAGATTCTTCCATCATCGTATCTACATCAGAAATATTTTTTTCTTTAATCAATTTATCAAATTCTTTTATATCTTCCACCATATTAATGCTAGTGTTAATTCGGGAGTATATAAATAACCCACTTTTTATTTTTTAATTTCATTACTACTAACTAAATTTGATACGCTTCTTAATAAGTCTGAATAAGTCATTATTTCAATATTTTTTAATGAATTTTTAAGAATTCTGAAATCCTCTAATTTATTTCTTCCCTTCCCCTCTTTATTATCAGTTAGTTCTTCATTACTGCCCATTATTAAAATACCTTTAGGTTTTATTAAACTAATGGATATACCTCTCTTTGATAGACTATCCATAATTGATAAGCTATTTTTTTCAGAATCATGCAGATATTTTTCTATTTGTGCAATTGCTTTTGATGCATCAGGAGACCAATAAAAATTATTATGAGACTTATCAAATTGTAACATTCTTAATTTTGGAGTTTTAATTTCAAATATGTCTGCAAAACCCTCCGAATTAACCATGAGGAAATCAGTTTTTCTAGCTCCCGCACATATTAGATTTAAGTTCTTCTCAAGATAAACACAATCAAATCTTAATAATGGAAATGTAGACATCAAAAATTGACTAAAATCATGCTCAGTTTTACTTCTACTATCCATTAACTTTTTGAGGTCATAAGCTACTTTTTTAAGGACTGGTAAATTTGATACTACTGTAATCCCCTTATGAAAATCAATTAAATTTGTACCATGCTTCTTTTCAATAACATTCACACTATTTCGAACAATCTCCTGCAATTTCTCAAAATTAAGTCTTTTCAATACTTCTTCATTAATGATTTCTTCTGATATGCTATCGCAGATTGATGGAAAACTAGTTTTTAGTTCAGAGAATATATCGGGAAAAGTATACTTAAGAAATTTTGAACGCGCCCTCTGTTTTAATATCCTTACTCTTCCTTTTATCGAATCTATCTCTTCCAATAGTTCTTTATAATTCTGGTAATTAATTATAACTTCTTTGTTATGTGCCTGATTCTTTCCATTTTTTGAGATGATTAATCTTTTGTAGTGATATTTTTCTATATGGCTCTGTAGGGAGTCTAATGTACCATTATCCGAATTTGTGCCTTCGGAAAAAACATCAGGAATCTTGGTAAACCCTTCAAATAAAACATAATAATCGTCGGCACTCCCATATTTTCTATGAAACACTTTTACCTCTTTCTTAGATTTATTAATCTCATATAATTTCCTCTCCTTTTGTTCCGAATCCCTTTCATTTACTACAGTAATAGTTTCAATATCATCCCTATTAATCTTATTAATTTTTTGTGCCATAACTCAGTAGAAGATAGAATTCTAGGTTTATAGAATTTTCTGTTATGTTCTTATTAACGAGTCAGTAATCTTATCTGCCCTGAAGCTATTTATCTCTGCAATTCTTTTTCTAAGATAAGTTTGCCAATCAGTTTCATTCTTAAATTGATGAATAAATATTACTGGCACTCTATTCTTCTTGTAGATTTCCTCTCTGTAAGAATAACAACTTCTCTCCGCACCACAAACTTCAATATAAATCCCTAATTCAGGTAAATAAAAATCAGGAGTCCAAACACGAGGGCGTTGTTTCTCATCTACCATAAATACGGGATGTTCAAAAAGCCAATAGATATTAATTTTCTTTAGATATTCTGCAACTTCTTTCTCGGCATTAGACATAGAGCCATACGTTGTTTTTTCTTCCATTTTACACCTATGAATACATATTCATACGTAGTATAAAAGTTTATGTATAGTCGTTCATACATGCACAGAAACATACTAGCAATAACGGAAGACATTCTAAAATTGTTAGCTAAAGAGAAAGAACTCTCTATTAGACAAATTTCTTTAAGAGTTAGAACTCATAGGGCTGTTGCATTAAAATCCCTAGAATTTCTTAAACGAATAAACTTAGTTGAAGAAAGAAAAGGAAATGAGACTGCAAGAGAAGAGAGACTATTTAGTTTGAAGTAACTTTTTCCGTAATTTCTTTTAAATCATATGCTTTATCTTCATCAGCATTATGCGAATGAGCTTCATGCTCCATTTCATATTCTGCATTAGAATCATACTCAAGAGCAACCGAATTATTACATTTATCACAGAAAAATTGATTCTTAATAACGGGAATCTTCTTCCCGAAAATATCGCCAAACTTTGTAATCAACTTCTGCCCTCTTGTTACTACAATATACTGAGCCATACTTGCAACATCCCTAAAATCATCTTTATTAGCCGAAATATATTTCAACAAATAATTAAGATAATGTTCGCGAGAATAGAGCGGTTCAATCCTAATATTTACATCTCTTCCAGAAACACGATTCCAAATTTGAACTATCTTAGAATCCTTATTTTTTACTTCAACATCAAAAGAATGGCATTTTGAACTTCCACAATAATATTTTCCTTCAACCTTGCTATATTTCATGTAATTCTGTCCGCAGTTATTACAATGCCCCCTGATTCTATTATCTAATTTCTGCCCATAATAAAGAATATGAAGATGAATATTCCATCCCTTGCATTCTCCATCTTTATTTTTATTTTTCATTTCTATAACACACAAACCACTAAGAACTCTATCTGAAATATATTTATTTCTTATAAACTTAGAAAAATTACGCCTGATTTCCTTAAAACCTCTTTTCAACCCTTCAAAAGTATCTTCATAATTATCTGGAGAGATAGTTAAAAACCTTAAACTATTATAATCTCTTGGATTAGCTGAGAACTTCTCTAGAATAGGCAGATATTGTTTTCTAATGCGTTTCTTTCGCTTATCGGCTCCTGTTGGACATGTTCTTAGATTACATTCATATCTAAGAGGAATAAAAAGTTTATCACCACAACATTCTAATTTTCCATAACCCGTTAATTCTCCGCACTTTAACATAGAATTAATAGATTTTATGGATTTTTCTGATGAGTCTAATTTTAAAATCTCTTTTACTAAAGGGTACTTCTTTAAAATCTCCCTATTTTCCGCCCTAACTTCTAGCCAAGAAACTAAATCTACTTGAAAGTTTTTATCTGAAAGGTAAGGAACTGGAAAGAACAAATATTTAGCAAGTTGAGGTCTATTCTGATGTGAAGATATTGCTATACTACCAAGTAAAGAGCCTTCGGCTCTGGAAAGACTTTCAGAATTAGACATATGGGCGGAATGATAAGTGTATTAATCAAAAATAAACTTATATTCGCAGAGAGATGACTACAAAATTACTTTCACTTAAAAATAGACTTATCATTTTTTAGTCACCCCGATAATAATTCCTGCAAGGAACTATATAAATTTTTATATGTTTAAGTAAATACTCTATGCCCCAAATGGGAGAATAGAGAATTGAAATCTTATCATCCAAACGAGAAAACTGCCACGCTTCGCTTAGGCAGTTTTCCTAAAATGTTTGGAAAAGCTAAGATTAATATATTCTTTAATCAGTTAAATTTAAATTGTTTATTACCCTCTTATCTTGATGTCAGATATTTGGAAACTCATTATAGAAAAACAGAACCAAAAGAAACCTAAGATAAAGGTAAAAAATCCAAAAGAGATAATATTCTATTTTTTAGATAAAGACGGAGATGTGTTAGTAAAAGGATGGGCGTTTAATGTAGATATAAAAAAATTAGATTTCGTAAAAGACTATACCTGTTATTATCATCCTTTTTCTGAAAATAATTTTGGCATGTTTAAAATAGACTTACAAAGAGAATTTGCCAATATTGGAGCAAGTTTTAGTGGAGAATTAGATGATGAGGGCTACACTATAAAATATGGATTTGGTAAAGATATCCCCGTTATGGGTTTCAAGTATAAGATTGTTAAAAGATAAAATATCTATTTTACAACTAACTTTTTATTTTTAATATTATCTGGGCTATTTTCAATCATATCCATAAACTTTACAACTCTTTCTTTATGTGCTTGTTCTTCTTCACTACGCACTTTCTCTTCTTCTTGCATTTTTTCAATTTGCTCTTGTAATCTTTTTCTTTCAAATGCTTCTTTATTTAATTGTGATTTAAGTTCTCCTAACTCTGTATTCTCCATTTTAACATCTAATTCTTTATTTTCCATACCTGCTCTTGAAATATAAATATCAGGCATATCACTTGAAAAAGACCAACCATAACGATAACATAATTCTTGCCTATTGAGTTTAGGAGCATAATGAGTAGCCGAACTATGCCTAAACAAATGATAATGAATAGATTTTCCTAAAACCTTTTTTCCAAGCCGAGTAAGAATTTGTCTTGAGTTATCATAAGAGTTCTTGAAAACAGGCTCATTCATTTTTATCCCCTCTTTTTTTCGTTCATCTAAATATTCTTGAACAGCTTCTAAAGTATTTTTCCAGTATAAGCTAATAACTCTTCCTTTTGTTTTGCTATATTCTTCTTTTAATGTTAATCTTACAAAAGCATCTTTTTCTTTTGGAAGTTGTATATCTTCAAATCTAATATTATGAAATTCTTCTGCCCTTGCCCCAGAATCAAATAAAACCGCAATTAGAAACCTTTCAGACGCACTTCTGCAACTTCTATATAGTTTTCCTACTTCTTGTTCAGAAAGATAATCTGGAGTCTTTCTAGGAGCTTTCATATCAAACCAATCTGTTAATGGAATTGCTTTTTCTTTTAGTTTCCATTTCAAATAAATTCTCCAAGCTTTTCTTATATCTGCTTTTGTGTAAGCTGTAAAAGGAGTTCCCTTAGCACTTAGAATTTTATCTGCTGTTAATGCCTTCTCAAAACTTTCAACATCCTTTAAAGTTAATTTAGAAGTGGGTTTATTAAAAAAACTAAGGGGAATTTTTAGGATATACAAATACTTCGCTTGTCTTGCTTCTGAAACTTTATTTCCCTTGTTTACTTTTCCTAAACCTAAATCACTTAGAAAAATAAGTAGGTCTTTTTTATCTTGCTCTTGAATCTTCCAATCAGAAACCATTTTCTTTCTTGCTTCTATATCGACGCTATGAAGAGGAATTATAACATTAACCATAATTCTAATTAGAAATCAAACTATTTAAACATTCCCCTACTGTAATGATAATAACACATGCTCCTGCCGGGATTCGAACCCGGGTGACAGCCTTGAAAGGGCTGCATACTTG
>CAYIVX010000023.1:0-15522 GCA_964366925.1 Candidatus Woesearchaeota archaeon | reverse complement strand
AGAGATTCTGATATCTCGTCTACTATCTCCTGCATTCTTTTTTCTATAAAATTATTAAAAGAAGTTATATTTGATTCTACAAGTGAGTGCTGTTCAAGATATTTTTTTACTAATAAATATTTTTCGCCTGTTTCTAGTTTCATTTTGTTTGTTTTTAGCAAAAAACGAACAGTCAGAAAATTCTTAATTTTCTGAATCTCAAAAATTTTGTAAGGCCAATCCGAAGGATTAGTCTAATTTTTGAGTGTTTGTTTTTATGTTTATTTATTTTGAAAGTAATTATAAAACAACAACTCTGAAATAAACCTGAGTTCCGTCTTCTTCTTTTCTTTCAATTTTTATTATATCACCTACATTTGCCCCTTCTGGCAAAGCTACATCTGTAATTTTGATTTTAGGTAATTGTGTAAGAGAAATATTATACTCTTCAAGAATTTTTTCTGCTTCTTTTTGTTTTAGAATAGTATGTTTTGGCTGTAGAATATGAAAGGTGCTAGGCATTTTTGTTTGTGGCGATTTATTTAGCTCAGATTTATCCTGTAACAGCAAACATTTTGCATAATTACAACTAAGCAATTATCCAGAAAACCTTGTGTGTTATTAGGGTTTTATGGAGACAGAAATTAAGTTTAATTTCTGTATAATTTAAATCAAAAGTGCGTTTAAAAAGCTTTCTATAGCAGGGAATAAATTGGTTAGAGCTATAGAAGGTACTAAAAATCATAGATTTTTTCAGGTTTCGGTAATATTTAACTTTTTTAAAATTGATTTTTATATCCAATTCTAATGAGTGTTCCGCCAAGTTCAACATCGCCATGGGATGTTTGGGATTTCATGTTTAATGATTGATATGAAATTTCAAGCAGATCTGTTTGATTAGAATCCTCTTCTCCCATTCCAATACTGAAAAATGGATTTATTCCTGCCAAATCAAGTTTATCACCGATATAAGCTTCATCATTTGAATATCTATCCCATCCCCCTTCTATCTTAGTAGAGGCTAAATCATAGGATAGTCCTGCTCTTAATAAAAAAAATCCATTATTTTTCATTGGTATAAGAAAATCTGTCGAACCATAGAATGAATGTATTACCGTAGGTACTTCTATTTTAGAATAAGTTAGTGCCCAAGCTCCATAACTATAATCTTTTCTATCTTCTATAGCAGGAGTTCGTGTTGAAAAATCTCCCGAACTTTTTATCGGTAAAATCCAATTAATTTTATAGCCAAATCTAAGGAAATCTAACACTTTTATTGGAATGCCAGTATTAAGCCCCGCATAAGCATTTCCAATACTGCACCTTTGGCCTTCAATGTCTAACCTTGCGGTTTGTGAATTAACATAGTGATCTCCTGGATTTACTGGAATATCCTGATATTCTCTCGGTACTTTTTTTGCATTTAATCTACCCCCTCCTAGTCCAAGTTCCATACCAAATGAAAGTCCAAATATATCTTCAAGACTCCATGAAGGTTCTGTTCGGGCTATTGGCTTAATTTTAGTTTCTATTTTAGATCCAAGTTTAGGAGATTCATATTTCTGTACTGGTTTTTGTTCAGCAGGAGTTGTACTGTAAGAAGGACTATAATAATTTCCATTTACACGTGAAGTTGGTTTTTTTACTTTCTCCGTTAAGGAATTTTCTTGTTCTTTTCCCTCTTGATTATAAAAAATAAATCTCTGTTCAAGAACTGGACGATTTGTTTCAGTGTTTGAACTTTCTTCCGAGAAAGAATTATATGCAGTTCCAAATAAAACAGCACTGGCAATAAATGCTGTTTTAAAATAATTTTTAATTAGAGATTTCATTTTTCGCTCTCAAGTTTTGCAACTTTTTCTCTTACCTCTACAACCTTAGAATCTATGAATGTATCTTCCAAATTAAGATATTGTTTATAGCATCTTATCGCATCTAGTTTAGAACTAGAAGCAGAATAAAGATTTCCAAGATTATAATATACCAATTTATTGTTTGGTTCTTTTTCAAGTACTTTATTGTATGTTTCTATCGCTAGGGAATTATTACCCATAAGTGCATGGCAGGCAGCTAGATTATTATTTAATAAAGAACTATTTGGTTCTATTTTCTGAGCTTTTCTAATTTGTTCAGTAGCTAAACTATAATCTTTCTTTTTTAGATAAACTGCTGCAAGAGCATTAAGTGGACCAATATTTTTTGGTGCAAGTTCTGAAGCTCTTTTGAATGCTTCGAGTGCTTCATCTTCCTTAGCATTTGCATAATAACCGCAACCAATTTTAAAATAATCATCAGCTAATTTTTTTGTACGACCTTCTTCAATATTGAGGCTTGTTCTAATCTCCTCAAGCTTTGATTTACTAGAGGATATTTCCTTGTTATTTGCGGCGAGAGTTTTTTCTAATTCTGAAGCAACTTCTCTTTTTTTAACAACGTCCTCTTGAATTAAATTCATACTGCTACTTAATTGAGTTATTGATTTTTGTTTTTCAACAGCTTGTCTTTCATAGGACTCTACAATTAATTTTTCTGAATCCAATTTAGCAACATAGAGTTCAGTATCCTTAGCTTTCGCTTCAAGTCCTGCAACTACTTTTTCAGCAGTTACTCTTCTAGTTGCCATTTCTTTAACAAAATCTTTTTTATCTACAACTCCACGATATGCTGCAACAAAAATAAGAGCCCCTAGAAGAGATCCAAGAATAGTTTTTGATCTTCTAGCTCGTCCTATTTCAAAAGCTCGTTTATCTATTTCCTGCATTCTATTTCCATCAACATAAAGTATCTCTCGAGATTCTGATTTTAGTGCATCAATTACATATTCCATGGGTTGTTTTGAAGTTCGTGCAACTTGTTCTAATATTTTACCGTCTTGCATTCTTCTATTTTCAGCTAATTGAAGTGCTGCTTTTCCTGCAATTTCATTAAGTGGAGCTCCCGAAACTACCAGTTGTTTAAGCTCCTGTTTTTTACGGCTATCAAGACCATCCATCAATGATTCTGCAGCAATAACTGCACGAAGACTATTTTCATCTTTGGCAAATCGAGTAGAGATTTCTGAATCTGAAAAATTTTGTTTAAAAGTAGCAACTACTGCTTCATGTATTGGATGGACAAATCCTAAACCATTTATTTGAAGATTATCTTTTCCATCATTCGTTTTTTTCTTTAATATCTCTGTAAGAACCATATCGACAGTTGATGTCATTTTTGCTCCTTTGATTTACACATTCTAAAACAGGAATCATTTATGCTTCCAGAATTTATTCCAAATCCTGAAGAATATTCTGATTTTTGATAATTTTCTTCTATTGATTTAAGCATAGAGTCTATCATTAATGCTCCGGCTATTTGATTAGGAATTATTAGACTTGGATGAAAACATTCACAAGGTTTTCTTTTAGCTTCTACCTCTTCCTTGGGTTTCATTGCATCTGAAAGTTTAAATCCCAACTGACAATCTAGGCAAGCTGTTTTTCCAGGATAATATACGGCAGAACTGCATCCATCTGTGCTAGAGCCCGCATTTATCAATGGAACATTATATTTTCTTGCAGATTCATTAAGGAAATATCTTGCTTCATTATTATCTACACAGGAAAATACAAAATCAAAATTCTTTGGCTCGAAATCTCTGGTTATTTTTTTATTAATTCCTCGAATAGCACATCGGGGATTATATGTTCTAACTCTTTCAGCAAGTGTCTCGGCTTTATTTCTGCCTAACGAATTATAGAATAAAAATTGCCTATTAAGATTACTTTCCTCTACAGTATCAAAATCAACAAGAGTTATTTGGGCATTCATTCTGGCAAGTGCTAGAGCAGAAAATGTTCCTATTGCACCAGCACCAACTTGAAGAATTTTTTTGTCAAGGCTATTTGCTTCTTTTATTCCAGAATGTCTGTATTCCTCTAGTCTAATATCTCCTTCAATAGGCATAATCATTTTTCTTATTTCATCACTCAGAATTGCACTGCATGCAAGAGAATTATTAAAACCTTGAACTTTGTCAAAATCTGAAAGATGATACTGAATAAGTTGTTCATCCATTTGTTTTGTAGTAAACGAGAATCCATTTTCAGTGCTAGATGCAGAAAAGAAATTAAGATTTTTTTCTCGAGCCCCTATAGATGAAAAATACTTTGATCGTCCATCATTTGAACATTCAATTATAATAGAATTTTTAGGATTTGCTTCAGAAAATACTCTTCGGGCATCCTGTAGTGTAGTTATGTTTTCTCCAGTTTGTTCAAGATAGACATCAGGATTTATTTTTTCAAATTCAAAAGATTTGCTTTGACCGATTCTATATACTCGACTAAATCCGAGAGATAATAAATCTACTAGCATAATATCTGAAAGTACGTCAGATCCAACTAAATATGCTTCTGTACAGGATATTCTTTCCTGATTCCAGTTCTTTATTCTTGACTGCCTGTCGTATCTTTGTGGAACGGCCATAGGTTCTTTAGACTAGATTTAATTGGATTTCCAGTTTCGTTAGCATCATCAAAAAAACCCCTTCTAGATTTTACTCTTTCATTAATATCTGCAGCCAGTTGACTTTCAGTAAATAAATCTGGAATACCATCGTCGATTATATCCATTTCAACATCTTTGTACATTTTTACTTCATCACTTTGACATACTCCGCACCATTTACTTAGTGCGATTTCACCATATTCATCTCCACGATTATTTGTAACAATAGAATATGCCGCCCCAATTGTTTGAATCTGTCTTCCAGGATATCTTCTAACTTCAATAGATTCTAAATTACTATTTTCAATGACTACGCCTAAATCTCTAATAAATAATCGAAGGTCTTTTGTTATTCCTGCTATTAATTCAGTACTATCTGATAATATTAAATGTTCTTTGCCAAGATATCTTTTCTCTGATACTTCGTCAGATTTTTCAAGTGCAATAGATATTTCTAATCCCTCAATTCTATAAACAAGTTTTCCATTCTCCTGATCTATATATCTTATATTTTCTTGTTCTATCGTTCTTTTCTCTTGATTATTTGCAGCTAGAGTTTGATATAGTGTATCCATATTTTCGTTATCGGTTGGTGAATGACATACACCAAAATTAGCATGGCTGTGCCAAAAACCAAGTGCCTTATATCCGAGATTTTCTATTTCTGCCTTTGATTGCCCAACCGCAACTCCCCTTAGATGACCACTTGCTTCAGAGACACTCTGATTTCTTGCAAGAAGTATGTCTCTCACAATTCCGTCATTACTTCCCTTGGGTGCAAGAAGAAATCCATATAGTTCTATATCGCGAGCCATCTGTGCATATGCTTTTATTTTGCTCATGCTACTTTTATTTATAGGTATTTTAGTATAATTACCCGTTACTGTTTCAAGATTGTATGTCATGTTTGTTTTGTTTTTGTTTGTTTTTTTGATTTATGTTCGTTAAAAAACGAACAATCAGAAAATTCTTGATTTCCGCGAAAATCAATTGATTTTCGGGGCCCTAAAAATCTTTAAAGATTTTTCTGGTCTGAGTTTCAAAAAGCTTGTCTACTCAATCCGAAGGATTAGTCTGCTTTTTGAATTATGTTTGTTTTGTTGTTTATTTTTAGTTTTTATTTAATAGCTACTGCTGTCCGTATTTGGTGGCTCATAAAATTTTCCGTTATCATAAACTTCTTTTGCAAATAATCTTAAAAATTGCATTTTATGTTCCAATGTATTTCCCTGAAGTGTTAAAGATCCAAGACAGTGTGAACCACTATTAACTGTAAAAGGTGAATTTCTATTATTTCTGTCTGCAAATCGAGTGTCGCCACCAATAACTCCATTTTCAAGTGTCAGGGTTGAAGCAGATTCACCTTCAGAATAAGTTCTCCCAGTGCTTTGATTCGAATGAGGTTTAATTAAGCAATAGATTCTTCTAATGCTAAAATCAAATCCAATGTCTCCCGATTCGTAACAGTAAGGATATCTCTTAACACCGAGATCTTCAGCCATGAGAATATTTTTATTGCTTAGATTCATAATTTCATCGGAAACTTCATTATATCTTCCTGAACCTTTCATTACTCTGCCTATTAATTCTTGTTCCAGTTGTCCTTTAAACGCATTTTCTACATCGTCCACCGTCATTTTGCTTGCATTAAATGTGTAATTTTTTCCATAGACTCTTAAAAAAGAGAGTTGTTCTATTTCTCTAAGCGGATATATTCTGCCGTTAATTACTGCACAATTATTAGGTACTATTTCTGAAAAAAGTGAAATGCCATTAAGAATATTTTCTTCAGCAACAGCAGTTATTATTCTATCCCTATATTCTCTAGTTTTTGAGTCAGGATTGTCTGGTTTTGCAATGTAAGTTAGAAAAAAGTTTATATCTCTAAGTATCTCTAGCTCTCTTGATTTTTCATCCATCAATTTTCCATTCTTGATGTCTGACTTTATTTCTGCAATTCTTTTTTTAAGGACGTCGGAATTTCTCTTAATATAGCTCTGTTCTTCTTCTACTAGGGTTCTTCCAGGATTAAGTGGGTAGTTAACTCCACTTAGAGAAACATAGTCAGAAGTGATATTACTTGATTCTTGAGCATTGTAATATCTGCCGCTCACTAGTGCGAATATTGAGCTTCTTCGCTTATGAAAATCTGATTCAGGTATCATTTTAATTTTTATATATGATAGTCTAATCCAACTTTGTGGTCTGCAAGGACTGTTGTACGAAGTGTTTCTTGCTGGCCAATTCCAGATGTTTTTTGAATGTATTTTGCAACATTCTCATCGAGCCTTACTGGTTCGAATCTATTCGGATAGCCCATACCTGCTTGTGTTGAAAATCCACCTGAAGCATTCATTTGAGTTCTAATCATTGCAAGAGCCTGTGCATCTTCGCCAGAATAATTCTTTTGAACCATAGTTTCTACAACTTGTTTAAAAGTTTTATTCTCTACTTCGTCCCTTGTCAGCAAAGCTGAAATTGATCTGTCTCCAAACGCTTCAAGTGTTACTTTTACTGGTTTTCCCATGTTTAACCTCCATGACTTTAATTAAAAATTAATATGCAAGTCAGGATTTAGCCCTTGCCAATATTTTAACTGTGTAGAATAGTAAGATATATCATTCACTGTATTCCTTATTCTCCCTAGTGAAATTTTAGTTTTGTAGATATGGATCTTAGAAAAATAACTGGGCCGAGAGTTTATTAGAATTCCATTTCTATTCTTAGTTCAATTAAAGCATTAAGATATCTTTCAATCATTCTAAAATGATGATAAATTTCTTTTTCCTCTTCGTTAGCTTTTTTGTATACTACGGGTATGTTGAAATAGCTTTTTTTATCTAAATCAGAAAGATTATTTATTTTTTGTTTGTCAAATTTATAAAATAAATCATAATAACCATAAATCATTTCCCTTACACTTTCCATAAAATGCTCTATATTTTTCATTTTTACTTTTTGATAATCGTGAATCATATGTGTTGCTACGTTCTTGAATTCATCCCCCATAAGCTCGAGAATATATAATGTGCTAAATAAAAGAGAAGTTTTTCTCGGCTCTTTGTTTCCAACTCTATTTAAAATTCTTATACAATAATCATGAAATTTATCCAGATTAATATCTACATCATGCATATGTGTAACAATTTTTGGATTGTTGGTTTTTATAGCTTCAAGAGAATCATCGGTCATTTGTTGTATCAATAAAAATATTCTTCTAAGAGAATTATCGAATTCTTTGCTGGTTAGTTCACCCATTTCTTTAATTATTACATGATCTTTTCCATGTTCGACTATTTCAAAATCTATAAATCTATTAACAAATCCCTGTAAGGCTTCTATAGCAGATACTTTTTCTCTTTGTTTCGGATATTTATTATCTAATCTATGATGAGTCAAAAATTTATATGGGCTGTCAAATTGAAGGGTCGGATCGAATTTTATTTTAACTTCACTATAGCCCTCACGATAGACTGCCATAAAATATTTCCATATGGTAGGGATGTCCATTCCCGTAATATCAAATTCAGTATGCTTGTACTGACTATTTTTTTCAGTAGAAATAAATAATCCATTATCTCGTTCATCAAGATCCACTTCTCTGCCTGATTCTAGATTAAATCTTTTAGTCCATTCAGCTGGCAAGGTTATTGTCAGTGTGTTGTGACCCTGTTTGATTATTTTTCGTTTCATGTTGTTTGTTTTTATCAAAAAACGAACAGTCTGAAAATTCTTAATTTTCAGAATGTAAAAAAGTTTGTAAGGCCAATCCGAAGGATTAGTCTACTTTTTTACTTTCTTCTGTTTTCTTTGTTCACTATTTACGAATATAACACCAACTAATATACAATCGTATATTTCACTATATTTAAAGGTTTTTACTATATTCACACTAGTGAATATACTGAAATATATGGCATGATATATTCACAATGGATAATCCGTATATAGGTAGGAGATTAAGATTATTTATGATTCACTCACTAGAACAAAACATTGGCGAAGAACAAATTTCTTCAGATGTGCTTTCGTGGATTACACAAAATTCTGGAAATTTGTTTAATGACCCAAGAATTCTTGAGAATAAATTTTTACTAAGAGATATTAAAACCATATTTAGCCATGCATTTCATACAAATTTTCCAGCAGATTATGACTGCAAACCCGATGGTTTAGAACTTTCAAAACTTAACAAATATGGGGAAGAAGTAAAAATAAGAGTGGTTAGCACTCTGAAAGAAGCTAATGATACTTGTGGTTATATAAGACGTTATATCGGTGAATTTTTAACAGCAGCCTAATTAACATTTTAAGTAATATATTTAAAGAATAAACAAAATCTAATTTGAAGAATCTCTGATAACAGTTAGATTTTTAAAACTCTTTAAGATTTTTTTCTAGAAATATTCAATTCATTAAATATTTTATAATCTTCTACTGTTGGTTCTTTAGATTCAGGTTCTATTCCTTTTTTTGCCCTTGCATCTCGATATTCTTCTGCTTTATAGCTTGTGCATCTTGAAGATATTTCACATAACCCCGTAGCTGGACACTTACCACAGGAAGCAATAATCTCGAGTGTGCTGGTACTTAAAACAGTGCAAGTACCTTTTGCAAAATTTTCAACTGCAAAAATCCCACTTTCAGGAGCATCTAAAATAGGGACAGGATAAGCCGCAATTTTTAATCTTTCTCTTTCTGCAGCTTCAGAGCTTACTGCAAGAGAAGGAAAATTTTCAGAACCATAAACAACACCATAAGAAAGCTCTTTTTTAATATTATTTATATTATGTTTTTTAAAATTTAAAAGTGTAATTCCGTGTTTTACTGCAATCTTAAGTTTAGGTGCCATTCCATCTTGTCTGGGGTGCATAGCATATCTTTTCCAGCTTTCTGCTAATATTTCAGCTCTATCGTCAAATTTTTTAAAATTATTATTCCAATTTTTAATATCCGAAGTTTCTCTTATATAATCAGCTATTAAATCTCTTTCAGCTAGAAGCAAATCTGTTTCATCATCAAAAAGAGTTCTTGTTTTTTCTCCGACCATCAAAATATTTAATAAGCTAGCTATTTAAATAAAATTGTTATTAAAAATATATTACAAAAACATGCCAGCACTAGAACAAATAAGAGGCGAACTTCATTCTCTAAGAAATCCTCAAAAAGCTCAGGGTAGTAAAAATTATCTTAAGTCACCCTACAGTTTTTATGGAATTACTGTCCCCCAACTAAGAAAAATAGCAAAACAATACAATAATCTTTCTATTTATGATACTTTCAATCTTTTTGATGAACTCTGGAATTCAGGAAACCATGAAGAAATGAATCTGGCCCTTTATTTATTAACAAACCATAAAAAGAAATTCAATATAGAGTTTTGGGATTTTTTAATGCGAGAAGACAGATTGAATAAATTTAAAACCTGGGATCATGTTGATGAAGCCTGTTCACATACTCTCGGAGAAATTCTAGTAGCTAACGTTCATCTTAATAATGAAATAAAGAAACTTTCAGAGTCACGCAATCCTTGGATGAGGCGAATTTCGATTGTAAGCCAGTATCCTTCAATTAAAAAAAGAAAGATACAACTTACTATTCTATTGGCAGAAAAACTCTGCTATGACGAGGATATTTACGTCCAGAAGGCAACTGGCTGGATGCTCAGAGAAGCCGCAAAGAAGAATCCAGTTCAAGTTCAAGAATTCATTAAGATTCATAAAGATATGAAACCAACGTGTCTAAGTTATGCCACAGAAAGAATGCCAGAATTCAAGAAACATATTAAAGAACAACTAAAACAAGAACAAGCAACAAAAGAGCAAAAGCAAGAAACAAAACAAGAAATCAAAAATATTTCGGAGCTAGATAAGATAAAATATTTTAAGAACTAAATAATCTTCGCAACAATTATCTTTACGTCTTTCAATGGCTTGTCATTGCCGTCTGTCTCAACAACAGCAATTTTATCAACAACATCCATTCCTTCAACAACTGTTCCGAAAACAACATAGGTATTCTTGGGGAATCTAGGAGTATTATCTATAAGATTAATAAAAAATTGTGAGCCTCCCGAATTAGGGCCTGAATTTGCCATTGCAACTGTTCCTCTTGTATTACTCTGCACACCATTAAACTCATCCCGAATAGAATAACCCGGCCCGCCCATGCCTGTTCCAGTAGGGTCTCCGCCTTGTATCATGAAACCAGCAATAATTCTATGAAATATCACTCCATTATAAAATCCATTTTTTACAAGCTTCTCAAAATTTCCAGAGGTAATAGGTTGGTCTGCTCTTAACTCGATAGTTATGTTTCCATAATTAGTTTCAAGTAATACTTTTATTTTTTCAGATTTTTTTACCATTCCGTATACTATTGCTCCTATAAATAAAAGAATAAAAACTGCTATTATAAAGATTGCGATGCTCTTTTTCATAATAAAGAATTATTATTTAAGTTTTTAAAACTAATGTTTGTTTAAATAAAAAAAACAATGTGCCACCAACACTTAAAAGTGTGGGTTTGATTGGCACTTGTTTTTAGGATGAAGTAAATTTTTCAAATAATTACTTAACTTAATTATTAATAACAAAACTAATTAGGATTGGACATTAATAATATAATTGGGGTTAGAAGCTGAGCCGAACAAGTTCACGAGTGTAGTTAAATTATATTTCGAGTGGGCTTGTGAGCAGGAGGCGAGAATTTGCACGAGTGTAGTTAATATTATGTTGAGTGCAAGTTCGAGGAAGCTTCTTAGGGGTCTTACAAGGTTTAATAAAAGAATTTTTATTCTAAACCTCAAGAAGTTGTTTTCTTACAATTTCTTCATCTTCTGGATTAGTAACTCCGAACCATTTATCTGTTGCAGAATTTATTCTCATTTTTATTTGATTAGTTTCTATTAGTTTAGAAATTTCCGTAGGCAAAAGACATTCAATCTTTCTTTCCCCCTTATTTTTTAGTTGGAATTCATCAAGAATAATTTTTAATTTAGTAAGAACATTAGAAGGCAAAGCCCAAATATTCATGCTACACAAACTATTAAGAGATAATCCAAATTTAGCCAGATTTAATTTTTCAATATTAAGTATTTCTTTAACACTTGTTACATATTTATTTTTAATTTGAAAGATTCCCCTGTTAACTGTTCCTTTTTCAGGAATAACATCCCGTAAGAAATAGCCAACAGTGGCACACTCTTTCTCTTTCTTTAAATAATTTGCAAGCATTTTAAAAGTATTTTCCCCATAGATATCATCCCCATTACAAATAACAAAAGGACAATTAACAACAGGGATAATAGAACATGCAGCATCAACTGTTCCCCAGGGTCTGTCTCTTTCTTGAATATTATATCTTTGATAGGTATAACTTATGGGGGTATCAAGGTACTTATTTCCAAACATTTCTTTAAATGGTTGTTCTGTTTTTTCACCAACAATAAAAATAATTTTATTAAATCCTGCTTTAATTGCTTGTTTTAAAGAATATTCTATAAGTGTTTCTCCATTTGGACCTACTTTAGCAAACTGTTTTATTTTTCCGCCAAATCTAGAAGACATACCTGCAACCATATAAACTACAGCAAGTTCTTTATCTGCCATGATGAGGGGTAGTTATTATGATTTTTAAATCTTATTCAGCTAGTTTTTTTAAGTAGGGCTGCACCCCTCAGAATAATAAAAAATAATGCACTAAACCAAAAACTTACCTCTTCTCGTAAGCCCACTCGCACTTATGGATTAAACTCGTGAACTTGCTCGCTCACAACTTTTGCTTACGAATTTAAGCATTATTAATAATCAATAAATAAGCGAAGCCTCTTTTAAATATAGCTATCAAGATAGCTTTAAAATAGCAAAAATGCTTAATTATCTATGGAGAGACCATACCAATATGACATTATTTTCGTCTTAGGAGAAAAATATTTTGACCATCCCTTTTGCGGAACAGCCATACTGAGAAGACTGCTTGAAAAAAATAAGTACAGCGTTGCAGTTATAGAAATGCCCCAAAAAGCAGAGGATATTATGAAATTTGGAAAACCTAAACTTTTCTTTGGAGTAAGTTCTGGTGCAATTGATTCAATGGTAAGAAATTATACTGCACTTAACAGACCTAGAGAAAAAGACGAACTTCTCGGTTATGAAAAAATGATTCCAGATAGAGCTGTAATTGTCTATTCTAACTGGATAAGGCAAATGTTCAAAGATAGTAAAATTGTTATTGGTGGAACTGAAGCAACACTTCGAAGATTTACACATTATGATTATTGGCAAAATTCACTTAGAAAATCAATATTATTTGACACTCGTGCAGATATTCTTGTTTATGGCAGTGCTGAAAAACAAATTTTAGAAATAGCAGAAAAAATAGATTTGGATGAAAGTTTAGAAGGAATAGAAGGGACCTGCATAAGAACTAGAGAACTTCCAGGAAAAGATAATTTCGTAGTTTTACCTACAGATGAAGAAGTATCCTCAAGTAAAGAAAAGTTCTGTGATGCACAAAATTTATTATCCAATAATAAAAATCTGGCCCAAAAGACAGGCAATTTTTATGTTTTACAATATAAATCCCCTGAATATAAATCTGAAGATTTGGATGAATATTATGAATTAAATTTTTCAAGAGATGTAAGAAAAGTTCCCTACATGAAGGGGTTCGAATTTTCAATTGTTACACATCGTGGATGTATAGGAAATTGCAATTTCTGTTCACTGAGATTAACCATGGGCGATAAGATTATTTCACGTTCAGAAGAATCCATATTAAGAGAAATTGAAAATCTAAAAAATAATCCTAACTTCAGGGGAATTATTGATGATTTTGGTGGACCCTCTGCGAATATGTATGGTATTGATTTAGACAAAGATATTGTTAAAAGTCATCAAAGATTAATTCATCTTCTAAGAAAAGCTCGTGAACTTCCTGGAATAAAGAAAATATTTATTCGTTCAGGTATTCGTTATGATATTGCAACATCTGAATATATCAGTGAAATTGCAAGACACCATATTTCTGGAAAATTGAAGATTGCACCCGAACATGTTAATGAAGATGTTTTAAAACTTATGAATAAGAGAAGCGGAAGCCTGGATAAATTTATAAAAGATTTTAATAAAATTGGATGCGGAGAATTATCTTTTTATTTTATGACAGGCCATCCTGGCTCTAGCATGAAAGAAGCAAAAGAACTAGCCGATAAAATAAAGCATCTTAAAAATGCAGAATCTGTTCAGATATTTACACCAACACCAATGACTGTTTCTACTTGCATGTATTATACTGGATTAAATCCTGCAACAAAAAAACCGATTTATGTGCCTTATACTTTTTCTGAGAAAAAAGAACAAAAAAGAATTTTAGATTTAGTAGATTATAGGGATGTAAGATTAGAACAAAAGCCCAAGGAAGACCCAGATAAGAAACGAAAAAGTAGACACCTTGTTCCTCGAGAGAAGTGGAGAAGAATGAGCAAAAGGTGACTACAAAAGGACTATTTGTAGACACCCGAATATTTATTTTCGTAAACATTATTCTTTTAAAATTATTAATGCCTAATTCGGAAGCATAAGTTTCAAGAAGAGGTAAGTTTTTGGTTTAGGGCATTATTAGTTTTTTGATTTATATGAAATACTTACTTAAAAATCCTAAAGCTTCTTTTTAGCAGTCTTCTTTTTCTTCTTGCTCTTTTCAGATTCAGGTTTAGCTTTAATTTTTCCTTCTTTTCTTAGTTCTTTTTCCATTCTTTTATACTCTTTAAGAATAATATCTATAGTTGGCTTAATATCTCCTGAATGCTGAAATATTCTAAGAGTTTCATAGTATTCTCTTCTATTTTCCATTTGAATATTTACTGGAGGCATATGATTTTTGATTAAAATATTATTCATAAGTAATCTCCCAACTCGACCATTACCATCTTCAAATGGATGAATATACTCGAATTGATTGTGTACTACCGCAGCTAAAACAACAGCAGGAAGCTTTTTCTTATTTTGACTATACCATTTAACTAGTTCAGTAAGTAATGCAACAACTCTCCCAGAAGGAGCACCAAGATGAACTATATTGCCAAAACCATCTTTAATTCCAACTTCTGTACCTCTTTTTCTAACCGCTCCTGCATAAGACTTAGAATTATTAAAAATTATCTTATGCAATTCCTGTATTAAATCCAGGGAAATATGCTCTTTAGTTTTTCGGATATATTTAATTGCTTCAACAACCCCGTAAGTTTCAGAAATGTCTTCTTTCGGTTTACTAAAGGGCCATTTATTCTGGCTCATGATATCTAGAACTTCATTTTGAGTTATGGTGGACCCCTCGATAGCATTAGTGTTATAAGTAAAAAGTTCAGTAAATCGTTCCCAATCTTTTTCAGTAAGATGTATAACTTTTAATCTTGCATGTCTCTTTAATCTTTGAACAAGATCAGCTTCTCTTTTAGAAAATTTATACTTTAGTGGGCTTCTTATTATTTTAAAACTATTAAGTTGCTGTTGCAGTAGTTCAGTTGCTTTGCTCATTCTTTGATTCAAAACAATTTTTTCAATATTGCTTCCAAGATAAACTCTACTCTTATGCACCTTTCCGCCTTCGCGGAAAGAATGTGCTAGATAGTATTTCACACTAGTTTTTGTTTTTCTTTGTTCTAGATACATTTTAAGAGTTATATGCCTCCAATATTATGAAACGAAAGATTTAAAAGTTTAATATAATTCTCATAGTTGTATAGGGGAACAGGACCTGACGAAAGCCATATTTTGTTATGGGGAGTAGGATTGACGGACCTTCTTACCCTGTATTCTATTTTATTTTGCATTTTGTCTTTTTAATCTTTCAATATTTAATAAAGTATCTAAAACAAGACTTGTTCTATATTCAGGAGTATTTTTAATTAGTTTGCTTTCAGGCTTAACAATGGTTTTATTCCCGTCTATAACTCTTACAAATTTTTCAAAATTTGAATATTCATGGTCATCAATAGAGATAAAAATTAGATCGGAAGAGCACACGTCTGAACTCCAGACACGTGAAACGATCTCG
>CAYIVX010000022.1:0-15827 GCA_964366925.1 Candidatus Woesearchaeota archaeon | reverse complement strand
ATTTTTAGTAGACATTATTAATTTTAGTAGTAATAACAGAGAAATAGCACTTTAGCTAATTTAGATCTTCTTCTAAAAGTGCTGTTGCGAGTAGAGCTTGTGCAGGTTATTGAGGTAGGGTTAGTTTTGTTATTAATCTCCGGTATTATTTTAAGCAACTCATCTAGGGCGATGCAGATAAGATAACTTTTTAATCCTCCATCCCCCTTAATACTTATGCCCACTTTCCCCAAGCTTCTTACAAAATCTAAATATATGAATGGCCTCCAGTGTGTTAAACTGCTTTGGATTGAAGTTAATGATAAAGCAAGAATTCCTGCTCTTAGTGAAACAGACCAATTCAGAATGGATGAAGGCCATGTTGTTGGCGAATATGCTAAAAAACTGTTTCCAAACGGAATAGATATTCCTACTGAAGATTTCAATGGAAATCTTGAGCAAACACAAAAACTAATTAAGGAAAATAAACCCCTATTTGAACCAGCTTTTTCAATTGATAGACTTTATTCCAGAGCTGATATTCTAGAACCGAGCGTTTGCACTTTAGCAGATTCAGATAAGAACTCAAAGTGCGGACGCGAGCAAGGGAAAGAAGGTTGGAATCTTATTGAAGTAAAATCTGCCACAAAATTAAAGGACGAATATATCCAAGATGTTGCTTTTCAGAAGTATGTTTACGAGAAGGCTGGATTAACTATCAAAAAATGTTTTGTTATGTTTCTTAATCCGGATTATGTAAGACAAGGAGAAATAAATCTAAAAGAGTTATTCATAAAAGAAGATATTACCGAGTTAGTCAAAGAAGAACTAGTCAGAGTACCTAAAAGAATAGAAGAAATGCTTAAGATTATTGATGGAAAAGAGCCAAAGACTAAAATAGGGGATCATTGTAGTAAGCCTCATGAATGTGCGGTTCATGAAGAATGCTGGAAATCTATTCCAGAAAATTCTGTTTTTGATTTATACTATGGAAATAAAAAAGCACTAGAACTTTTTGAAAAAGGAATTATCGCTATGAAAGACATCCCTAATGATTACAAACTAGGCGATAAACAACTAATACAAAAACTTTGCACTATAACTAATAAACCTCATATAAATAAAAAAGAGCTTGGAAAATTCATTAAAAAACTAAAGTTCCCTAGCTATTTCTTAGATTTTGAAACATATCAAACAGCAGTTCCTATTTATGATAATCTTTCACCATATCAGCAGATTCCATTTCAGTTTTCTTTACATGTAGTTCAAAAAGATGGAACAAAAGAACATTATTCATTTATTGCTAAAGGAAACGGCGACCCTAGAAAAAAGTTTTTAGAAGAACTTTTGAAATTAATCGGCAAGAAAGGAAGTATTATTGTTTACAATCAGTCATTTGAGGAGGGAAGAATGAAAGAGCTCGGAGAAATTTTCAAAACAAAACGAAGAGATATTGCAATCAGAATAAACCGCATGGTTGACCTTCTTCAGCCTTTCAAGGATTTCGCATACTATGATTGCAAACAGCAAGGCTCATGCAGTATCAAATATGTTCTTCCAGCCCTAACAAGCACAAGCTACAATGGCATGGAAATCGCCAATGGCGGACAAGCCAGCTTAAAATATTTATGGATGATTCATGGCAAAGATGGGAAGAAAGCCAGTGCAGAAGAAGTTGAAAAAGTCAGGGCAGATTTAGAAAAATATTGTCAGCTAGATACGCAGGCCATGATTGATGTGTTGGATGTGCTGAAGAAGAGTGTAAAATAGAAAGGTTTATATAATACTTATGGCTAGATACCAGTATGATAAAGGACCTAGAATATAAACTTGAAAAGATTGGGGGCGTGCATACTATTGAGTCCATAAAAACATTATTGAAAGTTGATAGAATAAAAGCCATAAAAATCCTGTCTGGATTGAGAAAAAAAGGTTATGTTAAAACAAAAAGATTGAGCAATAATAAAAGAGTGTATGATATTTCATTTGAGAATAGAATTGGCGGCTCAAATCATATTGAAGTTTTAAATCAAAATTCACAAATTAAATTATCCGGGGCAGATGTAGTTCAAATACATGGAAAAGAAATAAGTCTTGAAGAAACTCTTATTTCAGCAATAAAAAGCAAAAGTCTTAGGCAAATATTAGCTTCACTTGCTTTATTTAAAAAAATAAATAATTGGCCTTATTTATACCGTCTTTCAAAAGCGGAAAATTTTGAAAGAAAAGTTAGTGCACTCTATGAACTATCCAGAAAACTTATGAAAACTAGAAAAATGACTAAAAGATTTCAACGTTTGGCTTTGCCAAAAAAAGATGCTAAATATCAATATATAATTGAAGGATTAAATTCAAAAGATTTTAAAAAGATAGAATCCAGATGGAAAGTATACCTTCCATTTAATAAAGCAGATTTGGAGGATTATTCATGATATCTATAGAAAGACAAAACGGATTATTTATTGCGATAGGCAAAAAACTGAACAGAAGGATAAATGTTTATGCTGTTGGTGGAACTGCCATGATGTTTTTGGGTTTAAAAGAAGTTACAAAAGATATTGATTTGGTCTTTGAAAATCAGAAAGATAGGGAATATTTTAAAGAAACATTAAAATCCTTGGGTTATGAATATATGGACGCAGCCATAGTTTATGGAGGAAAAGAAAATAAGCCTGAAATGCTGACTCTGGGCGATGAAAGATTTGATTTATTTGTTAAAGAAGTTGTAGATTTTATTTTTTCAGAGAATATGCAAAAAAGAGCAAAGCAAATCCATCAGTTCGGAGATAATTTTATGTTAAAAATTGCAGATCCACAAGATATATTCCTAATGAAATGTGCTACGGATAGATTAAAAGATTTGGATGATGCCAGAAGCATTGTAACTGGCACAAAATTGAATTGGGATTCCATAGTTGATGAAGCAAAAAATCAAAAAAAGCTGGGAAAAAAGCATGCAATTTTTGAGCTGGGATATTTTCTAGAAAAATTAGAAAATAAATTGAAAATTCCAATCCCCAAGAAAACCAAAGCCGAGCTTTGGAATCTGCTGGCTGTGGGGGATGAAAAGGACAGGGTTAGTTTTAGTAAACGGAAGGGGAAAAAAGAATGAACATAACTATCAAGGAGCTTAATAAAAAAGAAGCGGGAAAAGTAAATAAAAATTTAATGGATTTCAGACCAGTTGTTTGCCTACTTTGCGGAAACAAAAAGAAATTGAGGCAAAGATTTTTTTTATCAAGCATTCCATTAAAAAGTGAAGCAGCTAATAAAACTTTTAAGAAAAAACTAATGAATGAATTTGGACTTACTTATTATGCCTATGATGAGGCAAATCGAAAGCTTATCACAACCGCAAAATGTCCTGAATGCGATAATGAAAAGATGAAATGGGAATATTAGGGGGATGTAATGGTGAAGTATTGTGAGTTAGATACGCAGGCGATGATTGATGTGTTGGATGTTTTGAAAGCTTCTGTAAAAGAAGCATAGAAAACCCTATAAATAAGAGTTCTTTGAAGGAATTATGACCTTAACCGAACAAGAAACAAGAAATCAAATAATAGACAAAAGCCTTCATGAAGAAGGATGGAAAGAAGAATACATAAAAAGAGAAATAAATTCTGTTCATTCTGATTTTAATATAAAAAAATATGATCCAAAAAAAGGCGAAGGAAAAGAAGAAGGCAGATTTATTGACTATCTTCTTTTAGCTCAAGACAGATCAATTCTTGCGATAATAGAAGCTAAAAGATTTTCATTAGATGCAGAAAAAGGAAGTATCCAAGCAACAACTTATCAAAGAGATATAGAAAATCAAATTGGAATTACGGTACCTATCTTTTTAACAAATGGTAAAAAATGGTATCTTAAGGAAAAAGGATATCCTACTCGTGAAGTTTCTGGACCCCTGTCTCAAAGAGATTTGCAAAGAAGAATGCAACTCTCTAAAGATAAACAACTACTTTCTAAGATCGGAATAAGTTCTAAAATATTAGATCGATCCAAAAATGTTGAAATTGTTAAGAATATTTTTAATCATTTAGAAAAAGGCAACCGAAAAGCTTTGATAAATATGGCTACTGGAACAGGAAAAACTCGAGTAGCTATGGCTTTAATCGAAGGTTTAATACGAGCGAATTATATTAGAAATGTTTTATTCGTTGTAGATAGAATATCTTTAGGTAGACAAGCATTTGGAGCATTTGATAATTTCTTACATGGCGAGCCTAGAACGTTATTAAATGAAGAAGGAGATTTCGATATGGACAAAAGACTCTATGTTTCAACGGTTCAAACTTTAATGGCTCAAGATCCAAGTTTAGGTCATAAATTTCAAAAATTTGGACCTGGTTTTTTTGATATAATTGTTTTTGATGAAGCACATAGATCTTATTATGATAAACAAAATTTAGTAGCCCAATATTTTGATGCTATAAAAATCGGATTAACGGCTACGCCTTCAAAAAGTGAAGAAAAGAATACCTATGACTTATTTGATTGTCCTAGGGGAGAGCCAACAGTAAGATATGATTATGATGAAGCAGTAAGGGACGGAGTTTTAGTTCCCTATGATGCTCAAGTAATTGCTACAAAAGTAACAGAATTAGGAATTAGTGGAATGGAACTAGATGATGATCTTAAAACTCAGTTAATTAAACAAGATGAAGATCCTGAACACTTCCAAGTTCCGGGAACAAGATTTGCTAAATACTTTACTGATAGAAAAACTAATGAGTTGATTGTTCAAGAATTTATGAACCGAGCATACAAAACTGAAGATGACAAACCCTGCAAAACAATTTTCTTTTGTTCAAGCGTTAAACATTCTGAAGAACTAAAAAAGGTATTTGATTCTTTATATCCTAATTTAGCAGATGATGTTTCTATAATCGTTTCTAGTAAAGATAGATATATGGATGAAGTTGAGAGATTTAAGAAAGATTCTAGTCCAAGAATAGCCTTATCTGTAGGAGTTTTAGATACTGGCATAGATATACCTGAAATTATGAATTTAGTTTTTGTTACACCTGTTTTTTCACATACACGGTTTTGGCAAATGTTGGGGAGAGGTACAAGAAGCTTTTCTGCATGTAAAAACCGAAATTGGTTACCGCTTCAAGATGGAATACATGTTAAAAATGACTTTAAAATTTTAGACTTTAAGTTTGGTGAATTCTCAAATATAAAAGAGCATCAAATTGAGCCAACAAAGAAAGCTAGTGTTTCTGAAGATATGAAAGTTAAAATATTCAATAAAGAAATAGAGGTATTAAAGAAAAAGTTATCTAAAGAAGAAAAAGAGATTATAGAAAATAGAATTATAAGCGATGTTAAAAAAATTAATCAAAATTCTTTCATTGTAAAACCTAAATCCGAGTTCATAAAAAAAGTAGTATCTAAGAAGTTTGATCTACAAGAACATATTTCCGAATTAAAAAACGAACTATCAGAATTAATGAAGTTTACTGAATTTGGTGATGGAAAAGTTCAAACCTTTATTTCCCATTGTGCAGATTTATTTGGATATGTTAAAGAAGGAGATTCTGAAGCAATTCACGAAGAGCAAGAATTTTTAATTGAAAGAATAGAAAATGTTTGGAGTTCGAATTTACAAGTTGTTAGAGCAAAACACGAAAAAATAATGGAAGTAATGCAACCAAATTTTTGGAAAGAATTAAACTTTGCAAATATTGATTTTATGATTAGGGAGATTGCACCTTTAATGAAATATTATGAATCTGAAAGAAAGAAAATTGTTAGAATAGATGCAAAAGATTTCATAAGAAATGTAGAAGATTATCCTATGCAAGTAAAAGAAGATCCAAATGTAGAATATCTAAAAAATAGTGCACTTTTTAAGAAGATGACTAAAGGGGGAGTTACCTGGAAAGAGCTATTTGAAATTGAAAAACAATTGACTGACTTAAAGTCTACTTGGACTATTGAGAATATTCAGAAAAGAGAAGATTTTGTTATATTTTTAAGAAATATTCTTGACTTAAAGGACTTACCTGATCCCCAAGAAATGATAAAGAATGAATTTGAAAAAATAATCATAGAAAATAATGAAGAATTTAATGCTGAACAGATTAAGTTCTTAAGACTTCTTGAAAAGTTCTTTGCTTATAACAAACATCTCACGCCAAAGGACCTAACAACACATCCTCTTGCAGATGAAAATCCCCTAGACAAGTTTAGTTCAGACCAACTTAAGGCGATAGTCAAGAAGGTTGAAGCGATAAGGATACGATAAAGTATAATAAGATTATACTTAAGTATAATGTATTTATACTATAACCCTAAAGCTTAAAAAGGCATGTTTCTTCTAAGTGATATGGCAAAAGAAAAAATATTGGTAACTAAAGTCGAACCTACCGTCGCGGATTTATTTATTGAAAATTGTAAATCTGAAGGTAAAACCGTTAATAAAAAATTAGGGGAATTAATTGAAAAAGAAAATTCTAAAGCAGAAAAAACCTTTTTAGCAGGAAAAAACAAGATTATATATCAAAATACTTTAAATTCTTTCAAGTGGTATGCTGAACTAGATAATGGCGAAAAGATAGAATTATTAAATAATTTATCTTCAGATTTTCTAGAAAATTTAAAATTGCAAATTGAAAAAGCACAAAGAGATCGGAATGATTGGTTAAGTTTAAAAGAAAAAGGATCAGTTGAGATACCTAATTTTAAAGGTGATAAAAATGAATAAAAAAGGAGGGGGGGAAGTGGAAAGTGCAATAACACTTATATTTGGAGTTGTTATTATTTTTATTTTATTAACCTCTGGATTCGTCTCTGAGGTCTTTAGCGCTTTTGGGGGATTTGGGGCCTTGGGAGGATTATTAGCGATTTTGTTCATCTTTATGATTATTGCTGCAATTTGGGAGGCAGTAAGAAGAAGATGACCAATCCTAATTGCAAAAAATGCATTATTTATGCTGAAAGCTTAGAATTAATTGCGAGCAAATACTCTTTGCTTTATACTTTCTCAATCATCTTTTCCATTTCATTAAGCGTAATTTTATTGACTAAACTAGTAAAAAATGAATCGTGGATAATCGTCCTCGGTCTTTTGTCAGTAATCTTCGCAATAATCCCCTTGGTATTTAAGGATAAAATAGAAAAAGTACATGGCTATAACTCCTTAGCAAAAGAATTTGAAACCTTAGAATTAGATTTTAGAAATATGGGAAATACCAGATTGAATTTATCAAGACTTGTGGATTTAACTCTTGAAGCTTCAGACTATCCCATCGATAGATACACTAAATGGAGAATTAAAAAATGAGTGAAAGAATTATTGGTTTTTTAAATAGAGATGAAATTAGAAAATTAATGGATGACGCTCCAATTAAAGATGAACTAGATAAGAAAGAAAAAGAAGGGGGTGAAGATAATGCTAAACGAAACGATAATAAATAATATTACTTATCTAAATAGTAATACGTCTTTAGAAAGTTATTCTTTGCTAGGTGGATTAATCATTTCTATAGGGCTTTTAATAGTAGGCATATTTACCTTAAAACAGTCTAATAAAATTCAGGGACAAAATATATTCCATGATTTGGTAAAAATGGAAAAAACGCTTTATGAAGATTTAGAGGATATAGGCGGTCAAATAGCTATACAAAGGGTTCTTAATTTTTATGAATATTTATCATTTTTATACTTTCAAAAAATTATTGAACCTGAAATGACAAGAAAACTTTTTAAGTATGAATTAATAAAAAATTATGAAAAATTTAAAATTTATCTTAAACCTGAATTTGAAAATTTAGAAAAATTATATGGGACATGGAAAAATGAAAAATAAACTCCCAAACGGCTGGCAAGAAGTTGAACTCGGAAAAATAATGAAACTTAGAGGCGGATTTGCTTTTAAAAGCGAAAAATTTTCAGAAAAAGGAATTCCAATTATCAGAATATCTAATTTTAACAATAATGACGTAGATTTATCTGACTCTGTTTTTTGTCCAAATACTGAAGCAAATAATTATAATGAATTTCTATTGAAAGAAAACGATATTTTAATCGCTATGTCTGGTGCTACAACTGGTAAGATTGGTGTAGTAAAGAAAGAGATTTTACCTTGTTTATTAAATCAGCGAGTTGGAAAATTTGAAATTTTAGATGATAATTTATATTGGAAGTATTTATTATTTTTTGTAAAATCTTCAGAATTCTTAAAAGAAATTTTGTCAATGGCGGGAGGATGTGCTCAACCAAATATTTCTGGCAAACAAATCGAATCGATTAAAATCATTCTCCCCTCTCTTCCCGTTCAGAAAAAAATCGTAGCAATTCTAGAAAAAGCTGAAAGCTTAAAACAAAAAAGAGAAGAAGCTGATAAAAAAACAAATGAATATTTGAAGAGTGTTTTTTACGAAATGTTTTATAATAAAGGGTTTGAAGAAGTTGAACTAGGAGAAGTTTGTGAAATTAATCCAAAAAAATCTGAGCTTGAAAAAATAGATAAAAATCTAGAGGTTTCATTTGTGCCAATGGCAATTGTAAAAGAACATGAAAGTTCCTTTATTCCAGAAGAGACTAAAAAGCTCAACGAAGTTTATAAGGGATACACTTATTTTAAAAATAATGATGTTTTGCTAGCAAAAGTTACTCCCTGTTTTGAAAATGGAAAATCGGGAATAGCAAAGAAGTTGAAAAACGGAATTGGTTTCGGATCAAGCGAATATCATGTAATTCGACCATCTCAAAAATTGCTGGGGGAATTAGTTTATTTCATTATATCAGATAATTCCTTTTTGATTTCAGGAAAAAAACAAATGTCTGGAACGGGTGGATTAAAAAGATTACCAAAAGAATATATCACAAATAAGAAAATTCCGCTTCCGCCCCTTTCTCTTCAACAAAAATTTGCAAAAATTGTTGAACATGTTGAAAAATTGAAGGAAAAGCAAAAGCAATCAAAGGAAGAAATAAATAACTTATTTGATTCCTTAATGAAAAAGGCATTTAACGGAGAGCTAGTAAAATGAATTTGACAGACTATATCGCTATTTACGGTGCAATTCTTTCTAGTATAGCGATTGGCTGGAATATCTACAACAATTTGCAAGATAGACCAAAGATTAAAATTGAAGTCAAATTTGGGCTTATGAGCCGAGGCGTGGGTGTTGAAGGACCTTTCTTATTTATTAAAGCTATAAATAAAGGTAGGCGTTCAATTCATCTATCTTCATTTGGTCTAAGAAGTGGAGAAGAAGATTTAGTTCCGAATAGAATAACTGGAATACCTTGCGAATTAAAAGGCGGAACTTCTCATCAAGAATTCTTCAAGGTTGATGAATTAAAGGACAGAGAATTTGACTTTGCATGGTATCGAGATGAGACTGGAAAGATTTACAAAAGTAAAAGTATGGGGAAAAAGTTAGACAATTATTTTAAAAGTAAGGGAGAAAAAAAATGATAAAAGAACAATTAGATAGTCTGCCAAAATCTGCCTTATTTATATGTAAAAGATGTAGAACTCTTTATTGGAATCTTTTATCAAGAGGGCAATTAGATTTTAAAAATAATAGTGTCATATGTCCTATCTGTAATCGAACAAATATTTATTCGTATAATTCAAAAGAAGAATTAGTTATGGAAATAATTCAAACTATTTCGGCATTAGGAAGAACTAAAAGAAAAGAATATGAAAAGAATATTTTCGATTTGAATAATTTAAAAAATCAGTTAGTAAATTCTACGATTAATAGAGAACTGACAAAATGAAAAGTCGTTTAAATGTTAATATCATCGGAAATATTTTTTACTTAGATAAGCACTTAAGATGGAGTGAAATTTCTAAGGCAATAATATTAACTCTAATAATGGGTTTTTTTGCTTACCTTTTTGAAGGTAAGATTTTTGATTTAAAAGATTCTTTATACGTCTTTTTAGGATTATCCTTAGTGTATCTGGGATACAATTACAAAGCATTATGGGACTTATTAAATAAATATTATAAATTTAATATTATAACTCTCCTTTCTAGCTTGATGGAAATAATTCTTGCTATGTCATTTATAATTGTCTATAGTGGAAGTGCAATAGGATATATTTTTGCATTTTTATGGTTATCCAGCGGTATGTTGAGAGTATTAATACAAGCCACTCCTGCGTTATTTTATTCCGACATAAATGAATTACTAAAAGCAATACAAATATTTGCGTATTCTAGGGCGGCGTATTTTTCTATTATTTTACTAATGATATTAGATTCTCTACCGAGCGTTTCTACTTTTGAATATTCCATTTTCTTAACCATCTCATTTTTATTAATTCTTTGGTTAATCGCAAATTTAAATCCGTATATGATAAAACATTCATCAGTTAAGAATTCAGTAGAGCTAATAAGATTAGTTAATTCCGAAGGTAGAATAAAATTAAACCGGCTAAAAGAGAAAAGTAATTTCTCAGATGCCGAATTAGGAAGAATAATAAAAAGGTGGGATAATTATAATCTAATAGAATTAAATGGCAATAGAGTAGAACTTTCAAATTATTTACAGGGGGTAAAGAATGAACCTTACTAAAAAAAATATTACAGAAAAAATGACTTTGTTTTTATTAGGTATATTATTACTACAATTAGTATCTTCAGCTTCACCTGAAACATTAAATCAACAACCCGCATACAATTGTAGTGCTGAAACATTACCTTTACAAATACAAATTATCGAATTAAGCACCACCTTAAACCAGACTCAGACAGACTTAAATAATTATAAAAATTTATCTTCATATTACAAATTTCTTTATGAGAGTAAAGAAATTAACATAACAAATAGGGAATTAATCCAAATTTTTAATACTCTTAATAATGTTAATTTTAATGTTAATGAAACTAATCAAAATATAACTAACCTTAAACAAGAAATAACCAAGTTCAAATTAGATGTGGGATTTTATGCATTTGGGGGTTCTTTATTGGGTTTTTCTATAGTTGAACTTATAATTTGGTGCTACAAAAGGAGGAAAGAGAATGAACAACCATCAGGAACTTAAAATAATTCTTTCACCATTAATCTATTTTATCTTAATTATAATCATCTCAACAATTTTAGCACTAATCATCTCAAGTATTCCTTTCGTTTATAATATATTTAGAGGAGACTATATCTTAAACCAGCATATCAAAGAAGTAGTTGGTAACAAAACCAATGACGCCGAAATTGCTTCTGCTCTTTTAACTTGGTCTCATGAAAATATTATTTATCCAAATGAAGGAGATAAAATATCCTTCTTAGGACTAAATTTTGCATTATATAGAGTTCAAAATCGTACTAAGATATTCTTTAGGGAGGTTCCAGCTTCATGGACAATAAAAATGAAGATAGGGAGATGTGGAGAAGACGCTAGATATTTCGTAGAAGTTATGAATAAGCTTGGCTATAACGCTCGAATGATTAGACCTACTGGTTGGGACCATTCTTGGGCAGAATATTATACTTCTACAGGTATAAAAGTTATTTTAGACCCTTCTAGCGACCAATTAATATTGAATAAAACAAAATGGATGGAGTGCAAAAATGTAACTAAAATTGAAGCTCTTTATCTAAATGGAACAAAAGAAGATATCACCTTAGAGTATTTAAATGAAAATAACAATAATAAAACATGCTAGACACAAACTTAAAATCAAAGATCAATAAATTATGGGATAAATTTTGGAGCGGTGGCCTTTCTAATCCTATAACTGCAATTGAACAAATGTCGTATCTTCTGTTTATGAAGAAGCTTGAAGATGAAGATAACAAACGTGTGCAAGAAGCAGAGTTTACTGGAGATAAACATAAATCCCTCTTTAAGGGACATGACGATTGTAAATGGTCTGTATGGACAACTTATCCTGCTGAAAGAATTTTAGATCATGTTCGAGAAAAGGTTTTTCCTTTTATGAGAAATCTGGGCGATGAGGATTATAATCAATATATGAAAGGTGCAAATTTTGGAATTCCTACATCTTCACTTTTAATCGAAGCAGTAAATATCATAAACGATATGCACATAAAAGAACAAAATCAAGATACACAAGGAGATCTTTATGAATATCTTTTAGGTGAACTTTCAACAGCTGGAAAAAATGGTCAGTTTAGAACACCAAGACATATAATTAATTTAATGGTAGACTTAGCAGATCCAAAAGTTGATGAAAGAATTTTAGATCCTGCTTGCGGAACAGCAGGTTTCTTAGTAAATGCTTATCAACATATCCTGCAGGCAAACAAACGAGAGGGTGTAAGTAAATTAACACCTAAACAAAAGAAAATTTTAGATGAAGATTCTATATTTGGCAGAGATATTGATGAAACCATGGTTAGAATTGCTTTGATGAACTTAATGATGCATGGAATAAAGAAACCAAATATAAAACGTGTAAACTGTTTATCTGATTCTGAACCAAGATTGCCAGACAATAATTTCGACGTTATTTTGGCAAATCCTCCCTTTAAAGGAAGTTTAAACGTTGCAGAAGTTAGTGATAGATTCAGAGTAAAAACAACAAAAACAGAATTATTATTTTTAGAGTTAATGTATCACGTTCTGGCTTTAAGCGGAAATGCGAGATGTGCAGTAATTGTTCCAGAAGGCGTTTTATTTGGCAATTCTAATGCCCATAAACAAGTTAGAGAACTCTTACTAACTAAATGCCGTTTAGATGCTGTTATTTCTATGCCTTCGGGAGTATTCAAACCATATGCAGGGGTTTCAACAGCGATTTTGTTTTTCACAAAAGGAGAACCCACTCAAAAAGTCTGGTTTTATAAGATGGAAGCAGATGGCTTTAGTTTAGATGATAAAAGAACCTTTATTGATGGCCAAGGAGATATTCCAGAAATATTAGATAAATTTGCAAAAAAAGATAAAGAAAATCCAACAGATAGAAAGAAAAAATACTTCTTTGTTCCAATTAAAGAGATTAAAGAAAAAGATTGGGATTTAAGCATATCCAAATATCGAGAAATTGAATACAAAGAAATTGAATACGAAAAACCAAATGTGATAAAGAAAAAGCTTATGCAATTAGAAGAAGACATTCTTAAGGGATTAAAGGATTTGGAGGTTTAATTATGAGTAAGACCATTGGAATTATTGGGCTAATCTTGACGTTTATCGCAGTGGGTTTTGCATTTCTTTCTTGGCAATCTTCCTTAGATTCAACTAATGTCGCTCATCAATCTCTAAACTTATCTGAAGAGACCTCTAATCAAATAAAGAATTTAAATGAAAAAGTTACTGAAACAAACGGGGGACTGAATGAAATTAAAGAACTTCTAAACTTGACAAATAGGGGAATAGCAAATCTGGAACCTTCTAAGCCCAATATATTCTTTGTGCAGGGGGGACCACAGAATTTAATTAAAGGTAGTGAAATAACCGAATATTGCAAGACAATCTTTAATTGTTCTTATAATTATTTCATTGCTATTGATGACAACAGGACTTATACTATGACTTTTTTTCAAATAGAAAATAATGGGAGTAGGGCAACAAAGTTAACTATTAACTTATATTATAGTAATAAAGACTTTGTCATATTTGGCACAGATAGGTTGGCAGACCAGTTGAGTTCAGAAATTAATCCTATTAATAAAATCATAAAACTGAATGTTGAGCAATTGGGAACGACTTCAAATGTTCGATTTTTTGTATTGACTAATGTAAGTGCAATTATGCCCTGGACAGTTCAATATGATTCGAATGAAATTTCTGGTGGAAATTTCAAAATAAATCTATAAAAATAAAACGAAAGGAGGTGAATAAATTGAATTTAGCTAAATTAATCATTGGTGGGATATTAAGTATTTCGGGAATCTATATCTGTGCAAAGGAAATTATATCTGGGACGGATTGGATTACTGCGACAGTTCTTATTCTTTTAACAATCGGAGCAGGATATATCTGCTATCATGGATTTAAAGAATAGAAAAAAATAAAAAATAAAACCTCTACATATTACTCCTAGCCGAATTTAACCCCTCAGTATTTCAACAGATGGTCTCCTGCTGAGCGTCTTGTTTTGACACCGCAGGCATTTTGCCAAAGCTCTTTAGCTTTGTTCCATCCGAGGCTAATTCCATTAAGGAAATTAAGATATATATTAAACTATCTTGTAAGGGGATTACAATTTTCTTAAAATCCATAAGAAGCGGGGGTAAGGTTCTATAATCTTTAAGTTTAGTTTTCAAATTGAAAAATTTCCCAGTATTATTATTCAATTTTGAAATAGCCTTAGAATAATAAAGATTATGTTGAAAAGCATTTCTAATATTTCCAATAATTTCCATATCATTCAAAATGCTTTTTCTATGCTTGAGTAAAAAACTCTTTAAGTGAGAATTATCCGAACAATTTTTTATAATTTCCTTGAAAATATCTTTTAAAAGATTTATTTTCATTTTATAAGTAAAATTTTCAGAATCGAGGGTCTGATTTAAAACATTAGTTATATTAAAATTAGAAGAAAAAACTAAAACAATTATTTTGTCAATATACATCTCTAAATATAATTGCCCCAATAAAAAAACTATTCGCGGATTATCTTCTTCAAGAGCTTTTCGCAAACTAATTTTTGTATACTCAATATTGTTTTCGGATGTCATAGATTTAATCTAGATCTAAATTTTATAAGTATTATTATAATAGGAAATATGGTCTCAATTGTTCTCATTCATTCTAAGTTCATATATTCTAATTTCTGTGTCGGGTCTTATTCCCTCTTCATACGAGGGTAGTCGGAATCAGCTATTTCTTAGAGTTATTTATTATCTCGTAGATAATTATCCCCAAAACAGCACACATTCCACCAATAAAAACCCCTACTCCAATAAGTTCATTCGGTGAAGCTATGCAAGAGGGGGGCATATATTTATTAGACGTCTACTATTTATAAATCTTTCGACGTCTAAATCTTTATAAATAAGTGGTAACAATAACTATCATGATATTACAGAAACATCCCAGTAGAAAATCCAAGGAAGGAGAAGATTATTTTAAATGGGAAGTTATTTTGCCTAAGGAAGCAGTTGAGAAAGCAGGATTTAATGGCGGAGATGAATTAATTGCTGAAGCGAAGAAAGGCGAGATAAAACTTAAAAAGAAGCTAATAGTTAAATAGATATGAACAAGAAAGGACAAATTGGTTTTTTTCTGAATCCCAAAACATTAATTTGTACCTTGGGTGGTGCTTTTTTGGGGTTTATATTTTTGAATACTAATGAATCGGCTATAATTGGGGGACTTATTGGTTTTGTAATAAGTTTTTTCATATGAGCTGGTCTGGAATTTGTTTATTAGTAACTATACTTATTTTTATAATAATTAAATCCTTTCAAAATCATATTCAAAATAAAAACTTGCAAAGAAAGAAAAAAATATTTTCAACAAAAGATTTAATAACAATTTTATTAAATGCAGGTTTTGTAGTTGGTGGAATCGTAACAATCCTCATAGGGATTGGATTGAACGATACTATTTTTGGAACTGAAATAAAAATAGCTCTTCCAGTCATATTTATTGTTGCAGGAGTTTTATTTATCTGGTTTGGCGTGAGATATTTATTTTGGGGAGGTAAGGATTAATGGTTCAGCAAGAAATGCCCAGTTGGTTTACTTTATTAGTATTAATTTTAGTATTTGGGGCGATATTTCCAACCCTATTATCTGCTCTTATTAGTTCTGTTTTAATGGGAATTATTTTAGGTATCACTATCGCGATAGTTATTATTCTAATTTGGTGGTTTATAACAAGAGAAAATCAAGATGAATTTTTTGGTTAAATGTCCCCCTCCAACTTCTCAGAAATTCTTGAAGAAGAAGAACAAGAAGAATTCC
>CAYIVX010000021.1:0-15963 GCA_964366925.1 Candidatus Woesearchaeota archaeon | reverse complement strand
CTTTATCCCTCCCAATACTGTTTTTGAAAAATTCTTAGAAAATAAAGGCTCAATTCCACTAGAACAATCAGCTAAAATAGACAAACTCCCTGTCGGAGCAATCGTAGTAAGTGTGGCATTTCTCCTTAAATTTTTATCCCCTTTCTTATTTGCTTCTGGAAGTAAAAATGCAGGACATGGACCTTTCGTCCTAGCTAACTCCTTTGAAGTAATTAATGCTCTTCCTTGCATACTAGAAGAAATTCTCTTTGCTATTTTTATGGCTTCATTAGAATCATATCTAACTCCCATTTTTATCAAGCAATCCGCAAATCCCATTATTCCAAGACCAATTTTTCTAGTAAGCTTTGTTCTTCTTTCAATTTTTACATTGGGAAAACAATTTGCATCAATTACATTATCTAAAAATCTTACTGCAATTTCTACAACTTCTCCAAATCTATCCCAATTAAACTTTTTATTCTCTCCTACAAATTTAGAAACATCAATAGAACCAAGATTACACGATTCTGAATCCAGAAGCGGCTGTTCGCCACACTGTCGAGTTATAATCCCAGATAATACCCTTTTACCATCCTCTCTCTTTTCATCTTTAGTAATATAAGCAATTGTATGATATTTATCTACAGTTATATTATACACATCTGCATATCCATCGAATTCAACAGAAGCAACTTTATGATTATATTGTTCTGTTAATCTAAAATTATCCCAGCCCTCAAATAATTCCTTATAAAATGGTGCTAATGCATCCCCCTCTCTTAATTCTAAAGTAGTTTTTTCATCACCATTCTTCCTAATAAACTTATGATTATCTGTTACTTTTATAAATGATTCATCATCAAGAGTAACCCTATAGACTTTTTCCCCTAAACCAGTCTTTCTTGGATTTCTACCCCATTGAATATCTATTTTTCCCTTTTCATCTGCACAATAAACAAGAATATCTTTTCCCTCCTCGGCCAATTGCCTAATAGAGACAGCATCTCTTCCATCTGCTACAGCAACTAATGTATCGCCAATTATACAGGGGTTGGTGCCCTCAAAATCTCCAAGGTATGAGGTCGGATTCTTCGAATTCATTGTATCAATAAATATCATTCCAGGATCCCCAGTAAGCCACGCCTGATAACACATCAAATCAAATAATCTAGCTGCTTCAATATATGTTTTTTCTTTTGTAAATGGATTTCTAAGAGGGAATTGAACGCCTGCTTGAACTGCTCGCATAAAATTATCAGTAATTGCTACAGAGATATTAAAGTTTTGAAACTTTCCAATCTGACTCTTGCAAGTTATAAAATTTTCAATTTCAGGATGATTACATTTAAGAGTTCCAAGGTTGGCTCCTCTTCTAACGCCTCCCTGCTTGACAACCTCGGTTGTTGTATCGAATATTTTCATAAAACTCACAACCCCGCTAGCAATTCCTGCCGTGCTTCGGACAATTGAATCTTTAGGTCGAATATGAGAAAATACAAGCCCAGTTCCACCACCTGTTTTATGAATCAAAGCGCACTGCTTTACCGACTCAAAGATTTCTTCCATCGAATCTCGCACAACAAGAAGGAAACACGCCGCGAGTTGCCCATCCTTTTTCCCACTATTTATCAAAGTAGGAGTATTCGGCAGAAATTCCAGAGAATCCATTATAGAAAGAAACTTTTCCCCCCATAATTTTTTATCCGCTTCTGTTTTTTCCCCAGAGGCAATATAATGGGCCACTCTATAAAGCATTTGATCAGGAGTTTCAACAGCAACTCCCTTTTTATCTTTCAATAAATATCTTTCTCTAAGGACAATCTCTGCTCCATTAGACCATTTTGCCATCTCCTTCCCCTAAATCTCCTTCTTTTTTTCTTTACACTTTTTATGAACTTTCATAAAATCTCTTATTATAACAACCTTTTTATCTTCATAATTCTTTATAGGAACAGGGGGTTCCCCCACCAGTGCTACCCCAGAAGCCGTTTCTTTCCATAATCTCAAAAGACTATTACACACATTACACTTAATTTCCATCTGGATTTCTTTCTCAGATTCTTTACCCACTAATAACCTCCATATTTACAATTTTCATGTCTATAGCCATTTTCATCTTTAATTAAAGTCCCGCCCAATTGTAGACAAATATAACAAATTATTGGTTTCCATAACCTTTTATAAACTTGGTTTTTACTATTCTTAGACATTCTTTCTTGCTTCATTCTCGCTCCCCTTTAATAATGCCTGATATTTTATTCCGTATAACGCAACTCCAACGCTATCCCAAACATCTTGAGATTCATTTTTAAGTTGCGGATATCTTTCAATAACAAACCTTTTAATATCCTCCTTAGAAGCCCCTCCACTTCCAATAATTTCTTTTTTCCACATACGATTTTGAACAGTCCTAAACTTTACCTCATTTTCAGCGCAAATCCACTTAATATTTCCAATCACTTCAGCAATTGCTTTACTTGTCTTAAAATTACTAACATAAATACTTTCCTCAATAAAAATAATATCTGGAATTCCTCCCATTAATGCTTTTTCAAATCTTTTACCCAACTCAAAAATTCTGTCCTGAGTATTCTTCATTTTACTATCTTTATATGAAACCCAGCTTAAATTCCCTCCATCAAAACATGAGATAGCAATGTTTTTGCTACTACAATCAATCCCCCAAATTTGCATTATTTTTATCTCTTAAGTTTCCTATAACACAATTTACATCCTTCCTTCTTGCTTACTTCCAATGCTTCTTCTAGTAATCTCCCTAGATAGAGTAGAAATTTTGTTGGAATATAATTCATATGCCTTCTCCAATATCATAATTTTAGCTTCAAATTCAATCAACATTATTTTAGCCTTTCGAAGTTCTTCACTATTAGTAATAATATGAGATATTAATCCCTCTTTTAATCTTCTTTTGGGTAACTCTTCTTCCATTTTAAATAAAGATTTTCCCAATCCAAGTTCAAAACTATTTTTTACAATTCCATGCTTTGCTAAAACAACCATTAGTTGCGAAGCAATATAGCTTCTCCAAGCTTCAAGTTGCCCCATTAAAAATCCAACTTGATCACTAGGAATAAGAGTTATATCTTCTGGAAATCTATCTATAGATAATTTAGGCTTTTCCTCTAAAGGAAAGTCTATTAATTCTTCTACCCGTCTAGCTGCTTCTTTCCAATTCCATTTCTCTTCAGTCATGTTTCCTCTCTTATTCTCGACTACATTTTTCTTTATAATTGCAAAAGAAATTAGAACATATTGAAGGCTTGCCAATAGTATATTCCAAACTTATAGCTTTCTGAATAGAAAGAAGTCTATAAAAAATTTTTTGAACAAACTCCTCATCTAAAACCATATCAAATATCTTTAAAGCTTGCCTATTTTTATTTTCATAAATAATCATTCCATTAACCATATTTAATCCCTTAGCATAAAGTTGCCACTGAATTTTATGTTGGGAATAGGGATTATTTAAATCCTCCCACTTTATTCTAGCAACTTCTTCCCGTCTTGTTTTTAATTCTATTAAAAAAAGCTCTCCAGAATCCGGATTTTTAATAACAAAATCACAAGTTCCTTTAATGGGGGGACTCTGAATTAAAACAACTTGTTGATAACTAACCAGAATTCCCATACTATTAAAATAATCATGATACTTCTTCTCAGTATAAAGCCCTTGGTCAAGGACTCTAATATTTGCTCCTGATAGACGGTCTTCCGTAGGAATGCCCATCATATTATATTGTATTTCCCGATTACATTCTCCAATTGAAGAAGGATGAAAATATTCAGAAGGAAACCTATCTTTATTTCTAGATTTCTCCAAGAATTCATCTAAATCCTTTTCTAACCAATGGGATTGTTTAATCCTTCTTATTAAATCAGATAATTTTTTAGGCATAATGTTAAATGCTCCTTAACTACTCTTCTTTTCTCTTATAATACAAAGACACTTTTCTTCTTCTGTTAATTCAAAAGAATTAAGAGATTCTCCTACAGTTACTTTTATCTTTGGAAACAAAGCCAGGAAAGAATATATAAGAACTCGGATCCCACACTTTTGGCATCGAAGCTGAATTCCATATCTACCACAATAAAAAGCATCAAAAATTGAGTTTCCACATTCTTCACACACTAAATTTCTTTCTATCAATGATTCATTTCCTAAAGAAAGGGGAGCCAACCCCCTTCCGTTGCAAAAGAAACACTTACCATTCTTATATGCTCCAGTTATTTCTGCTGATTTATATTGACCAGAACCACCACATGCTGGACACTTAACCTTTTCTATATTCATTCATTCTCCTAATTGAATCTGCTCTTTTAAATACTTTTCCAGTTTTTCAGACCCTTCATCTACAATCTCGTTAGGAACTCTAATTATTCTAGTAATCCCATACTTATTCATTATAAATTCATCTCGCTTATTGTCTCTTCTCTTTCTATGTTCTTCTCCGTCAATCTCAAATATAACACCCCCATTTCCAAGCTCATAACAAACTATATCTGCCTGAAATGGCGGAAATAAAACCTCCAGTTCTGTTTGAAATCCAAGTTTATTAAGTGCTTTCTCTACAATCATTTGTCGAGGAGTTCGCTCTTTCATTTTTGATTATATCTCCATATTACCATTTCCGAAATACCAAAATATATTGATGTGCTTTAGCAACAAAATTTAATCTGTAGTTCTCCCGCACCCTACACCAAGCAAATGGTGTATTTAATTGTTCTATTATTATATCATATAACTTAAACCCAACTTTTAAGGCTCTATTTATAACATGTCCATGAAAACAACACACATTTCTATTCCTTCTAAAATCTCCGACCACCCAAATACAAAATTTATTATCTTTCAGTATTCGATAACAATTAAATAAACATTCTTGAATTCTATCCAAAAACTCTTCATAATTCCTTATATCACTCAATTGTCCTAAAACAGACTCATATTTTTCACGATTCCAATATTTAATAACTGCAGCAGCAACATTAGAATTAAAACTAGAATATTTCAACCCAGGTAGAAATTTACAAGTTTCCTTTCTACTTGAACTAATATCCCCAAAATCGGCGATTTCTTTCTCCCACTCAGAATGTCTACTAAGATTCCACACAGATGTAGGAACAAATCCCATATATTCTTTTACATTAATTTTAGGGAGACTCTCTATTTTTGTCCCCATTCTTACCTCATTTCAAGAGAACTTTTTGCTATCATTTATTATGTTTCTATCTCCATTAATCGTTGATTTGCTATATCTATATACCCTTGATTAATATCACAACCTAAAAAATTTCTTCCTAACTTTTTTGCCACCACCGCTGTAGTTCCAGAACCTATAAAAGGGTCAAAAACTAAATCACCCCGATTGCTGCTTGCTACAACCATTCTTTCAATCATCAGCAATGGCTTTTGTGCTTCATGGTTTGCATATTCTTTAGAATTCTTTCTAGGTTCAGAAAATTCCCAAACATCACATGGGATTTGACCATTGGGATTGTGCCTCTTATCTTTAGGATTAACTAAAATCCTAACTTGATCAGCATTAAATATCCAATTATCAGTCTTTGATACAAAGAAAATATGATTAGTTCTCATTTTGTAATGATATTTAGGATGATAACCTAAATCAAATTTCCATATAATCCAATTTAATAGTTTTAAATTGCAATATTTAGGCCTAGTAAGAAATAATCGAGTTTCTGCAGCATACTCTATACCACTAAAAATATAAGCAGAAGCCTTTTCATTCATTATTCTTACCATCTCTTGCATCCATTGTAAACTAAATCTTAAATAATCCTTTCTATTTAAAATATAATCCCATTCATTTCTCACTATTGTATATCCAAAGGGAGGATCAGCAATAACTAAGTCAATACTATTGCTGGGAATTTTTTTCATAAAAGATAAACAGTCCTCACAATAGATTTGATTAAGCTCCAAAGAATCCAATTTCATCCTCATTCTCTATTCGAATCTTTTTTATCCTAAATAAGCATCACAAGCTTAATACTTGTTCTTTTATTTGATTAAACATCTCTGGTTGAACCTTCAAATAATCTAGCAATCCCCCCTTTCCAACAGACAATTTATCTCCCTTATAAAAATACGTGTTTCCCTTCTTCTCTACAATTCCACCATCAATAGCTAACTGCATTATTGAAGAAATCTCATCAATCTGTCCTGTCGTAAACAAAAAGGGAATTATACACGATTGAAATGGAGGAGAAATCTTACTCTTCGTTAAAAGACATTCAATATTAAATCCAATCTTCCTTTTTCCCTCTTCTACATCAGTAATCCATCCTCTTCGAGCTACTTTCATAATTAAACTAGCAAAGAATTCCTGTCCCATTCCTCCCGGCATTGTTTCCTTTATTCCGTATCCCCCAATATTAGCCCTAAGCTGATTAATAGCAATAAATATTGATTTATTATCTAAATTATAACAAGCAGTTATTTTTCTTAATGCTTTATTTACAAGTCTAGCTTGAAGACCTATAAATTGATGCCCAGTTCTTTCATCATACTCCTCTGGAGGAATTAGAGCGGCAATACTATCCAAAACTATAATATCCACATTATTTTTTAACAATTCAACTATAATATCAATTGCCTCATCTCCAAAGGTAGGCTGCGAAACAATTAAATTATCTACATTTACTCCAATCTTTTCTGCCCAATCTTTATCAAATGTCTTTTCAACATCAACAAAAGCAGCAATTCCTCCTTGACCTTGAACCGACTTAATTATTTGTAATGCAATATAAGTTTTCCCCGTGCTAAAATCCCCTACAAAAATTGTAGTTCTTTTTCTAGGAATTCCCCCACCAAGAATTTTATCCAGTTGCTCAATTCCAGTAGATATTCGATTAAGCTTTAACCTAATATCAGATCCCACAAGCATATCAATTTTAAGCTCTTTTTTAATATTATTAATTATATTTTGTATATCAAGATTGTTAGTCATTAACTCTCTTCATTTCCTTGTTCAATATCCTAATAATTTTTGCATATATATGCACATCCTGCATTCTACTATCTATATTTTCCACTTTTCCCTCATATTCATTCGAAATCATCCATAAAACAGCATCTAACTGTTTTAATAAATAAACAATTGCAACAACCCTAGAGTCTGAAAGTTTTAATTTAGGATAATTCGATAAAATTTTAGACACCCTCTTGAAATTTCCTAAAGAATCTCCTCCTTTTGTATAATCCTTATTCTTTTCAGAATGCAGTTTTAATTCTTTCAGGGTCATTTCAAGAAAATAAGGATGCCCCGAGAAATCCTTAATTCCTTGATTTAAACTCTCTTGCACATCCATAAATACTTCCTATTATATAAACCTTATGCAAAATACAGCTAAGAATTAGATAAATCAATGGCCATTTTTATATGCTCTGTCAATTTATTCTTATAGCTACTATTCCTTAAAATAAATGCAGGATGATAAGTAACTAAAACAGAATATCCATTTTTACTTTTAAATCTTTTTCCAACAACTTCTGACATCCTTACAACACTCAAAGGAAGAGAACTGTCCACTACCAAAGAATAATAAGCTATTGCTCCCAATGCTACTACAATTCTCGGTCTAAGAATCTCTATTGACTTTAATAATCTTTCATTGCAACAAATAATTTCCTCTTTTGTAGGAGTTCTATTATTTCCAGATTCATTAACTGGATGACATAGACAAGAATTAGAAATACACATATCGCTTTTATTTAACCCTAATTCAAGTAATAAATCCCCTAGAAGCATTCCTGCTTGTCCTACAAATGGAATTCCCTTCTGAACTTCCCACCATCCTGGGGCCTCGCCAATAAAAACTATTTTTTTATTCTTTCCAACTTGCCCCTTAACAATTGGTCTATTTAAAAGAGAGCATTTCTCACACTGGGCAAATGGAACTGACTTCATTATAATTATCTTTCCTTTACTTCTTTTATTTGATGACCAATTTCCTTCCAAACGTTAATCCAATTTCCATATTCGCCTTGATTTCTTAAAATATACGAAAAATGATTTATTTTAAAAAGAGGAACTTCTACAAACATATTATTTTTTAAATAATCAAAAGTATATCTTCCTAAAGCCACTATTGCAAAAGGATTTACTAAAAAAAATTCCTGCAAAAACCAAGTCTTAAAACAAGTGTCTATTTCATTTTCTAAAGGATATCTATTTTCTGGTAAAGAACATTTTATTAAATTTGTAAAATATGTTTTTTCTGTTGGCCATTTGACTTCGTCCAATGCTTTAAATAAAACTCCAGCCGTTCCTTTTGAATGATCACGAGTTAAAGTATATTTTGATTCACTAGCTCTTCTATAACTTGGCGCTAATCCGCAAATAATAACAGAATTTCCTCCATATCCATACATAGGACCATATTGAACATTTGCTTCAACACTGCTTTTTAAATTACAAAGATTACATTTTTCAATTTTTTCTTCTAGGCTTTTATAATACATAATCTTCTTTTCCTGCCCAATTACTTCCACACTTTTTAATATCCAGATTCATATGAATTCCCAAGGAATTCTTTTGCATAATCTTTGCTATTTTCTTCAAAAGATGCTCTTCATCTTCAGGAACTTCAAATATTAATTCATCATGAATTTGAAGAAGCATCCTAGTTTTTTTATCTATCAGAAATTTATCTATCTCTATCATATTTTCTTTTATTATTTCCCCAGCAGTTCCTTGCGTTAAATAATTAATTAACTTATATGCATCTTCTTCAGGAAGAATATATCTTCTTCCGTAATCATTATAAATTGTCTCTCTGTTCTTCACTTTTTTAATAGTCTTTTCCATAAAGATTTTTGCCTTGGGCATTAGATTAAAATATTTCTCTCTAAATTCTCTAGCTTCTTCTTTAGACTTTCCTATTTGAATAGCCAAAGTTTCTAATCCCATTCCATAAATAATTCCAAATGTAATGCTTTTTGCAATTTCCCGGATAAATTTAAAGTTAGAATCTGCTTCGTTAGCCCCAAATGCGTCTATGGCAACAAATTTATGAAAATCAAATCCACCTCTAGAAATTCTTTCCAGTAATTCTGCTTCTCCGATATAATACAAAAATACCGAAATTTCCATTTGAGAAACATCTACAGAAAATAAAGACCTTTCTAGCCTAGAAATAAAAAGTCGCCTTGCAGAAATTAGACTATCTTTGTCGATATACGCTTCATCTCCAGTAAAAACTCCAGATGCCATTGTTCTTCCGCCAGATCCCGATTTGGCTATTCTTTTGATTTTCTCTAAATCTGAATCACTTACCTCTTGAATCATATTCGCATCCATACTTTTTATAAATTTAGGAATATTCTGAAGATTTGGTTCAGCGCAAGAAAGTCTACCAGTTATAGTCCCCCAGTTTTTAAATGAAGGATGAACAATTTCATCATTCTTTTCATAGATAGGTTCAAAAAAAGTTCTTCGCAACATATTTACAGTTCTATATTCTATTAGTTTCTTACAAATAGGATATCTATCTAGTTGAACTAAAACTGCTTGGCTCCAAGAGTCACTTTTCTTTTTGGTTAAAGCAGGAGATTTTATTTGCAGCTTAGTAAAAATTTTTGACAACTGAAGATGACTATCTATATTAAATTTTTCTCCTGCTAAATTATAAATTTCAGATTCAATAATTTTACTCTTTTCTTTTAGCAAATCTATACACTTTTTGCAATAATCAAGATCTACCCGTATTCCCTCAATTTCCATATTCAAAAGAACTTTAGTGGTATTAGAATCTAAGCACCAAATTTTTTCTTGCTTTGTCTTTTTTATTAGTAATCCTAATTTTAAATATAAATCATATACACATAAAATATCATTACAGCAATATTTTTCTACAATATCACTTGAAACATCACATACTCGTTTAATCTTATTTTTCTGCAAATACTTTTTAAATTCCATCTTATAAAAAGCCCTTTCAGAAGAAAGAAAATTTTCAGTGACTTTATCTAATCCAAATTTTGGATTTCTAAAATAAGAACATAATCTAACCATTATCATAGTATCTATAAGAAAATTATCTTTGTAGATAAAGCCTTCTTTGTATAAACCTTTTATGTCAAACTTAATATTATGTCCTATTAAAGTTTTTCCCCTTAAAATCTCTAATAATTTCCTTAAATATTCAATCCCTAAATTTTTTGAATCACCAGTATGTCTAAAGGGAAAATAATAAGCGTTTCTTTTCGCAGTTCCAATTCCTATTCCGCAAATAAAATCCGTTCCCAAAACGTCTAATCCCGAAGTTTCTATATCTACAATAAACACACTTTGAGAAGAAAGATTTCTAAGAATTAAATCTGCATTTTCTAAATCAACAAGCATTTTAAATTCAAACCTCAGAGATTTCGTTTCCCCAATTTTCCCATCCGATTCGCCGTTCTCTTGCAAACATTTCTAAATATGGAGGATAACTCACCTTTTCAATCATTTCATACATGATATCAGGCTTAGAAGAATGAATTGTTTTATTTGCAAAAAATCCAGTTCTTCCTTGCGCCCGTTTACCATTATCTAATAACTTATATGGCAAACTACCCTTTACTCCAAATAAACAATGTTCAGTTATTCCTCTAAAATATTGCCCTAATCCAATCTGATTTTTTAGCCATGTGATGCATGTTACATATCTAAAACCTAATCCCTCTAAAATTTTAAATCCGTCAAAAAGATGATTATTTGTTACCCACAAATATATATGAGCATTCTCATCAATTTTTTCTTCAAGTATTCTTTGCATTAAAGAAAGAATTTCTGGCGTCTTCATTATAGGATAATGCTTTTGAGCACCTCGACAAATCTTACCTCCTCCAATTTCATACCATGGGGGATCTGCATATATAGTTCTAAATTTTATTCCATCAATCATTAGAAAATGCCTCAATGTCCTTCTTTTCTAAATCGTCAAATTTAACTGGTGGTAAATCTTCATCAGCATTGGGAATATTAATTCCTAATTGACTTCGGAGATTATTTACATCTGTGCTAGGAATATCAAATTCAACATTAGGATTACTCACATTACACAGATTTCTCCCACATGATTTAAATAATGACCCCATATGCTCAGGAAGTGAATCTTCAAGATGATAAGAACATCTTTTGCTAAAATCACAAGAAGGACGTAAGCATAATGCTAATAAAGGAAACTTTTCCTTAACTCTTTCCCTCATTAACCAAGCTGTTGCTACTGTATCTTCTTTTTCAGAAAAACATAATCTCCGAGAGCAGAAATTTTGAAGTGCAAGGTAAGTTATTGAAAAATAAAACCAATGCAATAATCCTAAAGGAAGAATTTCTCTTGCAGATTGCCACGAAATTCCATTTAGAACCATATCACAATACAAACTTTTTATTTTTTCCAAGCAACTACTAATTTCTTCGTATTTATCGTATTTATCAAATATCTCATTAGGAATTCTAAAACCAGTTTCTGAATGAATATTATTCCACCCCAATGAAGAAATAGTAGCACCAATTCTTGTTCTAGCTATTTGATCAAAAGACGACCTAGAAACATTAGAAACTCCAAAAACAAATAAAGGACTCTCCAATCCTAGAGGAAGTGCTTTTTTTCGTAAAACAGAAGAAACCGCATAAAATCTTTCTTCAGGAGAGAGAAGAATCCATTTTTTTAAATTAGACCCCCAGGTAGTTAAAGCCATTTCTACAATAACTTTATACGGATTTGGTGGATAACTTATTAGATCTACTTTAATTTCATTTACACCTACATAGATAGGAGTTTTTGAACTTTGAAATTTACATGTATCAAAAACTTTTTCTTTGATGCGTATTTTCATTTCCATACTCCTTTCTTAATTCTAACAATTTAACCCAAAAATCAGTAATCGGTCTCCATTTTGTAAGATGGTATATTTTACTTGGTAAAATTACAAAAGATTTAATATAATCACTCTGATTATCTAAAAAAGATAAATCTCCATTTAAAAATTTAACGATGTCTTGTGTTTTATATGCTCTTCCGCCTCCGATATTTATTACTCCAACATATTTAATATCAATAATTCTTTTAATCGCTTCGATACAATCATCAATATAAAGATAATCTTTCTGATAATCGCCAACCCTGAAAAATTTCTCCTTTTTTATTAGCGAAGATATTAAACTATATTTATCCTTTTTTGGATCGCCATAAATAAATCCAAGCCTTAAAATAGACGCATTTGGAATTAAAGAAATACATTGTTCTCCCATTAACTTAGTTTTTCCATACCAAGTATGGGGATTAACTTTAGAAGTTTCCAAAATCACATTATTATCTGCCTTGAAATTATAAACTACTACAGAAGATAAATATATCAAGTAAGCTTGCATATCCCGAGCAACTTCTGCTATATTTAAAGTCCCCCGCACATTAGACTCAAAAGCACTTATCAAATTTTCTTCACAATACCGGCTACTAACTTTTGCAGCACAATGAACAATAATTTCAGGTCTAAAAACCTTTATTTTTTGAATCTCATCTAAACGAAATTCTTCTTCTATTATTTGATATTTAGAATCTTTTCTTAATTTATCTGTAAGAGAAGATCCAATAAATCCATTTTTACCAGAAATATATATATTAATCAACTTTTCATTCGCCCAAGTATTTCTTTAAGCAAAATTTCTGAATCTTTTCTGCTTGAATCAAGACAAAGAATATTTGTATATTTAGAAATGTCTTTTCTGTAAATCTCAAATCCCCTAGCTTCTTTTTCAGGAGTAAACTTAGATATTCGGAATACATTCTTACTAATTCTTTTTAAGCTTTCTTCAAAATCACAAAATAAAAGAACACACAATGGAAAAAGAGCTGCCTGAAATTCTTCCTCTATCTTCTGAATTTCTATTCTTCTATTCTTTTCTCTCAAATAATCGTATACCCATACTGATGGAGTAAATCTATCAATAGTCAAAACATTTCCATCTAAATATTGATATAACTTATATCTGAGTGTAGTTTTTCCAGCTCCAGACATTCCATCAAAAATAACAACCGGAATCAATAATCTTCTCCCTTTATAATTTCATGAGAAAATGCCCTAGTCTCAGAAAAAGAAATATCTAAATTCTTACTTGTAAATATAATAATTTCATTTAAAAAATTTTGAACCCATTCTTCTTTAAAAAATCTTAATCTCTGAAGACTGCTTTCAAAGATTTCCTGCATAAAAGAATTTCCCATTTTTAATTCTTCGAAAGAATATAAAATTTGACTGATAATATCAGATACTCTTACTATTAAAGATTCCAAACAATCATACTTCCTGGATTCTTTCCAATTGTCAATATACTCTTTCTTGTTAGATAAATTTTTAAATACAACCTCTAAAACTTTAAAATTTAATTTTTCCAAAGATTCTCTAAACTCTTGACTAGATGCTTTTATAGATGCTACAATATCCCCACTAAAACATTCTTCAATATCATGCAGCAAAGCAAACCTAATTACTTTCTCTTTATCTATCTTATATTTATACCTATTTTCCAGATAATCTGCAATGATCATAGAATATAAAGAAACAAAATAACTATGCGAAGCCACTGATTCTGAACAAATTCTAGGCGTTGTATTCCACCTTAGAATATTTGTTAATCTTCTTTGAGATCCAAAGAAGAAATTTATAAGCTCTATTTCGGCATTATCCATTTTTGTAATTCACTGATTCCATGAACAAATCCAACAACTGATTGTTGAAGCATTACATTTAATCCTCTTTCTTTATACTCAGTATACCCAATAATTGGAATTCCATTTGCAAACAAAAATCCCATTTCCCAAAGAACTCCCCTATCAAAATCATCAATCGCAGCAATTGCAGAATCACAACTTAACATTCCCTGTATGTTTGATAAAAAGACTTTCTTTCTTTCCTCCTCTGACGATTCTTTTCCTTCAATAATTAAAGCTTCCTTTCTAGGACTAAAATAAGAAATTTTTAATTCCTCAAGAAAACCTTCAATTCTCTCGACAGTTTCTATTTGAGCTTTACTAAAAAACGGGGCAGCAATATATACTTTATTATTTTGCTTCTTCAAGATTAGCTTCCAAGTTCTTAATTCGAATTTCAAAATCCTTAAGTTTTTTTGTTACTAACCCTTTTGTTTTTTCATTCGATTCAATTGCTATCATTACCTCACTTTCTATAAAATTACAAACTTCCTTCCACACTTCGACTAAAGTTTTTCTTGCCTCCGCTAGTTGCTCACTAATATTCTTTTCAATATCTATTCCCTCAATACTAACTTCTGGTCTTATAAACTCGAAGTTTGTGCCTCCTGGAAGTTTCAGTGTCATTCCAATTTTAGCTCCTACTATTGCCACCTGTCCTCCTTTGAAAGATATGCTACAGAACCGTCTTTTTTTACTACTAGACAGCACATCTTCCCAGTATTCCATCGCATCAATTCATTTTCCTTTATCATCCATAAAGGTTCAAAAGAGTCCTCTCTAAATGCTAGTTCATCATCATAATCCTCCAATAGTTTAGCTATTACCTTTTGCATCTTCTCAAGAATTGAATATGCTTTTCTATAATATTTTAGCATCTTCTCAATTTCTGAGATAGACAAGTTAAGTTTTGTTGTTGCTACTTCCGTATTCACTTTCTCCCCCATCCCAAAATTTCTCGCTTCCTTTATAAAACACTTCCCTAACTTTAGAATAATCCATACTAAAACTATACATCTTTGTTTTATTCCAACAGAAATCCATAATTGGCTGATGCACTTCTAAACAAAACAACTGAGCTAAATCCCCCCAATAGTCAGACAACTTTATCCATTTTTTATCCTCGTTAAACTCTATACTTTCTTTATCCCAAAGCCTCACTTTAATTGGTGGAAGAGGAATTCTTGGAATCTTACTACAAATAAAACTAAAAAGAGAGTCTAAGAGAAAAACCCACCTAGGTCCTTTTTGTATATAAATAGAAGCTGTTTTTTGGTAAAAATTCACTCCATAAGACCATCTTTTCATAAACTAGGCTCCTCCCCTTCAATATACTTACTGCTAAAATAATTCTTCCTCCTCCTCGACCTCTATATTTTCCATTTTCTCTTCTTCAATTTTTTTCTGAATAACTTCTTGCTTCTTATCTTTTTCAGCTACTTCAGGAACTAAAGTAAGAACCTCTCCTCGAATTACATCTCCCAAACTAGGCAAAACTATTGCCTTCAAATTTTCTGGGTATTTAGAAGGAGCTTCAGAGACAATATTATAAACAGTATCCTCCAACCCTCCTCCCAATCTGGAGATTTCATATTCTCTATCCAATAAGGTTCCATACTTTGTATTATAATTAGCAAGACTCTTTAAAATATAGTCACTTTTACCAACTCCACTTCTCCACAAAACCACATGATTCACCTCTTCTAAATATCCCCCACCTTTAGTTTTCTTCCAAACTTGAGCTGTTTCATCAATTTGAAGCCTTTTGTTTTGTTGAGAATGCAGAACAGAATAAACATATAACCAAAAGTGAATTTTTATCTTTGCCCGTTCATTTCTTTCGCACAAATCGCATACCCCTTCTGCATCCCTCTGGGAACAATATATCTCTTCATTAAATGATTTACCACTAGGGTATGTTCTTAAAACTCTATGATAATAAGCCCTCGCAGCACTATTAGCATCGGTAATAAACCGTATCCTTGCTCGATCTCCATCTCTAAGATATAGCGTGGGAATATTGCTTCTTTCTCTATCCTGTCTCCTTTTTTCTCCCTCTTTTAAGATATTGTCAACTCCAACCAAAATAGCCATTTCTCCTCCTTTTATTTTCTTATTGCCGTAAAAATTCGGCGGCTGGATATTACTTATTATAGAAAGTTAATCTAAAAACTTCTTTCAAATTTCACAACTTCTACCTATTGTGCCATTTAATTGACCTGCACCAACCTCTCTGCTTTT
>CAYIVX010000020.1:0-16917 GCA_964366925.1 Candidatus Woesearchaeota archaeon | reverse complement strand
AAATTCTCTAGTTCTTCTGCAGTTAAAGGCATAGCCGGAAGTTCAGGTATTTCTCCCCCAACCCTAAATCTAAATTTATGTTCTTTTTTTGATTCAATTATTGGATTAATTTCTTTTATACGTTTAGGCTGTTGTAAATTTTCAAGACTTTCTATTTTCTGCAAGTATTTAGGAACTATTCCTAGTGCTTTTGAACGAGAAATAAACACCCCAGTTCCATCTGAATTTTTAATTCTAAATTCGTCTCTTTTCTGGATTCTCTCGAGATATTCTAATTTTTCTTTCAGATAATTAAAATTAGATTCGACTTTTTCATTAAGTTCAAGCTTAGTTTCATCAGTTTTTTGAATTTTTTCAAGCTCATCAATTTTTCTTTGTAAATCTTCAAGATTTCTTGTAAACTGTTCATTTAATTCAATTTTACCATTTTCTATTTTCTGATTGATTTTAGTTAATTCTAAAATTAATTTATTTAATGTCTCATTTTTATCATCAGCTATAATTTTTGCAGAAGTTTTAGCTAATTCCCGAAGTTCTTCCTGCAATTCTTGCTTTTGTTTTTGAATCATCCATCTAGATTCAGAAGTTTCTTGTGTAATCTTAGAATAAATTTCCTGTTTTAGACCATCTACTTTATTTTCAAGTCCAGCTACTTCTGCAAGAAGCTTTTTCTTTAATGAAGGATCTTGAGCTTTTTTTAGTTCTTCATGAATTTGTACTTCTTTTTCTTCTAAAGTTCTTTTTAAATAATCAAGTTTATGCTTCAAGAAATCTATTTCTTCAACTTTCTTACTAATTAATCTAAAATCTTCCTGCCCTTTTTCAAAAAAAGTTTCTAATCTTTTCAACTCAGTTTCATCACGCTTCAAAAGCTGTCTAAAATAATCAATTTTACCTGCTAAATGAGGAATATAATCTACATCTTTTATTTCATCATCTGTTAATTGTTTTTTTATTCTTGCTCTTCTAGCACCTTCTATTTCTCTTCGCAGTTCTTTATCTTCTTTAGATAATAATTCACGTAAATAAGAAATACGACTAGTTAGATTCTCTTTTAAACTTGGAAGATTTTCAACATTTTCAAGTTCAGAACTACTAAGAGAATTTTTCCTAGAAAGTATAATCTGTCTTTCTAATTCTTGAGATTTTCTTTCAAGTTCAGAAATCTTGCGAGTCTGCTCAAAATCTAGCTTACTCTTTAAAAAATCAACATCAACACCCGAAATCTTGGCCTTTAATTCATTAAGCTCTCTTTCTACTTGAGCTATAGAATTGACACTTTTTAATTTTTTTCTTATATTCTTCTCTTCATACTTAAATTTACTTGTATCAAGTGAATCCAATTCTTTTTCAAGTTCTTTTAGCCTCTTTACACCCTCTGCAAAGGCCTTGAAATTTTCCAATGCTTTTTTATCAACCATCTTTTAAATTAAATATTTCTAAGACTTTTTATAACCTCCGTTTTAAATGTTTAACATTATCGTCTAAAACAAAGGCATCATATCCTTCTTTTTTCCAGTTAGCATATTGTCTTAAAATCCAGTTTTCAGCAGTTCTAGCTGTATATTGAAAAATAAATTGAACAGTATAAGTTAACAAGCCTAAAAATACAAACAGCATCAAAAAAGGCAATAAGACACCATATAATGTTCCTGCTAAAAATACACCTGTTCTTTTCAACTTTGAAGCAGTACATGAAACACAATTCGGACCACCGCAGTCTACTCCCTCTTCATCATAATTTTTAATGCCATCCGAACAATAAGCACAAGTACCTTCACCGCCCACATTAAAATTAATATTTGCAGCTTTCCCATTAGGAAGAACTTTTATTCTAGCAATAACTTTGCTTGTTGTCTTACTAACAATTTCAGTATATTCTTGCCCACACCAAAGCTTTTTTCTTACTTCAACTTCTTCCTTAAGAGTACAATTTTCTTTCTGTTCAAAATTTACAAGACAATTATTTTTATCAGTGCAAGTTCTTTTTCTTTCACCAGAAAGCTGACCCCCTGTAATAAGATCAGAAAGAGCATAACTTACTTTGCACTCACCCCATTCTCCACAGATAAAACTTTTAACACAATTTGCACTTGCACTACTTCCTGCAGGAAGATTAAGAGGAATAACATTATTGGGTGGAGCTTGTCCCTGAACACAAACACCCGCAACACAACTATATCCCGAAGAACATGCAGGCAGACATGTTTGAGGGGTCGTTAACTGACACGAACCAGCGACACAACTAAAACCTCCAGAACAAGCAGGAGTACATTGTTGAACACAAGCCGCACCACAACTAAGGGTATTGCCGCAACCATCATCTACAGTCCCGCAACTTACTCCTAACTGCAAACAAGTTTTAGCTACACAGGAATTTAGTTGACAATTATTATTTACACAACTAAATCCAGAACCACACTGAGTTCCTTTTCCACAAGAAGTTCCACAATTATCAGTATAGCTATTTCCACAAGCAATAGTAGAAGCACTTGCACAGCCCGTAGAAGAACATCCACCCCCACCAGGCACTATTACTACCGGTGTAGCAGAAACAATTATCTTAAAATAAACCGCAATACCAGAAATTAAAACACTAGTTGAAGAAATAGTTTCCATATCACCAAGACTAGTCGAACTAGTACAAGTTGCATCAGTACAAGAATAAAGAACGGCATCATAATCAGCATTAGAAAAAGTCCAAGCTAAATTTAAAGTTCCTGTTTGAGCCGGACTTAATTCAAAAGTCAAATTTAAAGTATGAGGAACACTAGCAAGACTCCAAGAATCTATTGCCAACTGATTTCCAGAAACAGTAGAATAAAATCTCGAAGAATTCCCACTAGGAAAATGGCCAGGAGCAATTACATCATTTCCATCATAGCCATTAAGTGAAGTAGAACTAGTTTCAGTATAAAATATCGAAGATACGTCAGCAATAGAACCCGTTAATCTTAAATCTATTTCTGCAGAAACAAAATGCACACTAAACAAAATAGTAAAAATGAACAAAAGCAAAATTTTAGAATTCATTCTAATCGGAAACAAAATCCTCCTTTTTAATAACAGTTCTACCTTGAAAATCTGCAATTCTAGAAGCATTTTTTATTCTTCTTTCAATTTCGTCAGCCAAAATAAGATTTAAAGCATTTATCGTTTCTTTTCCTATTTTTTTATTATTCTTTTTGGCAATTTCTTTTATTTGTTGAGTTATCATTATTCGGAAACAAGAATATTTTTTTTAGTATAAGAAATTTTCCATTTTTCTAGAAAATCTTCAAAAATAATACTATTTTTAATAGGGATAATAAACGAACCCTTTCCAAGAACTACTGCTCCAGTTAATTTCAAAATTCCTTCACTACTTCTACCAATTAAAGAATAAGTAAATTTAGTTTTATCATTATGATTGAGATTTTTAAGATTATAACTAAATAAAGAATAACCCTTAAATCCTAATCTCTCAGAAAGAGAAGAATCATGGACTAAAGAATGACCTTCGATTAAAATTCCTTGTCTAGCTAAAAATGAAACTTCAAAAAATTCGCTTAAATTTATAGTTTTTACATCAGGATTTTTAATTTCAGTTTTAATCAAATTTTTAAAATTTTGTGCTATTTCTAATCTTTTATTCAAATCTATCTCCTTAAACAAAAGAATTATATCTGTATCGGTAGGATTATTTTTGCCCTTCATAGAAGAACCATAAACAACTATATCAAAAAGCCCAGAGGGTTTAGTTTTACTAATAAAACTTTTACAAATTGATACTAAGAATTTCAGAGAGTCTTTCAACATCTTTTTTTATAACCTCGCATATTTCTAAATTTAGTTTCGTATGATAACTATTTTGATAAAAAGGAAAATCTTTATCAATTATGGCATAAATTTCAGGATGTCTTTGTTCTAAAATTCTAAAACGCTCGGAATGACTGCTAGGAACTATTTTTTCTTTTATAAAAATAAATAAATCTGAAAGTGAAGCTAGTGTCTTAAAATACAAAGTTACGGCAGTATTATACTCCTTTCGCTTTTCTGAAGCCAAAGCATTTCTAAAATATTCTTGTATATTTTCAATTAAAATATCTCTGACGTTTTCCCCCATTTTTATCCTCTCAACCATGATATATAATATAACAAATAAGCCATATTTAAGTCTTTTGGTTATACCCTACATCAAATAACATTTAGTTATATGATATAACAAGAAATACAATTTAGGATATAAATGTTATAGAGTATAACAAAACATTTATATATTTTTATTTTTTATTCCTTTCTCACGCCAACTCTATAAAACTTAACAGGTGTAGAATTATTCCTATAATCCATTCGTAGTGCTTGAATCATAAACTTCATTCAAAATTTTCCAGAATCTACTAGTTGAATTAGTTGCAGAAGGCAAATTAGTCCAACTCACTCGTTGGAAGCCCCCAAAAATTACTTACATTAAATTCACTTCAACTCTTTCAAGATTAAAGATATTTTATTCTTTAAAATGGGCAAATCTTTTTCAATAATTTCCCAGATCAAATCCCAATCAACACTAAAATAAGCATGAATAACCACATCCCTAGTACCTGCAATTTTTCTCCATTCAATTTCGTTATACTTATTCCTTAACTCAGTTGAAATATTTTTTGTAGCTTCACCTATAATCTCAATTCTTCTTAATGAAGCATCCTTCACATCTTTATTTTCCTTAAAATCTTTTTTAGACATGCCTTTTACAGATCTCTCAATATCGCCTATAGCATCTGAAATATGTTTAAGATAAATCTTATCTTTTTCTAATGAAATCATATTATTCTTACCTCTTCTTGTAAAATCTTCTTTTTTAAATAAGGGTGAATGGATTTATAAGTTAGTAAGTCTACTTTTTTATTTAAATGATCTTCCAAGTCTAATTTTATTCCAACAAATCCAATAAGACTTGTTCCCTTTTTAACTTCAATAAGAATATCAATATCACTTTTGTTATTATCTTCCCCTGTTGCATAACTTCCAAAAATCCCTGCCTTTTTAACACCATATCTCTTAAGAATTCTAATTATGTCTGATAATCTACCTTTTAACTCAAGGCCTAATATTTGTTTTCTTGTTTTTCTTACCATAATCTATTATATCCAAGAAGGTTTATAATAGTTACTGTTTAGAATTTATATTCTATCCCCATTTGTTAATCGCCGAAAGAAAAAGTTCATTCCACTTTGGAAATGGTTATTAAGGAAGTAAAAAATAACGTTTTTATTCCTTTCTCACACCAATTCTATAGAACTTAACAAGTGTATTATCTTCCACTAATTCAAAAACAAGATTGCTTCCTGTTCCAGGAGAAGAAGATTAGCTTAAAATGAACTTAAGGTAAATAATAGTGCTACTAAAGTTAAACTATAAGTTAATAACAGTAAAGTTCTAGGTAGAAATTAAATTACTTCACTATTAACCATTTCCATAAGGGAACAAACCTAATATTTCCTTCTTTCTTTTCAAGATTTCTAGTTAAAATAAATAGTTCATTAGTTTTTGAAAAGCTTTTATTGAATTCTAACAAAGCATTTATTTCTCTTTCATCTATTTCATCGGTATAAGAAACATTTATTGCAGTTAAAGAATTATTTTTATTTTTAATTACAAAATCAACTTCATGATGCTTCTCATTTTTCCAATAATAGACTTCCTCTTCTCTTCTTTTTAATTCAAGAAATACAAGATTTTCAGCAAGTTTTCCTTCATCTTCAGAAAATTTAAAAGATATGGCATTTCTAAGACCATTATCTATACAATAAATTTTAGAAGCTAAATTCTTTTGTTCTTTTAAAGAATATGAAAAATGGTCTAAGGTAAAGAATAAAAAAGCTTCTTTAAAATAAGACAAATAATCCTTAATAGTATCATAAGAAAGACTTAAAGTTCCTCTTAAATTCCTTAGAGAAATAAAACTAGTAAAATTAGTCATTAGATATAATGCCAAATCTTTTGTTTTTTGGCTATTCAAATTATATCTATCAATTATGTCTTTGTATAAGATATCATCAAAATATTGCTTAAGTAATTTTATTTTGTATTCTTTTTGTTTTAATATAATCTCGGGAAATCCTCCTATTGAAAAATATTCTTTTAAATGATTTAAGATAGAAATCTTTGTCTTTTCCAGAACAATTCCTTTTTTAAGATTATCTAAATCAAATTCAATTTTACTAAAAGATAGAAATTCAGGAAAACTTAATGGGAAAACTTCAAAAGTAAGATTTCTTCCAGTTAAAAGAGTAGAATATTCTTTTTTTAATAAATATGAGCACGAACCCGAAATAACAAATTTATCATTAGACTTTAAATCATATTTCTTTCTTATCCAAGACTCCCAACCATCTTTTTTATGAACTTCATCAAGAAAAATAAAAGATTTTTTATCAGGATTTAAATTTTCGCGATAAGAAGTATAAATATCCTCTAGTGAATCTTCAGTTAGCTTTTTATCTTCCAAATTAACAAATAATATCTGCTTAGGATCAACATTTTCCTCTAGCAAATTATGAATCATTTGGTACATAAGAGTGCTTTTGCCTGCCCTCCTAACGCCAGTTATTATAGTTATTTCTCTTATTTTTATAGAATTAACCAAAGAATCATACACAGGTCTATGTTTGCCCATAAGTCGGTTTAATTCTTCTTTATTTTCCCACCAAGGATTCCATTCTATCAGTTTCCCCATTTCCATGTTACATTTAAGTGTAACATATACTATATAAATGTTACGTTTTACTGTAACCATTATAAAGTAGAATATCCAAAAAATCAGTCAATTAAGCTTTACGATGGTATCGTATAGTCCTAAATAAGATATTTAAAATAAGTTATTCCTTTCTCACACCAATTCTATAGAACTTAACAAGTGTATTATCTTCCACTAATTCAAAAACAAGATTGCTTCCTGTTCCACGAGAATTTGTAATCTCATTCCAACTAAAACCATCAATCATATTTGTTTTCTCCAAGAGAGAATAAGTTCTTCCAGTTGAAGTATGATTTACAACTACAGAAAGTGGCGAATGCTCTTCAAGAGTTATTGGCTGAAGATAAGAAGCATTATTTGTAGGATCCGTATCACAAGTATATTCTTGAAGATTATTATATCCATCTAAATCAGGATCTTGAGTTTCTACCTCATTTGAAGTATTTGTTATTCCATTATTTCTTAACCAATTCTTATTTATCCCGTTTGTTGTATAAGCTGGGTCAAATAGTGCTTCAATTGTTCCATCATTAATGATATTACTTAAAGTATAATTTGTGCTAGTCATTCCGGCATTAATCCCAATACTTGCCCCATTTGTTTTTATATCTAAAATTTCATAATTAGGATTTGCAGTTATAACAAAATTAGTATTTTCATTATAAAAAACATTATTTGTTCCAGAAGGATTTATAGTTCCACCTACTCCAGCTGTTGATACAATTTGTTCAAGTCTTGGCACGTAAACAGCTTCAACCTGATTGCTCCCCATGATATTACTAAGAACAACATTAGTAGAAGTCACAGTTTTATCAGGAAAACTGTTAGTTTCAACACTCAATCCACCAAGATTATCAGTTCTAGTCACAACACAAGAATCAATATAATTTCCAACATCTGCATTAAGTTCAATTGTGGCAGAAGAATCATAATTAGTTATAACATTTTGTCCATTTGTAAATACATTTCCACCAACAGTATTTGTTCCATTTCCTGCTCCTAATTTTGTTGAGACAAGTTTGTTAAAATCACAATGAATATCTACAACGCCATAAACAGTTCCACTTGGGCAATTCATAACTCCGGGAAGATTTACTACTCCTGCATCATTTGCAATAACATCCCTGATATTTACAACTTTATCAAAACTATTACTTAAAGGAGTATAAATTCCATCACAATGAATATTCGCAGTATAGTGACGAATTGAATCTGCACTATCTAAAAAAGTAAACTTCAATTTATTAGTAGAAGTAACATTTCCACCAAGTTTATCTATAGCACACAAATTACTTCGAAATTTAATATCACTTTCTAATGGACGAGAATCAGTCTTTAAAGGATCACCATAGGGATTAGTAAAGGCTCTTAACTGTTGATTATTAACCGCAGGAGGTGCATTAGTCCAAGGATTATCATAACCATCAGGCCCAAATTCTTGAGCCCCAGATTCATGAAAAAGATAAGTAATACTCCCCGAAATACCTGCACTAGCATTACTCCTAAATTCTAATTGCTCCCCATCACTTTTCATCGGAAACACAGCAGATGCTCCAATTATTGCACTCGTGACAATCCATTTTTTTAGATTATTCCATATTCCCATTTTGAATGTGATATTATTATGTTACTACTAATCAATTACAATATATAAAGCTTTCTAGCATCCCTTTTTGAACCAATTTCTTATATTCATAAGAATTCTAAGTTTATCTAATTTGCTAATAACTTAAATAAACATAAAATATAAAAAGTAACCAAATTTCATCTAAATGTATTTTTATATCATCATTTTTTCTAATTCAAAAAGATAATCTTAGGACATCTATGCACTGATTTAACAATTTTCTTATGAAATCTAAGTCTTTTTCTTTTTCAGAGTTTGTTTTCTTAAAAGAATACTTAACTAAAATCTTAACTAATTCTGGATGCAATATGCTAATCTTATCCGCAAACTGTATTAACTTAGCTTCTTCGCATTCAGGATTTCCATTAGATCCATGATTGATTATACAATCTCTAAGTTTTTTACTTACTTCAAACCCATTCTTTTCAAGAACCTCTAAACTATGTTGGGCATGATTCTCTAATTCCATTATTTTCCCCATATCATGAAGCCATCCGGCAATAATAATAAGTTCCCTATCAACTTTTTTGTCTTCTGCCAGCATTAAGGTAGTATCAACAACGCTTTTTGTATGAAAAAGAATAAATTCCGCATCTTCCTTTAATTTTATTGTTCCAATAGATTTTTTAGCAAAATTTTCAGCAATTTTTGCTGTTAGTTGAATTTTCATGTTTTTTGTTAGCTTCAAGAGATAATAAATTTATCGGTTAAAGGGTTTAGGTCATTATATGTTTTTTAAATATGATTGGTCTAGATTGTAAATAGATTATATCTTTTTTCAAAAATAAGAATTCTATGTCTTGCGGACAATCAAATATCTTTTCTATTTTTTCGGAATCCTCAAATAATTTTTTAAATAGTTGGTTATTTCCAATATCTTCTGGAAGCCCATAGGGTCTTCCTTTATCTTCACCACTTGTAACTCCACTGGACCCAAAGTTAGATAATTCTAAGACCATATTTTTAAAACTTGGGTGCTTTGTGAATAAAACTCCACCCTTATCTGCTAAAATATAAGGCATGATTATGACTGCAATATCTTCTTCTAAGGACAGACTATATCTCTTTTTAAAGTTCACAGCACTAAGGCTGTGAGGTGATTTCCAGACTTTAACTACTTCTCTTGTATAGTTATCTTTGTTACATTTTGAAGAGTAATACAACCCTGCAGCAGAATGAACCAAGGTATCTTCCTGAACTGAAGAACTTCTAACAACTAATTCTGTTTTAAATGGATCTTCCGGAACAATTTTTAATAATTCTTCTTCCGAAGCTTCTAAAGAAGACTTGTTAATTGTTTTTTTAATATAATCTGAAGGAATAACTTTGCCAGGGGGAACCATAAACCCCTCTCTTATCAAGATAGCTAAATTAAAAGCCTTGTTTCCATATAATCTACGATCCAAACATGCATTCAATCCCATCATTTTCTTAAATATATCGAACCATCATAGTCAATTCTAATATAATCTCCTGTTTTTAATTTAGAAACTACCTTTTCAGCCCCAACTACGCAAGGCACACCTACACTATTAGAAAATACTGCTGCATGGCAAAGTAAACCCCCTCTTTCAGTAATTAATGCTTTGGCATACATCAATCTAACTTCCTCCGAAGCATCAGTCATATCTGTAACAAGTATTTCCCCTTCTTTTAGATCTTCAACATCTTGTCTACAATCCCTATAAGTAACTTTTACTATTCCTTCTAAATCTTCTGAAGAATAAACTTCCAGAGGTGCTGCTGGCGTTCCCTTCGTTATTTTAACATATTCCATTTTTTTTCTCCAATACAAGATTACACAACTGTTCTTGAGGCATACAAAAAGGACTATTCTCTTTTATGAAGTCTAAGGAGTATAGTGCTTCAGCCATACTTTTTCTCAAAAGATATTCTTCAAATCTATCAAGACATATTCTCCTTTTTAAATCTTCGACACAATTATAATAAGCTAACTGATGAAAGATTTCTAATGTTTCTTTTATATGATTATATTCTCTTTCTGTTAAGGACTCTATAGTCTCCTGTTTTTGGCTTAAGTTATTTTGATAAGCTTTTTGTATTCGTTCATACATTTTTTTTGCCAAATTCGCATTTTTAATAACGGGTTGAATTTTTCTACTAAGAGTCATAATACTCCCCCGAGTATGTTTCTCCGCTAAATCTCGACCATTATTGTAGACAAATTTATCTACATCTTCTCCGCATGCACCAGACATAAAATACCAAATATCTTTTTGAAAATCAACATCGTAGGGTAAATCTGGTAGAAGTATAGTTCTAAAAATTATTTGTTGTTCAGAAAGTTTTATACCTACCTCGTTTAACTTCTTTAATTTATTCTCTGTTCTTATTCCAATAGAACCAAGATCATTATACGCAACACCTATACTCCTTCTTTTTCCATCAAGAATAAATAATTCATACATAGTCTCCGCCCCATTTACAATTCTCTCCCTAGGAGTCATATTCTCTAATTCCATTAGTAAAGGAATTGTTTTATCACAGTAAGAATCATATTCATAGTATACTCTTTGTCTTTCATTTATAAACTGATTAGCAGTAAGTTTAGAAATAAATCTTTCTTTATATTCAACTTCAACAGGGGCTTTATCAAGTAAACCTTTTCTCAAAGCAGTTCTTAATTCAATCAGGACTTCAGTTACATCGATTTTATCTAGCCGTTCAATAATATACTTCCTATGTTCTATTTCCATAAAGATAGATAAGACCTCCCCGTTATAAAATTCATCTTAGACATAAACTCTTCTCGAGGACAATTATATATTCCTTCAATAGGGCAATAAATTTCAAAATTCGTTTCTGTGAATGAATTTATAACCACTAAATGAGGTATCTCCTCAAAAGAGATTCTTGAAATTATCTTCCTATCTTTCTTTAAATCTGAAACAATATCCTCCAAGATTGGATTTTTATATTTAACCAAAAGACCTTTTTCGCAAGCCTTAGTCTCCTGTTGTGAATATCTTTTAATTATCTCCCTTACTTTCCAATAACTTGAACTTCCTAGAATAAATCTCCCAATAATACTATTATAAGATTCGTGATGCAATTCTGCCTTTAATCCCCGCCCCATAATATTAATCGCTAATCCTGGAAATCCCGATGCAGGATTTCCTTCAAAGAGATTACTACCTTTAGAGATATCTAATTCTAAATTTATATCTGCATTCTTAACTAAACCAAAATGCTCCAGAATCATAATAGAAGAAGCAGGACCGCAGGTATAACCTGTTGTTTGATAATAGATTTTCATTTAAGTTTTCCTCCTAAAATTTAAGGGATTTTCTGATTCTTTCCAAAAATCAGTAAAATATTTATTTTCAAATAAACAAAAATTAGAACAGAGCTTATTATATTTTATTATGTATTCTTCTAGATCAAAATTAGAAATATTAAATCCAGAACTTAAGTGAGGATATTTAGCACAAGAAACAATTCGTCCATCAGGCATAACACATAGACCCCCAAGAGGCACTGGACAAAGATATCGTTCACCACCCACTATCCTATTCCCCGTAGTGCTAGTCAACCTAAATCTTTCGCCAAAACTATTTTTGAATTTCTGTACAAGTTTCTTCATCTTAAGAGGATTGTTCAGAACAAAATCCTCTTCATTAATCTTTGAATTTTTTTGAGGAATTATAAGATCAGTGCAAATAGATACGTTTTCAAATTTTCTAAGGATACTTTGAATTTTTTTTAAATTATTCTTACATTTTCCAGAATAAATTGAAACCTTCAATATTACTTCTTTACTAATAGCCTTAGCATATTCTATATCTCTATCAAGAACTACATCGCTATTGAATTGAATCCTTGTCACCTTATCTTTTAAAATCGAAAGCGTTTGTCTATTCTCATTTTTCCAAAATCGATTAATTAATGGCTCTACTAACTTTATGGAAGGTTCATTATAAATAAATTTAAGAATTTCTGACAATTTTGGATGATAAAATATGTCTCCTCCAGTAAGATTTACTGTATAGGTTATACCGTAAAGTTCATGATATTTCCTCAAGTTTTCCCATAATTTCTGTAATTTTTTTAAACTTAGAAATATATTTGAATAATTTTTTTTAATATAACAAAAATCACAATTTAAAGGACACTCACCAGTAATATTTAATTGGATTATATAATTTTGATTTATCCAAAATTTATCTGGTTCTATTTCATATTTGTAAAAGCTTTTTTCCATTTTAACAATAGGGGGAATAAGGCAAAAAACAAATTTATGCTCATTTAATCTTTATTAGCACTATTTTTGAAATTTTGCAATTTAAGAAGCTGCACATAATGCTTCTAATTTCTTAATTTTTTTAACAGTTAAATGTTTTTTGTTAGATTTCATTGTAAATACCTCCTTTCTTTTTTTTAACTAATCTATTCATTCCTAGATATTCAAGGATTATTATACCCATAGTTATTAGTAGGATAACTACTTTATAAGGTTTACTACTTTAAAGTTATATCGCAATTTTCCATTTAATCAATTTAGAATTAATTAAATGCTCCTTTTTTTATATTACCCAATATCTCTTCAACAACCCGATTAATAGTTTTATTAGAAGTATCTATGGTTATGCCATAATCTAATTTTGAAACTAATTTATGAACATCATTGATAGCTTCCTCAGACATAAAACTTACTCTTTCACGATTACGCTTAATACATTAATTTACATCTGCTTTTAATGTAAATATGAAATGCTTTTTTCTTAAATTCTTAATTAGATGATTCATTTGTTCTTCTCTATAAAAACAACCATCAAAAACTGTTATTTTAGGTTTAATTTGTTTAATTAAATCTAAAGCAAGTTCATTCCCCCTAACAAAATTCTTAGTCGAAATTCCATCTCCTTCAATCTTGTCTAATTTATGCTCGCTTAAGATATCATCAAATGAAATATAATAAGCACCAATCTTTTCAGCAACTATCTTAGCAATAGTTGATTTTCCTACTCCTGCAGGACCTCTTATAATTATAAAGTAGCTCCTCTCAGTTTAACATATTCTTCTATTTAATTTAAATTCAAATTTCCTTAAAACAATTAATGCAAGCATCAACTAATTTATTTAATGTTCTTTTAAGATTTATTTTATGAAATTGCGGATCCCATTTCTCTCCAAGCACATCACTTACCACGAATACTGCTGCTATTTTTGCCCCCCTAACTTTAGCAACGGAAAATAATGCTGCAGCTTCCATTTCAACAGTTTTAACTCCAGAATTTCTATAATGAGCTATTTCTTTCTTTGTTTCTCGATAAGGAGCATCAATTGTCCATGTTGGACCAATCTTATATTCAATACCTCTAGCTTCTAAACTTTTAGATAATCTATTAGTTAATCTTTCATTTGGTTGTACGTAGATACCATCAGGCAAATAATGATGACTAGTACCTTCGTCTCTAATTGCCTTATTACAAACAAAAACACCAGTTTCAGATAATCCCCCTGCAGTACCCATATTAATAAATTCTTTTGTGCCACAAGCAATCAATTCTTCCATAAAAGTAACTGCATGAGGGGCTCCAATTCCATTCATCCTTATAAAACCAACATCACCCATTCTTAAAATTTCTTGATTATTGTATAATTTTATTCTTTCATATTTTCCACGATACTTTAGTCTAAAGTAGGATAATACTGATCTTTGATAGCAAAAAATCATTCTCTTAGGAAAAGCATTTTTGCCCCACTTTTTATAAGAACTATAATCATGTGCTGTAAAAAGTGCTTCTTCTAAATGTTTATTTTTAAATTTTGGAAAAGTCATTTTATAAAATTTTTAATTCTGCCTCAAAAGTGTAAGATTATTCTGTCTACCATTAATAAAATAGCCCTGCCAAGAATTAAAAGATTGAGTAGAAAGAACGTTACCCCAATCCTCACTATCTAAATCCCAATAGTAAATTACACTATTAGAATTAACCCCGCCAACCCATCCCGCACTCAAAGCATCCGTCACATTCTTCTCTACCCCCGTAACATTCCTAAACATCAAATCAGTCAACTTATATGTTTCGTTCTTCGGACTTCCACCAACACCATTCAAAGTCAAATTCCCCGAAACTCCTGTATTAGCATAAACCCAATAACCATTACCGCCTTCTAAACTAGCCTCATCTTTAGGAACATAGTTATATCTTTTATTTGCCGAACCATTATCCTTTAGATATCCGAAATATTTCTGGACATAACCCCTTTGTGAAGCTTCAGACATAGTCATAACTGCACCAGTATTATTTGTAAATCGAACATCACTATGACTCAAATTATCCTCCGCACTATATCCAATTAAATTCCAACCAGAAACAATAGTTACATTTCTTTGAGAACCACTATCATTATTCTGCATTTCTAAGGACATTAAGTTCCAGCCAGAACTAAGAGGAACTTCTGAAACAGAATCGACCGCTTTTCCAAGAGTAATTATCCCATTTCCAAAATTACTTACATTAAATACAACATTAGAAGCATTAAGCGACGTAAAATTCCAACAATCAGTGCATTTAACATTTCCTTTTCTAAACTTATGTATCAGCGAAGGATATTGTCCATAATATTCAGTATTAACAAAACTTATATTTGCCGTAGAGTTAAGCCCAGCATTAGCAGATAATAATGTTGGTGAAATCGCAATGCTTCCGTTAGTAATATTTATTGTGCTTCCGAGAACTAAAGCACCATCTATTGAACTTCCAGAATCTAAAATTTGAGAATCCCAATTTATTTGTCCGAAAGAATTATTATAAATAAGATTATTACCACTACTAACGCCTCCAAAAGAAAATATTTCCAAATTAGCAGTATCCTCAAAAATATTATTCAAAAATAAATTATTATTAACGGTATTAATAAAATAAATCCCCCTTCCATTTGAAGAAGTTAGGTGATTATCTTGGAAAGTATTATTTACACTTAATGTTTCAAGATGAATAGCCATATATCCATTTGCAGATAGAGTATTATTTTTAATCAGAGAATTATTAGAATTATTGAAATATATTCCTGCACTAGAAGCATCAACAGACCTTCCGAAATTTGTAATATTTCCAAAATTTTTAATGGTGATATTATCTCTATTAGAAATAAATATACCTATATCATTTCCATTTGAATCACCACCAATACTGAATCCATTTCCATCAAGCGTAACATTATTAGTGCCAATAGTAAAGCATGTTCCAGTCGTAGTTATACTATTATCCAAACCATACTGCTTATTCGCAACACTCAAAGTTCCGCAAGAAGTTAATCCTCCACTAAAGAAAGTAGAACGAGAACTATTTATATTTCCAGCACTATCATTACACCAAATTGTCCAGTTATAATATCCATTAACTGCTGATAAACCAGAAACATTTGTTCCAGCATTTATTTGAGAAGAATTAGTTATTCCGTCATTTAAAGAATACCAACATGCTTGAGCATTTCCAGCAAGAGTATAATTTAACTGAGAAACATTAGTTGTATAATTAGCACCATTAGCAGGATAAACCATAGTTAAATTAGCAGCAGTTAAATCAATAGTTAGTGTTTGATTTCCAACGCCAACAGCAGTCATTGTACTAAAATAATTATTAGCTAAATCAACAATAACCCAGAACCAATGATAAATACCTTCAACAAGTGTTACAACAACACCAATAGTTGCACTAGTTGCCCCAGCTAAACTAACAGTTGTCTGATTATACAATCCACTTTCATTATAAATATTAAGTGTTGCATTAGCCAATCCAGCTCCGCCAGCATCATTAATATTAATTGTAAAATTCTGATTAGTAGTATTAGTTACTATCCCGTTTTGAGGTCCAATTAATGTTGCAGTAGGTGCAGTTAAATCAACAGTGAAATTCCTAGTTCCAGTCTGATTAATATTATTCATAGTATCATTACAAGTAACATAATAGGTGTAAGTTTGATTTTCTCCTAATCCAGTTAAGGTTATATTTGCAGTTGTGCTTGTATCTTTATTATTTACAGTCATAGAATAATTAACTGGATACTCTAAGGTTACTAAAGCAATTCCTGAACATGCCCCAACACCCAGATAATTCCATACTAAACCACTCTGTGATTGCCATAATTCCTGACCTACAAAACCACCAATATAATAATAAAGCCCATCATACCAAATATAAAAGAAACCATTAGTATTAGCATATGTCGTTCCTCCAGTGAAATAATAATCCCCTATAACATAACTACCACTAGGAGCTAATGTTCCACTTACATTAAGAATAATCTTCGTAGAATTAACATTCAATATACAACTAGAAATATTCTCATTCAAACTTACATTAATCACTGTTGACGTAGTGTTAATATATCCTGGATGAGCCGGACTAGGATAAACATAAGTTAATGTTGGTGGAATAGCATCATCTCCGCCGATAGTATAATTACTAAACGAACTAACATTAAACACAACAGGATTTGCATTCAAAGCAGTAAAATTCCAACAATCAACACATTGCACACCATCTTTTAATATTTTCAAATTTTTCAATCCAGAAGTAGAAAC
>CAYIVX010000019.1:0-17189 GCA_964366925.1 Candidatus Woesearchaeota archaeon | reverse complement strand
TTTCAATATTAAAACAAACAACTTCTTTTAGTGGAAGCATTATTTTTTTTGATTCAACAAAACCCTCTACTTGAACGATGTAGAATCTGCCGTAGCATAGGTCTTCTAATTCTTGAAAACTATTTGGGAAAATTGGGCCAGAATACATCGCTGGTTTTTCTTTTCCTTTTTCACCAATTTTTTCTTCAAAGTTAATATGGAGGTGTGCGAAAGCATAGTAATCTGCTTTTGGAAGCCGTTTTAGAGAGATTGATTCTATTGGTAGATTTCCTACGGCTTCTGTAATTGAAGTATGTAACATAAGTATCCTGAAGTTGTTGCTTTCTTTTGGAAGAATTATTTTTTTAATGTCTTCTACTTCCATTCCTGATTTTTTCCCAGGATAGCCAAAAACTTCAAAGTTTTTGTATTTAATTGGGTCTAGATAAATTGCTTTTTCTCCTCCTAATTCTTCTTCACGATATTTACAAATTTCACAGAAACCACCTTTTTCAAGAACATCTAGGAAAGTTTTTCCAGATACACTAAAATCATGCGAGCCCGCAATCATGAATACTTTTATTCCTGCTTCTTTGAGCTTTCTAAATTCTGCAAAGGTTTGTTTTAAAATTTCTATTGGGGGATAGGCGGAATCAAATAAATCTCCTGCCATTAAAACAAAGTCTACTTTTTCTTTAATGCATCTGTCAATTGCTGTTTGAAAACTTTTAAAATTAAGTTCTTGAAGCTCGGGCTGTCGCCAACTTCCTAGGTGACAATCGCCCATGTGTGCGAATCGTGCCATTTTTAATTAGTTCAATAAAATCAATTGTGCTTGCTCGTTGATTTCTCTATTTAATTTAATAATCTGTACTTGATTTTGGTTGAATGAGGGAAGTATTGCTTTAGCGGTTAAATTTGCTCTATTTACCTTTAAGTACCTATTTACAAATATTTCTGTTTTAATTCTCTTTTTCATAAAATTTAGCCAGTTTAGAATTATATAAACATAGTTGTAGTGAAAAATAGAAATTAATTTTTAGAGAACCTATACACAAAAATAGTTTCCATCATACCCATATTTTCTTCGCTAAGTTTTTCCGAGTTATAGCCTAGTTTTTTTGCCTGCTTTAGAATTATGTTGGGTTTGCTTAAAGAAGAGAATAGAAGCAGAATAACCCCTTCTTTTTCTAGATGTTGTTTTGCTTGTTTTAGAAACTTTATTATTATTTCATATCCTTTTTTACCTGCTGTTGTATCTATTTCTTTATCATATTTATCTTCAGGTAGGTAAGGTGCATTGAATATAATTAAACTGTATTTATTTTTTATCTTAAAATCTTGGTTTAATACTCTCTGCTTTGAGCGTTGCAGATTTTGAGAGACAGAAAATGTTTTAGGCATTTTCTTTATTTTTGAAAATAAATTTGAATGAACTCTGTTTAGTCCACTTTTTTTAAGAAAAGCTATGGCTTCTTTATCTATATCTGCACATAGAATATTTTTTCTTTCAATTCCTGCTCGCATTGCAGTGGTGGCTTGAATACCCGAACCTGAGCCCATATCTAAAATTTTGATGTTTAGATTTTTTAGTTTCTTTAGGTATTTTAGGACTTCTTTTGCAAGAAGAAAAGAATCTTCGGCAGGAGAATAGATTGACATGATAATCCTAGTTTCAATTTGGTTTTAAATATATCGATGTATTTTAATTTACTGCCAAAACGGTAAGAAAAATTTACATATTTACTGCCAAAACGGTAAGGAAATAATTACTAATCGAAGCTGGTATATCATTTATTTTACTGCCAAAACGGTAAGGTTTATAAACCTTTAATCCTTATTTAAACTATGAGCTTTATAGAAAAGAAAATTGTAAGTGGAAAAACCTATGCGTCTTTTGTTAAAAAAGTCTCATTTATGAGTGAATTATTTGTTATAAAGAAGCATATAGGTGTAGATCTGTCTATGCTTAATAAAGAAAAGTATATTTTAGATAATTTGGAGGAATTATCTGTAGAAGAATTTAAATTCAGATTGAAATTTTTAGAACAAATACAAAAAGAGCTTTCTCATAATGAAAAACTTCCAGAAAAGATAGAATTACAATCAATTAAAATTAATTATCTGCTTGAGGGGAAAAAGTGCGAAAATGAAGTAAATAATGAATTTGCAAAAGAATTCCTATTTAATTCAAATAATATAGAGGGTTCAAAAATTCCTCCTGAAAAGGTAAGGGAGATATTTGATAAAGGAGATACTAAATATGATAATAGGAATGAAATAAAAGAAGTAATGAATTCTATTTTGGCATTTGAATATTTGCAGAAATCATTTAAATTTAATTTAAATTCAATAAAAAGATTGTATCATGTGCTTACTCGGGATTTATTTATGCAAGGTAATATTCCTTATCCTAGGGGGTTTAAAAAAGAAGAAGTTATAGTCGGCAATTCACAAACAACTTCTCCTGAAAAAGTAGAAGCTGAAATTATTCAACTTTTAAATTGGTATAAGGACAATAAAAATAAAATACATCCCCTAATTTTAGCTTTTGAATTTCATAGAAGATACGAGTTTATTCATCCATTTAGAGATGGAAATGGAAGAACAGGCAGGTTGATTATGAATAAAATTTTAATGAACAGTGGGTATTCTCCTATGATTGTATACAAAGAGAATAAACTTGCTTATTTTAATACACTTGAAAAATCCCAAGAAGGTAATAAAAAGAATTATTATCAATTTATGCTTGAACAGGCTAATAAAAGCTATGATTTTATTCTTAAAGTTATTGCTAAATATTAGTTAATTGCCGAAAGAAATCCGCAACATTTATCCCGAAATTACAATTTCAGGCTTATTCAAAACTTTGTTTTGAAAATGTTGCGGTTGTTTTATTGCTGATTTCTTTCGGGGAATCCGAACCAAAAAAATCATGAGTGATTTTTAGGGTCCCGAAAATCTTTCGATTTTCGCGGAAACAAGCACATTCAAACCACACCATTTATGGTGTGGTGTGCATTGTTTTTCTGATTTTTTATGGTTTTAGGGCATTAAGAATCATTTGACCAAAGATTCCTAATAACGTTAATATTAGAATAAGAATTCCCACTCCTATAAGGGAAAAAATCAACCATTTTGGAATAGGTTTTTTTGGTTTTTGTTGAGTATTCCAGTCCGAGGGGGCAGGAATTTGCTGAACATTTTCTGTTGGAAGTTTTTTGAATTCTTGAGGAGGGATTGGACTATTATTTGTTTCTCCAACTACGCCTATATTGCCTATTACTCCTTGATTCGTTTGGCGGACTGCTTCTTGTACATCTTTAGGGTCATATCCTGCGAGGATTAAACTTTGCATAGCTTTTTCAATGGTTTGACCTCTGACTAATGCATTTTTCAATCCAACTGCTACTTCTTCTATGCTCATATTATATCCTTATTTTTCCTCCTCGCACATTTAAATTTGAGTTCATATTTGAATTTGCTAAATTTTAATATGCTCGCCGTTTCCCATTAGGTGAACATTTTTATCTTTTTTATAGCCAAGCTCATGGCATAATTCTACCATTGGTGATGTTTTATCTTTTCCACCATGGGCAGGAATAACATGTTCTGCATGCATCATGTTAACAAAGTCCCTTAAATCTTCTCTTCCAGCATGGCCACTTACATGAACATTGTTAAAAATTCTTACTCCACGTTTTTTAAATTTATCTTCAAGATTTTTTCTATTTTCTATATTTATTGCTGTTGGAATTACTGAAGAAGAAAATATTACGTGGTCGTCATGATTTAATGTGAATGGCAATTGGGCTCTTGATATTCTTTCAAGAACACTTCCTGGCTCGGCTTGATGGCCAGTACAGACAAGAACATATTTTGTTCTTTCTCTATTTACAGTTTTTAGATATTTTTCAACTTGATTTCTAAAACTCGCTATTTTAATTTCATTATAAAATGGACAAAGTTTTACATTGTTTGCGGCAGTGACATATTTATTCAAACTCCTTCCTATAAAAACCGGAACTCGATTTAATCTTTTGCTAAAATCTACAATGCTCTTTAATCTAGCAATATGTGATGAAAAAGTTGTTACAACAACAGCCGATTTTTGATTATGAGTTGTTAGCATTGTATCCTCTAATAGTGCTCGTGCAACTTTTTCGCTAGCTGTTTTTCTTTCATCTCCTGAATAAAGCGAATCAACAATCATTACTTTAACTCCTTCTTTTGCTATTTGATTTAGAAGCTCATAATTTGGTTCTTTTCCAATTATTGGATTATTATCAAATTTAAAATCATTGGAATATAATACTACTCCCTCTCTAGTATGAAGAGCAAGCATAGACGTTTGTATTGTTGAGTGGGTTATATTTACAAAATCTATTTTGTATTTTGTATTTTTTCCTTGAATAACAATATTTGAATTTGGATGAATGGTTATTAGTTCATTTCTAATTGGTTGTTTGCCATCTTCGTAAAGTCTTTTTAATACTTCCATCGTAAATGGTGTTCCGATTACTGGGCAATTGTATCTTTGAGCCATATAGGGAATAGCTCCAATGTGGTCTAGATGAGCATGAGAACAAATTATTGCACGAACTTTGTTAGGGATATTGTGGCCATCAAGAACATAATCATTAGGTAACGCACCTATTGTTCTAAGCATCTTTTCATTATAGCCCTTTTCTTTTTCTTCTAATTCTACTATTGGCGGTAAAAATAATCCGCAGTCAAAGATAAATGCATCTTCTCCAAGGTCTACCGCGACCATGTTTTTGCCTACTTCATTAAATCCGCCTATTGTGTAAACTTCCACTTTTGTTTTCCTCTATTTCTCCCTTTTCTTTATTAGTTCTATATCGTGAAGTTGGTTTAAATAGGTTTTGAGATATGTTTTTAGTTAGACTTCGTTAATTAGGATTATTAATAATTGTAAACGCTTTTTGTAATTAAGGATTATTAATCTTTTTAATTTGTATTTGAGAAGCAAATTTTTGAAGCTGAATAAGTTGAATTGAAGTTTATTATTAAATAATTTAAATGAGCAAAGCCTTACTTGGAAAAAGTTAGCAAAGGCAAACGATTATACCCGAATATATCCTAAAATAACATCCTTGAGCTTTTGAAGAATTTGTTCTTTTTGCGAGGGGGTGAGGTCTTTATCTAACTTAGGATAAAATTTGTTGTTTTCGAGTTGTACATGTGTTTTTAGAAGCTCTATAACCTTTTTTATGTTTTCTTCGTAATGGTCTAATTTTCTACTTAAATTATCTTCAATTTTTTTCATTAAATTCTCTAGTTCATCATGCTGTTGAAGAATAGTTACTATTTCTTTGTATTTTTTGCCTTCCTCGTTTAAAATTATTATCGCTCTTTCTTCGGCAAGAACATGTGTTTGCTGTTTTTCTTTTAATTTTTTGAAATAATCTTCTGCGTTATCTTTGTTAGAATTTTTTTTAAAATCATTTAGAAGAACAAAAATTTCTCCATGTTCTTTTAGCATAAATGCGTTTATTGTTTCCTCTTTTGCCATAGTATTATTGATATTTTGATACTTAAATAGTTTACTTTTTTGATTTTTGGATTTATGAAAATCGGGGGAAATTATATTAGAGAAATCTCGCGAAATATTTAATAAGTCGTTTTTTGTTATATATCTATGAAAATAGATAGAAAAGAAGGTATTAGGGGCATAAGAATTGTAGAACATAATAAGGTTCTTTTTTGGATAATTATTCTGCTTCTTGTTGTTCTTATTGCAATGTTGATTTATATTAAGATGCATCCCAGTTCTAGCATTAATGGGAATAATACTACTACAATTGCAAATTCTGCTTCGGTTTATTGTGAAGCAAATAATGGAACATTGAAGATGGTAATTGACCCTGATGGCAGTCAAAGAGGTGTTTGCGTTCTTAAAAGCGGGATAGAATGCGATGAATGGAGATATTATAGGAGTGAGTGTCCATGAGAAATAAAAATTGGAGAACTCCGGGGATGTGGAAATTTGGAATAGGTTTTTGGACAGGGGCAGCAGTTTATAGTTTGATAAATTTGATTATGAATTATAATGGTGTTCTTCAGGAGAAAGTATTAAACTACAATTATATAATAACTGCGGTTGCTATTGCTGGATTAATTTTAAATATAATTTTATTGAAAAGAAATAAACAAACAATCAAAAAGCAACTAAACCCTTCGGGTTGAGTAAACAAGCTTTTTGATACTCAGAAAATCAAGGATTTTCTGATTGTTATTTTTGTAACTAAAAATAACTTAAAACAAAAACAACATGAAAGCCCTAAAACCATCACATAGAGAACATAAAAGATATTTATTAGTTTCTGGAAAAGATGCTGATCAAAAAAATATAGATGAAGCTGTGCTTCGTTTTGTTGGAATTTTGGGATATGCTAAAGCTTCTCCTTCTGTTGTTAAGAGTAAGGGCAATAAAGTTATTTTGGCTATAAATCGAAGCGAGCTTGATAAAATAAGAGCAAGTTTAATGCTTTCTGGTAAGGATATGCATGTTGAACGAGTGAGTGGGATGATAAATAAGTTGTAAATCTTCATTAGAAATCACAGAAAAATCTATAATTTTTCTGAGGTATTCTAAATTGGAAATTTAGAAACCTTTAAAAATCTCCAAAACTATTTAGCTATGTGAAGAGACAAGAAAATGGATTAATATTATTATCCTCTTCTAGAAAAAAATTTAAATTAATAAAATAAAACAAGGAAATAACAAAAATGGAAGGCCAAAATGATACTCAGAATCAAATGATGGGTTATGATAGAGCTGCGACTATGTTTTCTCCAGAAGGACATATTTTACAGGTAGAATATGCTGAGAAAACTGTTCGTTTGGGTAGTGCTAGTATGGGTATTGTTTGTTCTGATGGTGTTTTAATTCTTGCAGATAAAAGAATAAATGATAGCTTAATGGTAAGTGAATCTGCAAATAAAGTTTATGAAATTGATAATCATATTATTGGTTCTGCTGCTGGAATTCTTAGCGATGCCAGAATTTTAATTGAAAGAGCACAATTGCTTGCTCAACAGAATAGAGTTACTTACGACTCGCCGATTGATGTAGCTTCTGTAATTAAGGATCTTTCTGATGTTAAACAACAATATACTCAACATCCTGGAGTAAGACCTTTTGGAATAGCTGTTCTTGTTGCTGGAATTGATAATAAAAATAGAGTTTATGTAAGTGATGTTACTGGAAATTATTTTGAATTTTATGCTACTGCTATTGGTGAGAATGATGAGAAAATAAAAGAAGCTTTAAGAAAACAGTATAAACATGGTATGAAAATTGATGATGCTATTAAAATGGGTTTAACTATATTCAAGGAAATTAAAGGAAAAAACTTCAACATTGAAAATTTCGATGCGGCTTTTGTTCTCAAGGACGAGAAAGAAAGAAAAGTTCAAAGAATGAATGGCGAAAAGTTGAAGAAATATGTGAAATAAAGATGAAAAAAACATTAGTAATAACAATTTTAATTATTATAATTATTGGTGTAATTGCGGGATATTATTTAATGAATAATTCTAATAATGCTTTTGATGAGAGTAAGGCCGTTAATATTAATGCAGTAAACCTCTCTATTGATTTTCTAGATAGTTGTTTGGAAGTTAAGGATGTTTCTATGGAAAATCGTTCTGAAAGGATGAGGGGTTGTCCTGAAACGCTTGACGAAAATAATTTTACTAAATTTAAATTACTTGAGAGTATTAAGGGAATTCCCTCAGAAATGAATAATACTTCTAAATGTAATTTGATTTATACCTTTGGATATACTGAAACTATTGTGATGTTGAGTTACCAGCGATTTAATATTTATGATTGTGGTTCAGAAGAATATCTTGTATCTTCTGTTAATCCCGGTATGCATGATACTATTTATCAAATTAAATTAAGTGACGATATCATTAATCAATTAAAAGCATAAACATGGCAGTAAAAAGCACACTGGTTAAAATTAGAGTAGGAAGCAAACACTATGAAATTCTTGTTGATCTTGAGTTGGCTCTTAAACTAAGAAAAGGCGATGCCATAAATATTCAAAACGTGCTTCTTGCTAATGACATATATTATAATCATAAAACAGGCGAGAAAGCTTCTGCTACTGACTTATTGGCTGCGTTCGGAAGCGCGGATGTTTTTGCTGCTGCAGATAGAATTGTTAAGAAAGGAGATATTCAACTTCCCCAAGATTATAGAGAAGAACAACAGGATAACAAGAAAAAGCAAGTTATTGACTGGCTTGTGAGAAATGCTGTGGATGCTAGAAATGGAAGACCCTTTACTCCCCAAGCTATTTCTTCTGCAATGGACCAGGCTGGAATTAATATCACAAATTTGCCTATAGAACAGCAAGTTTCAGCTATAACAGAAGGTTTAAAAACCATATTGCCGATTAAAATTGAGACGAAAAAAATAGCCATCACCCTTCCAGCTATTTATACTGGAAAAGCATATGGGCTTCTTAATCAATACAAAGAAAAAGAAGATTGGCTTTCCGACGGCAGTTTGAAGGTAACAATAAATCTTCCTGTTGGATTGCAGATGGATTTTTATGATAAATTAAATGCAATAACGCATGGTGCTGCATTAAGCGAAGAAATAAAAATCGCAACTAAATAAATCCAGAAAATTATTAATTTTCTGGCTGTTCAAAACATAAATTTTGAACATAACAAATAATATTCACAAACAAAATAACATGAGCAAGGCAGAAATAAAAACAGAAAAGAAAGAAATTGTTGTTCCTGGAGAAATTCTAGATAGTGGAGATGATTTTTTACCTGGAGATTGGACTATAAAAGAAGGAAAAGATATTGTTGCAATAAGACTTGGAGTTGTTGAAAAACACGATAGACTTGTTAAGGTTATACCTCTTTCTGGAGTTTATATTCCTCGAAGAGGAAATGTAGTTATTGGTGAAATAAAAGATATGAATTACAGCGGATGGATGGTTGATATTGGTGGACCTTACGGCGCATTCTTGACATTAAAAGAAGTTCCTGGATATGTTGAAGAAAATGAAATGGAAACTGTTTATGGAATTGGAGATTTAATTGTTACACAAGTTTTTAATGTTAAAAGAACAGCAGTTGATTTAACAATGAAACAAAGAGAAGGTGGACTTGGGAAGATTAGAGATGGATTAATTGTAAAAGTAAATCCTCATAGAGTTCCAAGAATAATTGGAAAAGAAGGTAGTATGATTAAAATTGTTAAAGATGCTACAAAATGTAGTATTACTGTTGGACAAAATGGTTTAATTTGGATAAAAGGTGAAGCTGTTGAAGACAGAATTTTTGCTAAAAAAGCAATAGAATTTATTGTAGCAAATACTACTACTGATGGTTTAACTGAAAAAGTTGAATCTTGGTTAACTGAAAATAAAAATGGGGGAAAGAAATAATGAGTTCTGATAAAAGTATTTACACAAAACGATATGACGGAAGAAAGATTGACGAGCTTAGACCTATTCATGCTGAAATTGGGGTAGTTCCAAATGCAGATGGAAGTGCACTTTTTGCTCAAGGAGATACAATTGCTATCGCTGCTGTCTATGGACCTAAAACACTTAATCCTAAACACATGCAAAATCCTGAAAAAGGAGTTGTAAGAGTTCATTATAATATGCTTTCATTCTCTGTTGGCGAAAGAATCCGTCCGGGAGTATCGAGAAGAAGCCAAGAAATTTCTAAAGTAACTGAATGGGCATTATCTCCGGTAGTTATGCTTGAGGAATTACCTGGAACAGTTATTGATGTTCATATAAATATTTTACAAGCAAATGCTGGAACAAGATGTGCTGGAATAAATGCTGCGTCTATGGCTCTTGCACATGCCGGAATTCCTATGAAAGAATTAGTATCTGCTGTTGCTATGGGAAAAATGGATAAAACTATTGTTGCTGATGTAGATAAAGAAGAAGAAGATTTTGAAGATGGAGAAGGAGCAACAGATATGCCTATGGCTTATCTTGCAAATTCTGGAAAAATATCCTTGCTTCAATTAGATGGTAGAATTCAAGTAGCTAAATTTAAAGAAGCAATTGAAGCGGGCAGAGAAGCTTGTAAGAAAATTGCTGAACTTCAGAAAAAAACTTTAAAGGAGTATAGATAATATGAAAATTATAAATAATTTTCAAATACTCGCTTGTGGAGGACAAGCTTCGTAATATGGGAGAACCAGTAAAAACCGTATATAAAGTTACAAGAAAAAATGTTTTAGAAGCTATGAATGCTGGAGAAAGACTTGATGGAAGAAAACCTTTTGAACAAAGACCAATAGAAATAACTTTTGGAGTTTCTAATAAAGCAGAAGGAAGTGTAAGAGTAAAAATGGGTAAGACCGATATTGTTTGCGGAATAAAAATGAATACGCAAGAACCATATACTGACCACGAAAATGAAGGAACAATGACAACTTCTATGGAATTATTACCTTTATCTAGTCCTAATTTTGAATATGGGCAACCAACTATTGAAGCAGTTGAAATTGCAAGAGTTGTTGACAGGGGAATAAGAGAATCTAGATTTATTGATTTTGAAAAATTGTGTATCAAACCTGGTGAAAAAGTTTGGGGAATAAATGTTGATTTGGCTGTGCTTAATGAAGATGGAAATTTAATTGATGCTGGTGCACTTGCTGCAATATTAGCATTGATGACTGCAAAACTTCCTGAATATGATGAGAAGACAGATACTGTTAAATTTGGAGAACTTTCTGATAAAAAACTTCCATTAAAAGTTGAGAATATGCCTTTAACAACAACTTGCTTTAAAATAGGCGATAAATTATTTATTGATCCTACAAGAGAAGAAGAAGATACAACTGATGGAAGAATAACTATCGAAGTTGTAAAACCTGAAAAAGAAGAAATGATTACTGCTATGCAGAAAGGCGGAGATGCAACATTTACTATTGATGAAGTTATGAAAATGACTGAAGAAGCAACAAAAAACTTTAAAAAATTAAGAACACTTGTTGATGAGGAAGTTAGCAAGTTCGAAAAGAAAAGTAAACATAAATAAATAGGAGTTAGCAAATAAATATTAAAACAAAAAACAAAAGTAAAAAACTCACTAAGCCCTTCGGGTTCGTGTAGAAAAGTTTTTTACACTCAGAAATTTAGGAAATTTCTGATTGTTCTTTTTGTGCTCAAAAATAACATGTTAGAAAAATTAGAAGCCCAGTTTACAAAATATGAAATTGCAAGAATTCTTGGAGCAAGAGCATTGCAAGTTGCTATGGATGCACCGCTTTTACTTAAAATTTCAGAAGCAGAGCTTGAAGAAATTAACTATAATCCTATCGAAATAGCTAAAAGAGAATTAGCTGCAGATGTTTTACCTATTACAGTAAATAAACCAATGCCAAAGAAGAAAGAAGCTAAGCTTAAAAAACTTACAAAAGAAGAGCTTGAAGAAATTAAGAGAAAAGAGAAAGAAAAAATAGATTTAGAAACTGAAAAGATTAAGGCTAAAGAATCTGATAAAAAAGTAGAAGCTGAAGAGGAAAAAGAAGAAAAAGAAATTTCCGCAGATGGTGAAATTATGGAACTTTCTAATCCTGAAGATGAAACCGAAGAAGCTGGAGAAAGTGCTCCTGCTGAAGAAGGGATTTAAGATTTTTAATTAGTGCTTCGCAATCATTTTAAATGTTTTATTAATCACTGAAAGAAATCCGCAACATTTATCCTGAAATTATAATTTCAGGCTTATTCAAAACTTTGTTTTGAAAATGTTGCGGTTGCGTTACTGCAGATTTCTTTCGGAGAATCCAAAAAACAAGTGCATTCAAACCACACCTTTTAAGGTGTGGTGCACTTTGTTTTTTTGATTAATTGCCTAATTCGTAAGCAAAAGTTGTGAGAAGAGGTAAGTTTGGGATTTAGTGCATTATTAAAATATTGTTTTTATAATTGTAAGCTTAATTAGAAATTTTACTTTAGCTTCATTTCTATCTCAATCAATCTATTAACTTTTGCTAATCTTTCTTTGCCAATAACTGGTGTTTTGATGAAATCACATTGCCAAGCGAAGGCTAAATCTGCAATAGTATTATCTTCGGTTTCTCCTGAACGATGAGACATTATTGTTTTGATATTGAATTTTTGACATAAATCAATTATCTTTTTTACTTCAATGAGTGAGCCTGTTTGATTTGGCTTAATTATTATTCCTGTGATAGCTTCCATTTTTATTGCTTTTTCTGTTCTTTTGAAATTTGTTACTGTTAAATCATCTCCAACAATTAAACAATTACATGATTTAACTAATTCTGCGAATCCTTCAAAATCTTCTTCATCAAGAGGATCTTCAATATAAAATAAATTATATTTTTTTGCAAGTTGTGCAATATACTCTATTTGTTCTTTTTTACCTCTTGTTGCTTTTCTATTTAGATAATTATATTTTCCATTTTTATAGAATTGTGAAGTAGCACAATCTAATCCGATGTCTAAATGTGTTCCTGTTTCATCAAAAATATTTTCTTGAACATTTTTCATAATTTCTAGGACGGATTCATTATCTTCGTCAGTTATCCAGGCATTTTCATCATTTTTCTTTGGAGGATTTGCAGAGAGATTTTTTATTATTACTTCTGAATTTTCATGAGCTTTTTCATTAATAACTCTAGATAGTGAGGGATTTTTATTACAGGTTACTAAAAATTCTTGAAAATCTGGTTTTATTTTAGTTATTGAAGAATGTGCACCTCCGCCTATTGTGTTGCTTATAATTCGTGGGAATATTTTTGCATTAATATTTAATAGTTGCCAAAGTTCTAATCGTTTTGATTTTGCTAGGGCCTTTAGGATTGAGGCTTCCAGTGCAAATAAGGTATTTGCCCCTATTTCTTTTTTAAATTTTTTCTCAATTTTTTCTAGATGCTCAAATTCATTTATTTCTGGAAAACTTTTAAGAGGGATATTATTTATGAATTCAGCATCGCCTTCTGCATTTTTTTTATATGAGGGAGTTTCATATCTTCCTTTGCTTTTTCCTGCAGGAGCAATGGTTTTGCAACCATTTAGGGTTATTTCTATTGTTTCTTCTCCACGTGAATCAAGAACTAGATTTGCTCTTATTGTTTCTATTTTCACTTTATTGTCCTCTTTTTTATATTTCCTATAGGGAATTTGAATATAAAAAGCTTATCTTAGTAACCTTATTTTCCATATTGATAATCCTTAAATAGCTGAAATAATATTATATATTCTAGATGGAATTTAACATGGAAAAACCTAATCATCTAGTAGAGGCACAACAGTTTGATTCTTATGCGTTGTATTCTTTATTTAATCATGCTGATGATATTCGAAAGAATTTGTCTTCATATCGTGGACGATTAGATGGTAAAATTCTTGCAACACTTTTTTATCAACCTTCTACTAGAACGCGATTAAGTTTTGAGGGTGCTATGTTGGGGCTTGGTGGAACGGTTATTAGTACTGAAAATGCAAAAGATTTTTCTAGTGCGGCTAAGGGTGAAACTTTAGAAGATACTATTAGAGTAGTTTCTGGATATGCTGATGCTATTGTTCTTAGGCATTATGAAGAGGGTGCTGCTAGAAAAGCTAGCGAAGTTAGTTCTGTTCCTATAATAAATGCTGGTGATGGAAAAGGGCAACATCCAACTCAAGCACTTTTAGATGTTGATACTATTTATCGGGAAGTTGGAAGACTAGATAATCTCAAAATAGCAATGGTTGGAGATTTGGTAAATGGAAGAACAGTTCATTCGCTTTGTTATCTTCTTGGAAAATTTAAAAATAACGAAATTATTTTTCTTTCACCCTCTGATTTGGGTATTACTAACAATATTAAAGAATATTTGAAAAGACATGAGGTTTCTTTTTCTGAATCTGTTGATTTGGATGCAGTTTTACCGCAAGTAGATATTGTCTATATGACTAGAATACAAAAGAATGAAATGACTTTTGAAGATTATGAAAAAGCAAAAGGACAATTTATTATTAATGAAAAGAATTTAAAATTATTAAGGCTTGATGCTAGGCTTCTTCATCCACTTCCTCACGTTGAAGAAATTTCTCTTTCAATAGAAACTGAACAGAATGATTCTCGGGTTGCTTATTTTAGGCAAGCTCAAAACGGACTTTTTATACGAATGGCTATTCTTGATGATATTCTTGGTCCTAACTCGGATAAGGAATGATATTAACCAACAAGCTTTTAAACCCTTCAATCAACCAATAATTATAACTCCTAAAAACTTAATGATTTTTAGGCTCATTCAAAATTTACATTTTGAAGATTAGTACGTACCAACTGAAATAACCTTGGATCAACCCGTACACTTATTATCAAGAAAACCTTTCATACTAGATTTAGAGGTTTTCTGGATGATCCAAAATCCTGAAAAAGTAAAAGAAGGATTTATGGATATATAAATTTAAAATAAAAAATAAAACTAAATACAAATACTATGGGTCGTAAAAAGAAACTTGAAACAACTGAATCTGTTAGCGAAGGCAATGATGTAGAAGCTGAAGCAGCAGTTATCGAAGAAAAGGAATTAGAAACTGAAAAAGAACTTTCTCTTTTAGAAAAAGAGAAATCGTCCGAAAGAGAAAACAAGAATGAAGGAAAAGCAAAATCTGAAGAAAAGGAAAGCGAAGATAAAACCGATAAAAAGAAAGAGAAAAAGGAAAAAAAGAAACTTTCTGAAGTTGAACTTAAAAGAGTTATGACTGATACAAAAGAAACACTTGTTCCACTTACAGATTATATTGCCTGCGGAGTTCATCTTGGAACTAAAGTTATAACGCCTGACCTTAGAAAATTTGTATATAAAAGAAGAGCTGATGGACTAGCTGTTCTTAATACTAATTTAATTGATGATAAAATACGTGAAGCTGTAAAATTTTTTAATGAATTTGCTGCTGAAGATATTTTCATCGCAGGTAAAAGAGAAGCAAGTTGGCCTGCTATTGAAAAATTCTCTGAAGTTACTGGAATAAGGGCATTTATGAAAAAATATCCATCTGGAATAATCACAAATCTTAGACTTGAAACTTTCTTTGAGCCAAAACTTGCTTTAATTTGTGATCCTTGGGTAGACAAAAATGCATTAAATGATTCTAATATTGTTGGAATTCCAGTATTAGGAATTTGCGATACTAATAATTATGGAAAAGGTATGAATCATATTATTGTTGGAAATAATAAATCTAGAAAATCTGTTGGATTAATTCTTTTCATTCTTGCTCGAGAATATCTTAAGGCAAATGGAAAAGCGGATGTTGCTAAAAAATTAAAGATGGAAGATTTTACTGGGAAAATTGAAGAAATGCCTAGTAATGAACGTTATGAAACAAGAGCTGTAGAAGTTGGCGAGAAAGCAAAAGAAGGCGTATAACTAGGTGTTGGTAAAGAATCGCCTTAGAATTCTAGGAAAATAAAATGGAATCTATAATTGATGCATACAGGCAAATAATAGTTTATAATGGAAAAAATTCGCCAATAGTATTTTATCATTCAAGCGACCGAAGAAAAACAATATGCCGAGAAGTGGATAGTGGTCGATTTATATCTAAAGATAATGCTGAAAAAAAGTTAGAATCTATGGTACTTGGAATTTTACAAAAATATTAAATTATAAACTTAAAAATAATAAAATCAAAAAAACAATGTGCCACCACACACTAAAGTGTGTGGTTTGATTGGCACTTGTTTTTTGGATGATCCAAAATTAAAACCAATAAGTTACGACCCCCTTCTAAAGAATGGGGTTTTAATTTATGGACATGACAAATTTAAAAGAAAGATAAGAATATTTTTATAAACTTTATTTTTATTTGGACTTCGTTTGTTCTAATTATTTATTAATAATACTTAAAATTGGATACTTACAAGCTTCTTAAATAAGACCTGTTTTATTCAAAACTTTTGTTTACGAATTGAAGAATTATTTTTAATTAGAGTTTAATCAGCGAAGCCTATCTTAAATTTTCTAAAGCGAATGTTTAATAATATCTTTTGTTTATTCTAATTATGATTGAAAATAAAAAATTTATTGAAGGTGATAATGCGGTTAGAGAATTCAAGAATAAACTTAAACCTATAATTAATTCTAATAAAACTTTTGAGTTACGTATAAAAGAAATTACTGATAAGCTTCAGAAAGTTTGTGTTTCTTGGAATATTAAGGGTGATGACCGAGTTTTGAGTGGTTTTAATCTTGAAGCAAGCTCTGCTTTTAATGAGATGATTGAGAAAGAGCTTGAAAACATAGAGGATAAGGATGAATTGAATAGAATAAAGGATTTTGTCTACGGTGTTTCTTGGCTTTCTGATACGTGGAAATCTAGCTTGAGAGTGAAGATTGTGATGAAGAATTTTAAAAATTCTAGAGTATAATAATACTTAAAAATTAGATTCTTAAATATTTAATATGTCTCTTTTAAAAACCATAAATGATTATCTTGTAAAAGAACATAATCCTATTTTGATTGATAAGAAATCTGAGGATGATGCTCATATTGATATGTGGGCTTTAATTCATCTTCATGAGGATCATTTTTATCGTGGTACGTATATTTTTTATGAATGTTTGCTTCATGAGTTTGTTCATCTTGATAGATTAAGGACAACTGGAAGTGCTAATGGTCGTGAATTTCCTTCAGGATTTTATTGTTATTACCATCCTGTTGAAAGGGAAATAACAAAAGAAGTTGAGCAAATGATAACACAAAATTGTCTTGCATATAGATTTTTGAAAGAAAAATTAGAATCTGCGAGATTTATATTAGAAACTACTAACGAATAAAAAATCTAAAATTCTGCGAAACCTTTTTAAAGGATGTTTTCACTACTAATTTGTTAAAATGTTAGCTTTGATGATTGCCTTAACACATCCTAGAAATGGGACTAAGGTATGATGTATGTATAAGTCATCATAGTTGTATATACAATCTTGATATCTTGAAATTCGAAAGAATTTTGAGAGATAGAAATTCGAAAGAATTTCTACAATTTAATTTAAGTTTATACTTAATAATTTAATAGTTCAGTCGTTCAGGAGGAAATATAGTGCAAAAATTTGTTTGCGTTATCGATAGTTTTTCTAATAAAATTAATCATCAAAGTTAAATAATTTAAAAACCTAGAAAACAAAAACAAAACAATTTATTTTCATTGCTCAAAAGTTTTTG
>CAYIVX010000018.1:0-17450 GCA_964366925.1 Candidatus Woesearchaeota archaeon | reverse complement strand
TTATTGTGCTTTGTATTCTCCCTGGATACAAATTTATGATTCTTATAATGATAGATTAATATATGTTCCACCTTCAGGGCAGGTAGCTGGGCAGTTGGCGTATAATGACTATGTTGCGAATCCTTGGGATGCTCCTGCTGGATTTAACAGAGGCATTTTGGATGTTATTGCTCCCAATTATGTTTTTACAGAAGGTGAGAGAGATACATTATATCAAGTTCAGATTAATCCTATTCAGATGTTCCGTGGAGAGGGCACAGTTTTGTGGGGCAATAAAACCCTGCAAAAGAAAACTTCTGCATTGTCTAGTGTAAATGTTCGTAGATTGCTGATTGTTATTGAAAAAGCAATGGCTATTTCTCTTAGAACATTTGTTTTTGAAGGAAATAGTGAAACTACAAGATTCCGGGTTAAGGCTTTGTTAGATGAGTATATGGATAAGTTGTCTGCTCAGGGGGCTTTCCAAACCGAAGGTGGTGATCAAGGATTCCACGTATTATGCGATACTACTAACAATACTTCTGCTACAATTGATGATTTGGTGTTAAACGTGGACGTATTTGTGAAACCAATTCGAGCAGCGGAGTATATTCATCTACAAGTGATTGCAACGACTACCGGGGCATCGTTTCAAGAATTGATAGATAGGGGCCAAATATTCTCTTAATGGGAATTAAATTTAATAGGGAGATATAAAAATGAGTGATTTTAGTGCTGATGTCCTCAAGAATAATTTAAACAACCCAGCCAAGAACTTTTTGTGGGATATGATTTTTAATAATCCTATTGGTGGTGGAGATGCTAAAACTCTGGAAACAAGATGTCAAACCACTTCAATTCCTGGTCGTGGAGTTGGTAGAATTACAATTCCATATAAAGGAACTGCAGGGATTGTATTTCCAGGAAAGTTAAATTTGGATCATACTTTGTCTATGACCTTTGTAGAATCTTCTACAGATAAGAAGACATGGAATGCTATTAATGCTTGGCAACAGGCTATTATAAATATGCGAACTGGATTGGGTGGTCCGGATGTTGCTATCAAGACTGATATTTATCTTAAGTGTAAAGATCAGCAAGATAATACTTGGTTAACCATTAAAATTATTGGAACATACCCAGAAGACATGGCAGAAGTTCCTTTGTCTTATGCTAGTCAGGATGAAATAGCATTTAGAGTCCGTTGGGCATATGATCGTTGGGAGGAGGTCTAAATTAGGATTCGTCATCAACACCATTCATACAAGAGCAAGAGCAGGAATCTGAATCCATATTATAGTTGCAGGGAAGATCAGAAATATCCGGATTTCCTAAAAGCATATTTCTGGGGCAATGAACTGCTGTGTTATTTTTGCTGTCCATTTGTGTTCTCCTAAAAGATTAATTTCGTTCTCTCACTACTTAAATTATACAGGATGATTCTGAAAAGCCAAATGAAATCTTGAAAAATTTTTGTGTTTTATGTCTTTTTTTAAACAAGCACTTCAACCTCTAGGATACGATCTTTCTGGGATAGCCTTTTCTGCATTAAGCAAGACTTGGCTTCTACAGAGAGAATATCATTGGCAATTATTTATGCCTCATTTAATTAATGGGGTATTTGGTCCTTTTATATCTGTATTTTGTCAAGATGTTCGATTTGGAGATTATTCAATTTCAAGTTTAGGAAAAATTCAGCAAGGTGCATTTCAGAGATTTTATGCAGGATTGCAAGATATTAGCAGCATTAATTTAACCTTTATAACTTCTGTAGATAATGCAGTTTTGGATTATTTCTATGGTTGGTATCATTTAGCAATTGATGAACAAGGATATTATTATCCGAAAAATCATTACAAAAAGAATATTTATGTTGCTTTGTATGATAGATCTGGAGTAGAATCAGTAAGATTTAATATGAAAGGAGTATTTCCAAAGAATAAGCCTCCAATAGGAGTTTCTTATGGATCTGAAGGGATGTTAAAATTAAATGTTGTGCTGAGTGTGGATATAATTGAGATGTTTTCTATGATAGGGTCAATAAGAGGAGCAGTTACAAATGTGATTGGTAGCATAGCAAAACAAACGAAGGAGATGCTTGGATCAGTTCCAGGAGGGAGCATAGCAAATGGCGTAGTTACAAAAGCGGGGAACGTTCTTTTTGGGGCACGAGAATAATTATGCCTGCACCAAATGATCCTATTAAAAGAGCTCAATGGATAGCAAATGTATCTGCTGCTATGACTGGTAGAAAATTATCCCCAGAACATATTGCAAAAATGTCCTCTTCTAATAAAATAGCAATGAATAAACCGGAAACTCTTGCAAAATTATCAGTAGCTAATTGTGGTGAAAAGAATCCAAGATTTGGAACAAAACATTCTGCAGAAACACTTTCCAAAATGTCTGCTTCTCAACAAGAAGCTCAAAATAGACCTGAAGTCAAAGCCAAAAAGTCTGCTTCTATGAAAGATAGAAAACTTTCTTCTGAACATAAAGAAAAATTATCAGCAGCTAAAAAGGGAAAGAAACTTTCTTCAGAACGATGTACCGAAATATCATTTAGTAATAAAAAACGATATGAGGATCCAGAAGAACGAGCAAAAACATCCGCTTCTGCCAAAAAATCATGGGAAAATCTAGAAAGAAGAGCAAAGCGATCTGTTGCTTGGTTGGGGGAAAACAATCCTCTATTTGTTGATGGTTCTTGTTGTAATGGTTCTTCTGCAGGCTATAATATAAATTTTACATATGAATTCAGAAATTCTATCAGAGAAAGAGATGGGCATGTTTGCCAATTGTGTAATGAAATTGAAGAACAGAATGGGGAATCTTTATCTGTTCACCATATTTTTTATGATGGTGAAACCAATGATTGTTCTAATCCGGATGATTTTGTTTCTCTATGCCGATCTTGTCATGTTAAAACAAACGTAAATCGTGCTTATTGGAGATACTATTTTTTAGATCAATTATGCTTTCCTATGGTTTAACGAATTAACATTTATTTAGGAGAAAAGTAATGTCAAATTTCCTTCCAATTACTCTACCTTCAAAATGCATCCCCTATTCTGGAATTCGGCAAGAGGATATTTCAATTCGCCCCTATAATGGTGGTGATGAAATAATTTTGGCTCAAATAAACCCCGTAAATTTAGAGCGGAATTTCTTAGCAGTTCTGAAGAATGTTGTAAGAGGAATCGATCCTTCTCAATTAACAACTGGGGACAGATTATACATTATAATGTGGGAGTATATTAACTCCTATTCAGAAAAAATAAGAATTAAACATATTTGCTCTCATTGTTTGCAAGAAGTGGAATTTGAAGTCAATTTGAAAACTGATTTGCAAATAGCTAAACTTCCTGATAATTATTTAGAATTGCAAACATTTACTTTGCCTGTTAGCAAGGAAACAGTTCAATGCAGATGCTTAAATTTACAGGATGAAGTTGAATGCGAAAAAATGTCCAATAACGGTAAAGATGTTTATATGTACCGTTTTGCTCGATCAATAATGGGAATTGATGATCCTTTTGCCCATATGGAACGAATGAAAAAATGGGAAGCAAAAGACATTGCACGAATTCGAAAATTTCATGATATTGATGTATTTCATGGACCAACTTCTGAAGCTAAATCAGTTTGTCCGAATTGTAGAGAGGAGGAAGAAATTATCGTGCCCTTTCGATTTGAATTCCTTTATCCGACTGGTGAGGCCCTTGGAAGTTGTTTTAGAGCGTGAATATTTTCTTTGTAAACACATTCCAGGTTTTAATTTAAGTGATATAAGAAATACTTCTTCTTTAATTTTGGAATGGTTTCAAGGCCGAATTATAAAAGATTATCAGGATCAAGAAGAAAGTCAAAAATATAATGGATAAATTTGATTTTAAAAAATCAAAACGAAAAGGATTTGGAGTAGGAGCTTCTAATACTCAAATTTTAGAAGCTTTGTACAAGAAATATTCTAGAGATTATTTGAGATATTTTAAAGAACTTTCGGACAATTATAAAATTGGTCCTAATAAGGAAGAAGTTGACAAAACTGTTGAATTAATAAAAAGAATGCTGGTTGTTCTTGAAAATGTGATTACAACTGGAATTATTACAGAAGAAGATTCAGAGAAGTTATCTGAATTTTCTGAGAATATTGAACTTCAAAAGCAATTTTTTATCCAAGAAATTCAAAAAGATACTGTACTTCAACAACTGTTGTCTGTTATTAATGAAAAAACCGGCATATCTTTAGAAGAAATGACTTCTGTTGAAGGAGTTGTAGAAAAAGGCCTGCAGCAAGTCAGAAAGAGTCAAGCAAGAAAAAGAGTTTCTTTTGCAGAAAAAGCTCCTCATATTGCTGCTTTGGGAAAAGGGGCATTTCAGGAATCCTTGAAAGCGGCAACTGGCCCTGTTTATCCTTTATTGGAAAAGGCTTTTGGGATTGGTAAAGATATATTTTCTTTGGGAAAAGGTTTATCTCAAAAGAGAAGGGAAAAAGAAGAAGAATCTGCGATTGCTCAGACTTTCCCTTCTTCTTTTAGAGAACCTAGAACACGAGATTTTCGAGAAGCTAGAGGAGCAGGATCTTCTTTAGGAAGCATGGTTGGAATTGCTGGGAGGGAAACTTTAGATAAACAAGTAGCTCCCCTAAAAAGATTTTTTGATAAAGAAGCATATCAAACAAAATGGACTAAGGAATTATTAGATGCTACTAAAGAAGCAAAAGAAAGAAAAGAAAAAAACTGGAGTTTTTTAGATATTTTTGAAGGAAAAATTGGAGTCTTGACTTTGGGTTTGGCCGCTTTGGCAACTAGTGTTATTGCCGCAAAAAGATTCTTGGACACTTGGAAATCCAAGGAAGAAATTACAAAAGCTGCCGTGGATATCGGAAGTTCTGCAGGAGCAGGAGCAGGAAAAACACTAGAGCAAATAAAAAAATTCGGTGGTATTGATGTTTATGCTAAAAAATTAGGCAAAACTCCTAAGCAAGTTGCTTTAGATGTTGCTTATTTAGAACAATTGGAATCTCTTGGAAAACGAGCGGAGCAACCTTGGTATAAAAAGACATTACAATCTTATGGGTTAATGAAAAGACCTGAAATAGTTTCTGTTCCTACTAGAGCAGAAGAAATACAAAAAGAATTTTCTCCTAAAAATATTCCAACAAACTTTTCTCAACCTCCTTTGAAAATTGAAGTTCCTCCTGTTCCTGGTTTGGATGTTTTAAAAGAAACAATTGAAAGATTAACAGAACAATTGCAAAGGAATCAGGAATCTGCTCCTGTTAAAACAGGGAATGTTTTTGATTCTGGAGATACTTTGCTTACTGAGCATGCAAAAGGCAATTTAAATTTTGATAGATAAATGTTAGATTCTAGAATAAATTCTGTTGGAAAAGAAGCCAGAAATCCAAGAATTGGGGTTCATACTGAGAAATTTGGAGGCAGCAGTCAAACCGAAATTAGTGGTCAACAATCTCCTTGGGCTGTTTATGGTTATTCCCCCGATGGAAAAAAGATTCCAGATGCTTATTTAGTTAGTGTGACTAGTTTGAGAAATAGAGCCAAAGTTGTTTCTCCTCTGCAAGAAAGCATAAGTTTGTTTGCCGAATCTTCTTGGCAACAATTTTTACCATCATTAAGTTCTTTTGGAAATTTATTAATCCAAGCCGCAAGTGGGGGTCGGAAAGCATTGGTTACTAAAGCCACCTCTCGTAGGATTTGGAATGGAACTTCTCCAATAAAATTGTCTGTTAAAATGGTTTTTGAAGCTGTAAATGATACATTAAAAGAAGTTGTTTATCCTATAATGATGTTATCTAGCATGATTTTGCCTGCGGAAACTTTGTATGCTAGCGAGGAAGATAGAGCTTCTAGTATTGTTGAAGAAGGGCAAAGAAAAATTGCAAGAGGATTAGATAAACTTCCTCTTTTAGGACCTCCTGGGCCCTCCCCCTTTTCTTTAGAAGGAATTGTTGATTTAAAAAGCATTCTTTCAAATCAAGTTGTTTCTCAAATTGAGTCATTGGCGGGGGGAGATCATATAATGATAGAAATAGGCAGTTTTTTAACATTTGATAATGTTATTATTAAGAGCATTTCCCCAGTAATTCCGATTAAGTTCGATAGTAATGGCTATCCAGTAAGTGCTTCTATGAATATTAATTTTGAAACCTATGAAATGATTACTGTAGAGTCTTTCCAAAAGGCATTTACATTATTGGGAGATAGTACCGCACAAACTCAAACTATGGCATTTCAAGAAGATTAAAATATGAATAGAACAAATTTTTATAATGTTTTTACTCATTCTGATAATGTACAAGAATTAGATTTTTTAGATAATTCTTTGTCTGCATTTAAAATGAAATATGATCCTACTTATTACAGGGTCATTGGTGCAGATTTAATGCGGCCAGACAGGATTAGTGATAAAAATTATGGAACTCCTAATTTTTGGTGGATTATTTGCTTAGTTAATAATATAAACAATCCTTTGTTAGATCTACAAGTTGGACAAATTTTAAAAATTCCTCATCAATTAGATCTATATTCGTTTCAACGGAAATATCGGTTGAGGAGATCACGGTGAAGTTAGTAGGAAATTATAATTTAAATATACGGTTTGGGGATGCTGATACTTTAATAACTCCTCAAATGATTCAAGAGTTGACTATTACTCAAGATATTGAAAGATTATTGCCTACTTTTAAATTGTCCTTAGCAGACGCTTCAAAAATATTAGCGGAAATAATTCCTTATGATAAAAATTCAAATACTGTTTCTATTGATTTAGCAAGAGATTCTAATTCTTTGGAAATAAATGAATTTACTTTTGAGGTAAAGCGAAGAACAGCTATTTCTCCAGAAGATTCATACACAATTGAAGGTATTTTAAAAGTTCCCCAGTTATTGGACTACGAAAGAAATAAATATTTTGATGGAGATGTAAAAACAAATTTACAAAACATTGCTTCTAATTTAGGAATTTCTAAAACCGAAATTGGATCATCTTTGTCTTATGAAAAATCCTTTTTGCAACCAAAGTGGACAGATGCCCAACTTTTGAATTATTTGAAACAAGAGTTAATAGGAAAAAATAACGAATCCGGATATTTTTGTTACATTGCTAATATTTTAGCAGAACCTATTTTGGTATTTAAAAGTTTAAATGAATTGATATTGGGACCTGTTCGGTATAATTTTCTTGTTGGTCCAAAACCCCATAAGGATTTTTTGCCTATTAGTGAATACCGAATATTTGATGATTCCCAGCTATTAGTGGATTGTGGAGGAACTTCTAAAAAATATTCATACTTTGATTATTCTTCTGGATCTTATATTAACGGATCTATAGATGCAGAAGATTGTCCTGTTTTATCTGAATTTTTATCTTTAGATAAGGATAGAGAAAATTCAAGAACCTCAATTGAAACTGGCAGAAGTAATAGTTTTACAGATTTTGAAGGTAGATTTAGGAATTCATTTTTTAACAGAATAAATAATAATACCCATATGTGGGCTGCTACTTGGGGTTTAGAAAATATATCTCCTGGGGATGTTGTTTTAGTTATATTTTCGGAAGCTTTCCAAAGAGGCAATTTGTTTGTGTATCAACATTCAGGATTGTGGTTAGTAAAACGGGTTGTTCATATTATTGGGAATACATTTTTTACGAATTTATTGCTTGTAAGAGCTGGAATTGATTCAGATATTGAAAATTCGTTAATAGAATCTGTTAACAGAAGAAAATAAAATGGATTTGCAAAAACATTCATTTAAATATCCAGGATTTTATAGAGGATTGGTTTTAGATAATGCCGATTCTTCTCAATTGGGGAGAATAAAAGTTAGAGTTTTTGGTATTTTTTCTGAAGATATTCCAACAGCTAAATTGCCATGGGCTGTGCCGGCAACATCAATATTTACAGGAGCAGGTGTTGGGTTTGGTAGTTTTGAAGTTCCAGAAATTAATAGTTATGTGTTTGTATTTTTTGAAGGACAGGATGTCTATCAGCCTGTGTATTTTGCTTCCGCACCTGATGGTGTTCATGGCTTGCCTTCTGAGAGAACAACGAATTATCCATTCAGAAAAATATGGAAGAGTAAAAACGGAATAACAATATACTTGGATGATACAAGTAAGGAAATACGGGTAAACCATCCTTCTGGATCTTATATTTCTATTGATGTAAATGGGGATATAATAATAAAAGGAAATGTTGTTAACATAAACCCAGCTTAGTTATATGTCATTTATAAAAAAGAATTTCGCTCGAGCCACATTAGCCAGTAATTTATTGGCGGGGGCTTTAACTATGACTGTTTCGGTTGGGCATAATTTGCCCACTACTGCCGGGGTTTTCAGAATTTTGATATGGAATGCTACAGGTTTTCCAGATCCATTTGATGATTCCAATAAAGAAATTGTAACAGCTTCATATTCTGGAACTCCAAATATATACAATTTAATAAGAGCACAAGAAAATACTTCTGATGTTTTACATGCTGCTGGTTCCAGGGCTGGATTGCATTATACAGCAGGCATTTCTGATGATGATATTTATGATTCTACAGATTTTGATTCTGATTTTGCAATGAAAACACTGGATGATTTAGCAGCTGGAGTTACAAATGTTCATTTGACAACTGCATTAAAATCAAATTATGATGCTGCTTATTCTCATAGTTTAATTACTTCGGGGAACCCCCATCAAGTAACAGCAAATGATTTAGGTTTAGGAACAGATGACAGCCCAACATTTGCCGGACTGACTCTTACTGGAAAGACAGGAATTTTATGGGCTAATGCTGGTGTTGTAACAGGAGATGCTACACTTGACCAAATAGGGAATCTCGCGGCTAACAAGACGTTCAACAACGGTGCATTTTCCCTCTCATTCAACTTCACTAATCCCACTAACCAACCTACATATGATGGTGCATTTGAGATACAGGCCAGTGGTGCGTTTACTGGCGATCTGTTCCATGTCCACCAGCACACGGGCAATCCGGGAGCAGGCACACATCTTGTTAAGTTGGAAGCAGAGGATTCAGACGTTCACTTGTTACATATGGACCATGCTGCCGCAGCTTCTATCGCTATACATTTTCTCGTGTCCGACGCTGTAAAAAGTGTTGCGTATGCCGATGGAAAATTAGTTATCGGTCACACCGCCCTAAATTCTGCCGTACTTCGGTTGAATAATGCTACTGATGCTTGCAGACTTATTTTTGACGTAGAAGGATTAGCAGGAGTTGGGCGTCAGAGTTGGGGAATACAAACAGATAGAGCAGTTAATGGTGACTTCGCATGGCTTAGAGGAGCTGTTGGCTCTACTCCTGGAACTATTGTATTTTATTCTGATCCAACTGGGAATACGGGAGTTGGAAAGTATTCTCCGGCTACTAAACTTGATGTTGATGGAACTATAACCTGCCTGGATTTAAATGTAACTGCCGGAAGTTTGGCTTATGAATTGTTCCAAAAAACCCATTGGATAGATGTTACGGCTTCTGGAGTTGATAATACTGGGGTTACCGATGCAGCTGCAGATATTCAAACTCTTGTTGATGCTGCAGATGCGGGAAGTGTTATATATCTTCCTAAAGGAACTTATAGACTTGAATCAACTATTACTCTTCCTGCTTATATTGGCTTGATAGGAGATGGGATAGCCTCAGTTACTTTGTCCTATGTAGGGGCTGCAATAGCTTTAGTTGTTAATCCACTTCCAGCAGTTATAGGAGCCGGAATGCTAATAGGTGGGTTTAGTATGCAGGGTCCTTCTACAGTAGGAACAAGTATAGCAATACAACTAATTGATGGTAATAGGTATCAATTTAGAGATATTCTTATAAGTAGATTCTTAACTGGTATAAACCTTCACGCCGTTACTAATTATTGTGAAGATAATATATTTGACAATCTTCACTTTACTGGTTCTGGTCTTGGTAATTCATTAAAGCATATTTTCTCTATTACTAACGAAGCAGATGGACAAGACTTTGACCATAATACATGGTCAAATATTTGGGCTGATTTAGTAAATGGATCTGGAGCAGCCTCTACTGATTTTATATATTCAGGATCCTCTTTTACAAATTCAAGCGAAAACTGGACGTTTCAGAACATTATTCTTTTTGGGGGTGGAGATAGCAATGCTAAGTTCTATCATTCATTAAATGAAGTACATACTGTTACAAGAGCAAGATTTGATGTTCATAGAGTAACTACTGGGTATGTAACGTTTATTCCATTCTATCTTGAAACTTCTGGGGATTTAATTTCCTATTCGGGTTATGTAGATGGTGGAGCAGCAAATAGTATTGCTGGAGGAGCAACTGTTTCGGTATTTATATCTTATGATGATTTATCAATTACGGGTGACTTGACCCCTACAGCAGATAATTCTCAAGATTTAGGAGCAGTAGGAGGAACAGATTATAGATGGAGAAATTTATATCTATCTGGCAATCTTTCTGATGAAACAAATACTCTTACAATAGCTAATGCTAAAGCTGCCTATGATCATGTATCTAGTAGTGGAGATGATCATTCATACATAGATCAGGATGTAACAATTGCTGGAACTCCTCAATTTGCTCGTCTTGGTCTTGGATTAGCAGCAGATGCAGATGTTCAATTGGTAATTAAAGATAGTGCAGCAGGAAATCAAACTGCTTTAATCAGATGGTATAACGATGGAACCGCAGCAGGCCAATTAGGTGTGTTTGGTTCTGGGGCTGGAACCTATGGGGAAATCTTTGCTAATACAGTTTTCTTTGATGTGTATGGAACTACGGATTTTCTGTTGCTTTGTGAACATGCTTCTGGCATGATAAGATTTGCTACTGGAGCAGCAGGTGGAGTAGAGCGGGGAAGATTTTCTTCAGCGGGTGGATTCTATCTTACCGAGCTTGCTGCTGATGATGCTGATATTGCAGGCAAGGGCCAACTCTGGGTCAGAAATGATACTCCAAATAATTTATGTTTTACTGATGATACTGGAGTTATTTATGAATTGAGTCATAACTTAACAACAGATATTGACCATGATTCTATAACTAATACTCATAATTTAACAACTGATATAGATCATGATGCTTTAACTAATTTTGTAGCAAATGAGCACATCAATCATACTGGAGTAACGCTTACTGCTGGTGCTGGATTAACAGGTGGTGGTGACATATCCGCCAACAGGAGTTTTGCGGTGTCCCTTGCCAATGGGGAAGATTCTCTTCCTGATGATTTTAATATAACTTCGGACACAACATGGCAGACTATTGTAAAAGCCAGTACAGCAAGAGTGGGAGTTACTCTTCCAGCAGCAGGAACTTATGTAGTATTTTTTGCTGTTGGTGGATTGATGAAGTTCTCAGCTGGTGCTGATGAACTTATTCAGATGAGATTGTATAATTATTCAGATAGTGCAGAAGTTTCTGGAAGTACTGCTCGTCCTGTGGTTCAGGGGGCTGCAACAAATGTTCAATATGAAGGACACTCATCTTCTTATTCAGTAATAACTGTGGCTTCTTCTAAAGAAATTGTGATACAATTATACAGAACCGCTGCTACTTGGACATTTTCTCAATGCCCGCAGGCAGCCAAAATATTATATTTTAGGATCGCATAATGGCAAGTATAACATTAACTGTAGAAGACAATAAATTGAATGAATTTTTAGATGCTTTTATTGTTGCAACAGAAGCAGTGCCTTTGGACAGCAATGGCAATCCTACTATGTCCAAAGGGGAATGGGTTCATTTGGTTTTGCTGAAGAGTATTCAGGAGAAATACAAAATAGGTAGGCAAATTATTGCAGCAAGACAAGCAGTTATTGTTGATAACATAGTAACTTAATGGGGTGGTAAATATTTAATGTTTGGAACTTTTGGATCTCAGGAATTTGGAGCTCCTTGGTTTATTCCAACTTCTGTTTCGGTTGGAGGAATAATTGCTCTATTGGGGGATGCCAGTACTCATGGAGGAGTTATAATTACAAGTGGGCAGGATGGAAAATTTCAAGTAGGGGGAATTGCTGTTGCTGTTGATGGAGCTTTGCATTCTTGTCCTATTACGGGGCATGGCATTACTTCTGTATCAGCTATAACAACAAAAAGTTTTGATAACGGAAAATTAATTTTAACAGAAGGAGCAATCGCAGGTTGTGGGGCAATAATAAGTCCTGTTGATCGTTCTGTGTATGTAGAGGCATAATATGGCAGTAGCAAGTGATATAATATTTAGTGATTTGGATCATAGATTAATAAAAGACGGATTGGGCAATTTAAAATTATCTACAAATATTGCTGCTATAATGTCTTCAATAGATAATATACTTAGAACTTCAAAAGGAAGCAGAGTAATGCTCCCATCTTTTGCAAGCAAACTTCGATCAATGCTTTTTGGGAGCATGGATGCAACTTTAATGAAATTTATTTCTAGAGAAGTTAAAGAAGTTATCGAAGCTTGGGATCCTAGAGTACAGGTTGTTGAAGTATCGGTTGCTGCAGATCCTGATGCTTCCACATTTTCATTATCAGTTAATTTTATTGTAAAAGGTCAAGGTAATATATTTCAGTATCAAACCAGTGTAAAAGGAAATTAAAATGCCCAATAATTTATTAAATTATTCTGATTATGATTTCGACAGCATTGTTGTCCAGCTTCAAGATCGGCTGAAAGCAACCGATGCTTGGAAGGACATTTACAGATCTTCGACAGGATCCATGCTTATTGAATTTTTAGGCTACGTCCTTAATTTAGTTCAATTTTATACAGAAAGAAGGGCTGAGGAATCTTTTCTTTTAACAGCACAAGAAAGATCCAGTATAATTAATTTAGTTTCTTTAATAAATTACATTCCTAAGAGAAAAACATCCTCCATTGGAAATTTGGAATTTTCAATTCCTGTTGCTTTGACAAAAATAGTTTTTATTCCTAAATATACAGAATGTGAATCCGCGGATGGAATTAAATTTTTAACAAATGAAAGTGCCGCAATTCAAAAAGGTCAAACCGAAATCACAGTTTCTGGAATTCAGGGAGAGTTAATACAAACGGAAATAACTGCGGATGGTTCTGTTTCCCAAGAATATTTAGTTAACAGTACTGAAGTTGAAAATTCTGCTGATACTACAAACCCAACATTGAGAATTGTTGTAGATGGAGTTGAATGGACTTTAGTAACCTCATTTTTGAACAGTACTCCTATTTCAATACATTATAGAATAATAAATGAAATGGATGGAACTGTTTCAGTTTTGTTTGGAGATAATATAAATGGAAAATCTCCCGCAAGTGGTTCTGTTATTTTAATAAAATATATAAAATCTGGTGGGTTAAATGGGAATGTAACTTTTAATGATGTAATAACAACTCTAAATAATACAATTTATGATGAAGATGGAGATATTGTTTCTAATGTTTCTGTAACTAATACTTCTTCATTTTTAGGTGGAGATGATGAAGAAGGTATTGAAGAAATTCGAACCGAAGCTCCTCAAGTTTTCAAAACTGGAGATAGGGCAGTAACAAAAGAAGATTTTGAATCTATAATTAGAAATCAATCTGGAGTAGCAGAAGTCAATGTTTGGGGAGAAAATGAAGAAGCTGAAGCAGCTGGAGTTGATGCTGTTGCTAGTATGTTAAATAAAGTTAAATTTGCTATTGTTTTACAAGAATGGGAACTTCCAGACGCAACATTTAAGGCAAATTTATCTGATGCAATTTATGTAAAATCAATGCTGACTGTAAAATACGAATTTGTTACTCCAGTATTTTTGTATGTTATACCTAGATTAGTTGTAAAAGTAACTTCTGGATATTCCTTATCCCAAACTCAAGCAGATATTGAAGAAGTTGTTGCAAATCAATTTGTATTGGGGGATACAACTAAATTAGGAATCATTGTAAAGTATAGTGAAATTCTTGCAGCAATTCATGATTTGGATGGTGTTTCTTATGCTATTATGACATTGGAAATAAGAAAAGCTCTTTCAAATTCTTATAGTTCATTTTTTGATTGGGGGGCTGCTCTTGAAGCAACTTCAATTAAACCAGAAAGTGTTCGTTTATTTATTGATGATACTTACGTTATTGCTGATGTTGATGGAGGAGCAGGTTCTGGAACCTTTTCTTCGGCAGGGGGGTATACAATTTCTGGAACTGTTAATTATACAACTGGGGTTTTAACTGTAGATATAAGTCCTACTCCAGCTTCAGTAGTTGTTCGATACCAGCAAAGTGATACTTTACAAAGTGGTAATATAACTCCAACTTTTGCACAAATTGCTCGATTATACGATTTGGATTTTGTTTCAATTTCTTTAGTTTAATGGAGAATTAAAATGCATATTTATGAATGCCGATGGGATGTTAGACAATGGCGAAGAGGCAGAATTATTTGGGAACTTCTGGATAAGAAAAATCTTTTAGTTGACGAAGGCGAGAGGATGATCCTGGATATTGTCTTCCGAAATGGAGGAGCATCTTATTTTCCAGCACCTGATTTTTATGCAGGATTTTATAATGGAAATGTTTCGGAAACAACTGTGCTAGCTTCTCTTCCTAACGAACCTTCAGTTGCAAATGGCTATTCTAGACAAGTTATTGAAAGATCTTCTGTGGGTTGGCCTACTATAGAGAAGCATGATGGGGATTGGCGGGTTGTTTCTAAGACCTTGACTTGGACAGCTTCTGGAGGCAATATAGGACCTATTAATGGATCTTTTTTGGGCACATCAAATGACAATTCTGGGACACTTGTAGGGTCTTTAACATTTGGTGTTGAGAGAACAATTATTGCTGGTGATAGTTTTACCGCTGCTTTAAAAACTAAGTTGAAATAATTATGGCCTTAAAAACGTACCATCTTAGTGGGGAAAATGCTAATGCGACTTCTTTAGATGCATCAACTCCAAATACTTGGGAATGCCAAACATTTACTTCATTTAGTAATCATACAGCAATCCAAGTAGCATTAAAATGTTTTAGAAACGATGTAGGAGCATCTGGAACTCTTACTTTTGGAATATATGCCACTTCCGGAGGACTTCCTACAGGTTCTGCTCTTGCTACAGGAACTCTTGACGTTAGCACTTTAGATTCTGTTACTCCAGGAAGTTTTGAAATTATAACTTTGAATTCTGGAGTGGCTTTAATTGCTGGAACTCGATATGCTATTGTTATTTCGGGTTCAATTTCTGCTGGAGACTTTGTATTCTTTAGAACAAGTGGGGCAACGAATTATGCTTTTGGAACTAGAGCATTTTCTGTTAATGCTGGGGGATCTTGGACGGCATACGCTGGGAATACTACGGATACTTTATTTAAAATTTATGATGCCACAATTCCAACAGCACAAGTTATTTTTGCTGCAGGAACTGAATTAGCCGGGAAACATTTATGGAAAATACTAGATGATGGAACTGATTTGTCTTTAGATTCCTCATATACCTTGGCTGGGGGTGTAACAAAACTGGCATATTCTAAAAATGGATTAAAAAGATTTTATGCTGCTATAGGAACTTCAGTTTATTGTTATGATAGTGATGTTAATTTAGTTACTGCTTGGGGTAGTTCTGGTTTTGTTTCTATTGGAGCGACTATAAGAAATTTAGCAGTTGATAATAATGATAATTTGGTTGTTGCTCATGACGTAATTGGAACCAGACAAGTTTGTAGTTTATATGATAGCGATGGAAGTTTGGGGTGGAGTCCACAGTTTACTGTTGGACAATTAGGTTCGGGAGATGGGTATAAAGTATCATTTAATCAAAACGGAAATGTGGATTTAGGTATTTCTACACAAGTTGCTCCGGGCAATTTATTGGCAGTTCAATTAAAGTTATTAGATGGAACCATTGTTGCTACTTATGAGGCAGTAAGTGCCGGGGTAAATTGCAATGCTTTAACTTCACATGGAGTAACAGTTAATCAAGTATTTTTTACCAAAATATTTGCTGGTGGTTGTGTATTGCAGGCAAAAGATTCTACTGGAACTCAATTATGGACTAAGAGTATATCTGGTACTGCTCCTTCTGATATGGTGCATATTTCTGGATTGAATTTTTTAATTGTACAAAATAATACTTCCTTAATTGGTTACAATGATTCTGATGGAAATGTTCATGCTTGGGCGGATTATGCTCCGGCAACTTCAATTCCCTATAGTGGAATTTCTACCATAACAGATTTTTCGGAAAACAGTGTTACAAATGAATTTTATACGTCTGCTGGTGGGATTGCATCAGTTTGTGATATTTCTTTATCCGCTCGTAGTACTTTGAATATTGGGAATCCTCAACTAACTGGAGTTGTTTGGGCTGGGGATCAATATGTTGTTCCAACCATAACAGATCAATCTTCTGATACAACTGCAGATGAGGGAGACTTAGTTGAATTATTTGTTATTGCAACAGGAATTCCGGATCCTACTTATCAATGGTATAAAGATGATATTATAATTGTTGGAGAAATAAATTCAACTATTTCTTTCAATACAGTAGATAGAAATGATGCAGGAACTTATAAGTGCACAGTTACAAATATTGCTGGTTCTGTTGATTCTTCTCCAATTATTTTAACGGTTTATTATTCTGAAATAACAGCACAATCTAGCGATTCCGTATTTGGAATTGGTCAATTAATGACACTAATTGTTACAGCGATTGGAAATCCGGTTCCTACTTATCAATGGTATAAGAATGATGTTTTAATTTCTGGTGCTGTTAGTTCTTCATATTCTAAATATGGAGTATTATCTGATGCAGGAACTTATAAATGTAAAGTTTCTAATGAGGTTGGAGATATCTATACAACAGGTATTGTTGTTTCAATAGCAACGAATCCGTATATTTGGGGATTAAATTTGAATTTGGACCAGAGCAGGCTTACTTAAATGGCAACAAATTATTTTCTAGATCAAGATTGGCATTTGGACATGTCAGAATTGTTCGTTCTCGAAGGAGAATTTGAACTTTCTGTCGAAACTGCATATGTTCATGCTCCATTCAGAGATTTAGAATTAGAAATAAATGTTGAAATGGAAGTGGATGTAATTCATTCAGTTGCTCTTGATTTGCTTCCATTAATTCCTGAAAAGTTTCATTCTTCTGAAATTCTTCAAGCTTATATAAAAGAAGTAGGTTTTCAAATTGGTGGAACATTAACATTGACAAGAGATATTGTAAAATTATTAAGTCCCAATACTGTAAATGATACAAAATATTTAAGACATTTAGCAGCCTTAATTGGAGTAAAATTGCCTCCAGAGGATGAATCAGATATAACAGAAATTAGAAAAATTTTAGCAAACGCTGTTGAATGGTATAAGTTAAAAGGTACATACAGGTCAATAGAATTAATTGCTTTATTGCAAAGTTTTTCTGTTAATCTGTATGATATGTATACAAACGATTATGTTAATTTTATTTTAACCGATTGGTTTGTAGGAGAAGAAAATG
>CAYIVX010000017.1:0-19367 GCA_964366925.1 Candidatus Woesearchaeota archaeon | reverse complement strand
TAAATCTGCAATATTCTCCATCCTGAGCAGTAGAACAACTTTCAATTCCTGCATTCTGACCAGAACGTTCAACATGTGAAATATCTTTTCCACCCACAAATACTGTTTGGTTGCCGATTTTAGCTTCAAATTTACCTTGCTGTAAAATTAAATTTTCTAAATCCTTAGGTGAAGAACCGGCAATTTCAAGAACCATATAGTTATTACCCGACATATCTGAAGCTTTTTTCAAACTTAAATCAGTAAGTCCAAATACGTTGAATCTTTGCTGAGAAAGGGCTATCAAATCATTTAAATCTGAGTCTGTAAGTTTTTGATCTTTAGCTCCGATTAATGCTCTGGCTCCACCCTGAATATCCAAACCGGTTTTTATTTTCAGAAGTGAGTTTTCTGCAACAATAACATCATTAAGTACGGATGGCTCAAGAAAACTAATAATATTTAGTTTATCTGTTTGTATCTGCATTCGATGGGTTTGTCCGTCTGAAAATATATTCATAGCTAAATTATAATCTTCTATTGTGCTAATCTTTTCCCCATTTATCTGGCTAATTATCATTCCAGCTTTAAGTCCTTCATTGTATATTGTAGTATTTTTTTCAACATATTTTACATTTATGCCTTGCGAACCCAATAGTGCTGAAAAAGAAAACATAGAAATTATAGAAACAACTAAGAATATTATCAAAACCCAAATTCTAAATGTTATTTTCATTATATTTGTGTATGAATTTTCTTCTCAACAAACCATTTAATTAAAGAAGTATTTGTTACCCAAGTATTCAAAATATCAAACGTCAATCCAATCATCAAAATTTCAAACATTTGATTAAGAACAGTACCAAACGGATTTATGATAAACCAAGCTACACCGACTGCAGCTATTGCTGTAAGTGTCATGGTCATTCCTGTTTTGAATGCCCCAAAAATTTCATGATTAACAGAAGTTTCTGATCTCTTTAGAACTCTTGTAGTAAGTAAAATATCAGTATCCACGGAATATCCTATTAACATTAAAAAAGCAACTATTCCTGCTCCAGCAATTTTCATATTAAGCAAGTCTACTACTGCTAAGGTCATGATTATATCTGCAAAAGCACAGAACATAACTGCAAAACTAGGCATAGAATATTTCATATAAATAAAAACTATTACTGCAATAAATGCTAAAAGAATAATTAATGAGATGGTTAGGGGAAATATGAAAAACATTTTGCCTAAAAAGATTCCAAAAACTAAATTCAGAACTATTGCTAAAATTTTAAGACTCCATTTTTGTGCGAAAATTATGAAAACAACTGCAGCCATCCAGAAGAAAGCAATAAGCACAGTTATTCCTAGTTGTTTATAGAAATTTTCACTAAGGGCTGAACCTGTAAATTCTACGCTGGAATTTGAAGAATCTAGTCTGTGTCCAAAATATTTCTCAAGAATCGGCAGTATAACTTCTGGCTTTTCAGAAGTCATAACTACTATCTGATTTTGTTTACCGGTATTATCTAGTAAATATCTAGTTTCTAAATCTGGAATTTGATTTACAAGCGTTTTTTGTAATTCAGCTTGCGAGACATTTGTAAAAACAGTTATGGTTGTTCCTCCAGTTAAAGATAAATCACGATTGATAAAATCATTATGCTGAGAATAATAATATCCGATATAAGATATAGATAGAATAAGAATTATTATTGGAATTAAAAACATCAGCTTATAATGTTTATCATACAATCCGTTGATTTTTTGTCTATCCATTTTTATATTTTAGCTCTTCTTTTTTAAAACTTTAAAGTTTTTAAACTCAATGCGCCTACGTCGCATCGTGTTTATTATCTTATTATTTAGTTTCTTAAACCCAATGCGCCGGCGGGGAGTTGAACCCCGATCAACTGGTAATTTCACAAGAAACTCCGATATAAAACGAAGCTTTTGTTTGGAAACCAGTAGTACTAACCGCTATACTACCAGCGCTTTATTCTGTTATTATATGGCTTTTATTCTCTTTTAAAGATTGCGATTCTGGTAGTGTAGCTTTCTATGGCAATTTGCACATAACTGACGCACCCGGAAGGATTTGAACCTTCGACCCTCTCCTTAGGATGGAGATGCTCTGATTCCGGACTGAGCTACGGGTGCAGATGATAATTAGAGAAAAAGAGTATATAAAAAACTATAGACTAGATTAATCAAATGAAGGATGTCTATTTGAATGCATATTATGGTACTCGCCCATAGTATACATAACTAAAATAATTAAAAAAATAACTGCGGGTCCAAAAGTATCAACAGGAGCAATATTTTTTACCTTAGCATAAATGCTTCCAATAAATCCGGCTAATAATAAAATTAAAGCTGGCAATCTAAATAGCAACCCCTTTATTTCATGTCTCATATTATCCTTATGCCTAGAGTATATTTAAAGGTTTTTATTTTAAATAAAAACCGATTTCACCTCATTCAATCAATAAGATTACGCCGCTGCCCGGAATCGAACCGGGATATCCTTGCGGAAAGCAGCTCTCAAGGCTGTCGGAGTACCATTGTCCCACAGCGGCATGAATATAAGAGAATTAAGGCATTTTTAAATTAATCTGTGAGATAATGAGGGGGCTTTTCCAGATTATTTTTTAAAGGTTAAATCTTGAAGAAATCCAATTAATACATCTGAAACATTTGGAATTTCATCAAGGGTTGCGGGTTTATCATCAATTTCAAATTGAAATGTTTTACGAAAGAATTGACCTTCATATTTCATAAGTAATCTACTCAAGGTAATTTCATTTAAATCTAGAAAAACATATCTTTTTTCTTCCTCTTTTATTTGTACAGTTTGATACTGTTTATCCGAAATAGGCCCATATTCTCTCCTAACAATCTGTGCCAATTCTTCATCAGGTGTTGCTAAATTAATTTTACTAAATTCATCGGGCCAAGCTATCATCCAGTTAACAATAAAAATGCCTTAAAAAACATTTATTGTTTTTAGAATATATAATTGAGGGGGTTAGCCATCCCAGCCAGGGGTGTAAGCTTCTACAACTTCTTTCGCCCAATCAGAAAGATTATCCGAAGGAGAAAGACAATGAAAATCTTCACGAAAATTAATATTTTTCTCAAAAACATTTCTAAGGTATTCATCAACTTGAAGAAAATTTGTTATTTTTTCAAACTCACCCTCCGCCCCTCTTCGATGATAACCAATTAAGGGATAAGCAGTTTCTATATAAGCCATATGGACAATTCCTCCGGGTTTGTGAAAAACAGCAATAGAGTTATCTTGTATCAAAGGACTTCCATGCATTCTTTCTATGGCTCTTCTAAGATATCTTTTTTTAGGATCATTAAAAATAACCATATCATAAGGTAAAACTCCTGCAAGAAAAAAAGCAGTGCCATAGCAATTAGGCTCAAACTCGAGACTATCTTCCTTATCCCACACCATCTCTATTCTTTTATGAAGTGGTTGTGGGACTTCTTGGAATTTTAAGTACGCCATTTTATTTCACTCCACTTAGTCAAATTATCCCAAATAGCTAGAAATTGATTATATCTTGCTAGTGCTTTTTCAATAGGAATTTGTTTTTTTGCATATCCAGTTATATTGTAGGGTGTAGCAATATCCTGCATCTCAAGAGTAAACTGCATTTCGTTATTTTTTAATAATTCTGCAAAATTATTATTTAAAACAATTTCGTTTAGTTTAGCTGTAAGTATTTCTGTTTTAGAGGTATATTCATACCAAAGTCTTCCCGCACGATAAACTTGATTTTCAGGTAGGGCATTTCCACCTGCATCTTCATTAAATCGGTCAATATGGCCCGAACAACTCCAAATTGTTTTTATTCCGGCCTTGTAAAGATTATAGATCAATAGACCAACTGGTTCATCTAAGTCTCTTACTCCACCATAAAGAATTTTTTCAAATTTAGGATCATTAAATATATTTTCCATATTAAGAGTTATTCTTCCACTCTTCGCCCTCATTATCTCTGTCTGAAGTATAAAGAGACTTTGAAGTAGTCTCTGCATCAATAAAACTATTAATTTCATCCATAATTGAATCAAGATGTTTATTAAATTTCTTTAAACTTTCTTCAGCTGATCCTTGAGAACTGAGTCTAATTCCTTCACCCAACAATCCGCTTGCGAAGGCTAAACCAGGATGCTCATAATAAAGAGATATTCCAATACCAAAACCACTTATTGCATTTGGAATAACTGAAGAAAATAAAACATCCACGATTTTAAAGGGTTTAATAATTTTTAAAAGTTTATTGAGGGATTCATCATGAATAATTGTTTCTCTTGTCTTGTTTTCAAGATGTCGATATGAATCATAAATATCTCCTGCAAAGAAATAATCAGATAATCTTTTTGTTATGTTTTTTGCCATATTAATTTATCTCAGAAATCGCTGAGTGTCGAAACACCCCTCTAATATTATATCTTTTGTAGATATAAATCTACAAAGAAGTCAAGCATTAAAGCCAGACCTACAACTATTCTAGGTTAGACTACAAATAAAAATAAATTTGTCTAACCTATTTAACCGAATAAGGCACTAAGTCCTTCGGCAGCAGCTTCTGTCTTGACTTCTTCTTTCTTCTCTTCAGCAGCAGGTGCACTTCCACTTGCAGCCGGAGCAGCAGCCATTACAGACGCATTTGCTAATTCTTTCTCTATGTCCACACCATTAAGGCTAGCAATAAGAGTTTTTACCTTCGCTTCATCAACTGTAGCGCCGGCAGCATGCATAACTTTAGTTATACTTGCGTCATCTATTGTCTTTCCTAATCTGTGCAACAAAAGAGCTGCGTATATGTATTCCATTTATTTTTTCTCCGTGGTTTAATTTAATTTGTACTTGTTAATTTATTTAATGCACTAAAATGAGCATTTGCCTTTGCAAGCAAAAATCCAATTGTATTTTTTGATGGATAAGAGATACCTACTGCAAATCCGATTGCCCTTGCATTTGCAGAAAGGAAGTCTTCAAGCATTTTTTTCTTATCAATTTTAACTCCAACATAAACTTTTTTTGAACTTCCATCATAGAAAGCAAGAGGATTTATTCCAATCATAAAAGGTTTTATTCCTAGTTTTTGTAATATTGAAACTGCAGGACCACTTACTTTTTCGCCTTTTTTAATAGCAACTTTAGATTTTCTAATTGTAATCTTCCCGTCTTCAACCATAATTGCAAGTCCAAGTGCACCAAGCTCAGAAATAACATGTCCAGGAACTAAATCAGTAGGTCCTTCTTCAATAGTAATATCTGATTCAGCAATTTGTCCTTCTTTAGCTCCGATAGGATTTCTGTTTTCAATAAACCATGCAGAAAGTTCAAATGCATCATCATTTGAAAGTAAAAGTGCACAATCTTCTTGAATACTTTTTTTTAATTCATTAAGTTCAGGAATATTAGCTGCATCCACCGCTCTTACAAGAGTACTTTTTTTAGCAACACGAATAATGGCTTTTCCTCTTAAATCTTTTTTTATTTTTTGTAATTGTGAAGAAGGCAGGCTTTTTATAGAAACAAGCATGATTGTTTTTGCATTTTTTATTTCGCTAGCTAGATTTTTAACTAAACTTATTTTTTCCTCAGATACATGTGCCTTTTTTGTTTTTTCAGTCATCTGAAGCTACACCCCTGTAGCGAAGAGCCAGAAAATTCTATAAATTTTCTGGATTTCCAAAATATACTTGTTTTGGAATTGCTTAATTTATTTTGAATTTTCATATTTTTATTTATACTGCAGCCTTTGCTGGCTTGCCCATTGTAAATTTAACTAAAGCATTTCTAAGATTTTCTCTTTGTTTTGGAAGATTTTTGAAAACTTCATTGAATACAGCAAGAGCATTTTCAGCAAGAGCTTCATCTTTATCACTTTGTTTTCCAATAGCTACTTTAATACTTGGCTCTTTTGTCTTAACTTTAACTACAGAATTTATTTTTTGAATAAGATTTTTTATTGTGTGTTCGTCTTCAGCACCCATAAGAACACCCAGTTGTGGTGAGGGCATTTTAGAAGCAGGTCCTAAAACTCTTCCAAAAGTTGTAGCAACAGCTGGCATCAGTTTAGCATTAGCAATAAAGAAGTCATATTCTTTTACAAGTCTTTTTAGTTTTTTCTTATCCTTGAATTCATCGAATTCTACTTTAGTGATAGTATCAAGAATTTCTGATTTTTTTTCTAAGAATCCGGCAATTTTCTTATCCTTAAGTTTATGTGGAAGAGAAACAAAAAGATTTATTGAATTTTTCTTTATATCAAAATCTCTAAGATTTATAATTAAATCCACAGTTTGATCAAACTTAACTTGTTTAGGCTTCTCGCTCTCTTGCTTTCTTATTTGTTGAATTGCTTTTATGAAATTTTCTCGACTTGCCATGTTTGTTTTGGAACAAAACGAATTCTGAAAATTATTAATTTTCAGTAATAAAAAACTTTTCAACACGAACCCGAAGGGCCATGGTAGTTTTTTACCAGTTGTTTTTGTTTATATCTAATTGTCTTTATTCGCACTTGTATTTTGAGTGCTTAATTTGAATCTGCTAAAATCCAAATGCTCACTACCTATGCGCCTTATGCCCAGAATTTAATCGGACTAAGCGATGTAGTATGACAATGATATCTAGAAAAAAGGGTTTAAAAATCTATTGCTTTTTTCTTGGTTTTGCTTTAGATGTTCTATCTTTGAAACCTTTTAAAAATCCAACTTGTCCTAGCATTATTTCGTGTGCTTTAGTTAGGGCTTCATCTAAAGAGTGAGTTATGGCAATAGAGCAAGTACGGACTCGCGGGTCAGTATTGCTAAGAGATTCATCTACTTGTACAAGAAAATGCTCGGAAATATTCCTTACTATATAGTTCCTAAATGGTTTATTATTTTCAAGAACCTCATAACCTGGAAAATACTTTGAATCTACTGCTTTATACATACATTTTATTAATACTTTTTCTATTTAAGCATTTAGTGAATTAAAACTATATTTCACAAACCTTAAAAACATCGTTATATCCTATTAATTAATCAAAAGGAGGACAATATGATAGTTAGTGCAAATAATAAAAAAGCTCTTGACAAAATCCGAGATTTAATCAATTGGGTTGCTGTTATGAGTAATGAAGAACTCAAAGCTGGTGAAGGAAAAAAGATAGAAAAAGACACCGCAATGGGCTTGAAGATGAAACTTCAGGAAATCGCTCAGACAATTAAGTAATTAGGTTTGATTTCTTTGAATTTATTTTTAATTTGAGTAGCTGGGAAAGGCTTGCTGTAATTACCCTAGGCAGTACAATTATTTAATAAAATTTTTCACAGTTATTAGAATAAAACCTTTGTGTGAAAACTTGCAAAACTTTCTTAAATACTATTAAGTTTTGTAAGGACAGAAAATTATTGATTTTCTGTAATTTAGTTTAGTAATTAATCGTAAAAATCGTTAGTTTTGGCGAGTAGGATTTAAATATATTATTTTGATTCTTTTAATCGCCGAAAGAAATCCGCAACATTTAGCCCGAAATTACAATTTCAGGCTTATTCAAAACTTTGTTTTGAAAATGTTGCAGTGGTTTTACTGCAAATTTCTTTCGGGGAATCGAGGAAATTATTAATTTCCTAGACCCTAAAATTCCTATGGAATTTTTTGGTCCGAAAAACAAGCACATTCAAACCACACCATTTATGGCATGGTGTGTATTGTTTTTCTGATACTTAGATATAATTTTTCATATTCTTGAATGCCTGCTTTCCAGTTAGGGGCGTCTTTTTTACAACCTTCTAACATTAGTCTACAAGATTCTTCTGCGTAAGGACCACTTTCTATTTTTGGCCATTTTTTAGCATACCATTTTGTTGGGGGCATTATATGTGTTGAACCTGCAATAGGATCTGGGCAGGAATAAACAATTCTAGTTATTCTATTATGAACCATGGTCCCGAGGCACATTAAACAAGGTTCTACGGTGGTATAAACTTCAACAGATTTATTTTGTTTTCTCGCGGTTTTAATTTCTGATGCAAATCTTTTTATTAAACTATTTTCAGCATGATTAAACCAATTATTATTAGCAGATTGTTTATTTCTTTCTGAACCGATAAGTAAACCCTCAATAGTAAGGCATGTGCCAATAGGAACATCGCCTGCCTTAAGTGCCTCTTCAGCCAGGTTCAAGGAGACTCGCATATATCTTTTATCCGTGTCAGATATTACCATAGATTAAAACTTAAAATTCATTTTATAAGAATTATGGTGTTAGAACTCTTCTTTCTTCTTCAAAATATAACACACCCTGATTTTTTATAACTTAGCTTGGAATGGCTTACTGTAATTACTCTTGGCAGTAGAATTATTTAATAAAATTTTTCACAGTTATTAGAATAAAACCTTTGTGTGAAAACTTGCAAAACTTTCTTAAATACTATTAAGTTTTGTAAGGACAGAAAATTATTGATTTTCTGTAATTTAGTTTAGTAATTAATCATAAAAGAGGTAATTTTGGCGAGTATTGTTTAAGGGAGTTTTATTTACTCTTACTTTTCTTATTCTCGTAATCTTCTATCGCCTTAAGCAGAGCTTCTTCTCCAAGAATACTGCAATGATGTTTAACCTGAGGGAGAGAACCTACTTCATTCAGAATATCTTTTTTATTAATTTTTAGAGCTTCTTTCAACGTTTTACCTTTTGCCAGTTCACAAACAGCATCACTAGAAGCGATTGCAGCTACACAGCCCATTGTTTTGAATTTAACATCTTTAATGTAATCTTCTCCTTTCTTATTCTTCGCAATTTTCAAATAGACTCTCATGATATCTCCGCAATTATGGGGCGTAAATGCTTCGGAAATAAATGAATGAGCGTTTTCTACTTCTAAATTATGAACTTTTCCAGAATAATCTAATTTTTGAATTTGAGTTATTGGTGTATAAAGATAATTTTCATCAAACCAAGAATCAATCGCCCCATATGATTTAGGATTATAAGTTTGATTTAATATTTTACTTAATCTAATTAATGATTCTCTTTGACCTACATGAATTCTATAAGATTCTTGATGTCTGACTCCCTTAACAATCTTTTCTTTTTCAACATAATAAGATGGGACAATTTTTTGTCTTATCAACAATATTTTTATTTGTTGAACTAAATTATAAGAAATGGTGGAATATCCTGCTCTTGGGCCTATTCGGTCTAAGTTGATATATCCATCTCCTTTCCATAGTCCATAAATTAATGCTTTTTGCTTTTCAATAGGCAAATTCATTAAAATTTCTGGAATCTTTTTATTTTTAGCCCCATTTCCAAATAAACTTTTGAACCATCTTGCAACTTTAACACTATTTAGGGTTACGACAAGTCCGTGGGCTTCGGGCTTTTCTGTGATTTTAGTTTCCAAGGTAAATAATTTACTTACGATATTTTTAATATCTTCAGCTATATCTTTTTCTTTTAAATGCAAGGCAAAAGAAACACGGACATTAGTTATTTTCTCTTGAATATTGCCTTCTGCCAAAAAATATCCGAATAATCTTAATAATTCATCATTAATTGGTATTTTATTGGGAATTTCTTTGCTCTTATGGTCAAATTTTAGTTTAGGAATGTTTATTTCAAGGAATTTAACATCATTTTCATTCTTTAAAATTGGATAAAGGACAATGTCTCTTTTTTCTAAATTTCCTGCATGATGCCATGAAGCAATCAACTTTTTTTTATTTCTAGTTCTTAGATATTTATTTGTTTTAGGTATTTTTATTGCATAGATTAAATGTTCGGGAGTTACTCCAATACTTCCTAGACAATTTTTCAGAATATTAATATTTCCCATATAATCTCTACTAACTGCTTGCATTACGTTCTCTTCTTTAGCCTCATGAGATATGACCTTATCATATTTTTTAGAGTCTTTTATCGATTTTAATTCACCATTTATCCATATTTTTTCTTCAGGTAATAAACAAGCAGCATTTCCAACTTGGCCAATTGCATCTGCGTTTTTAATTTCTCCAGCAAATTTTGGTTTCGCAAAACGTTTCAATACTTTTTTTGTGTAATCTAGAGTATTCATTTTATCTAAGGGATAATAAAAAACTTGTATTTAATTTTGCACCTAATGAATGTTTATCCTTTTCTTTCATAAAAATAAATGCACCTGGAATCATTTTTATTTTCTTGCCTTTCAAATTAAAAATACCCTTTCCTTCAAGTACATAAATAAAACCGCATTTAGTAGAAGTATGTTCACTCATAGAACTTCCAGCAGCCATACAAAAAAGAGTTACATTATTCTTTTTATCTTCAACAACTATTTTGCTAAGTATTCCTGTTTTAGGATATTCAATCATGTTCAAAATATTGTTTTCCATTTTGTTTGTTTTGAATTATTTCTTCTTAATCTTTCGATTTAATTTAGCAGTAAGTTCATCAGGATTCATTCCATGAGCCATTGCACCCTGCTCCAGAGTCTCAGTTCCAGCCATTGCACAACCAAAACAATGCATTCCACTTTCAAATAATTCTCCAGCCATTTCAGGATGTTTTTGCATTATTTCAGCAAAAGTCATAGTTTTCTTTATGGTTGATTTAGCATTTTTGCTTCTATTTGGTGTTTTTTTCTTTTTCATATTTAGTTTTTCTACCCTCCTAGAGTTTCTTTTTTCTAAAAAGAAACTGTAGTTTTAATCTTCTTCTTCGAAGTGTTCTTCTGCAACTTTTTCAGGGTCAAGACCTTCTTCTTCAACTTCTTCTTCGAACTCATCTTCTGTCTTGAAGCTACCTGCAAAGGTTTCGAACGCATCTTTTTTAGGCATGTTTGTTTATCCTCAAATTTAATTTTCTTTTCCGGGTGACTTTTCTTTTTAAAAAGAAAAGGTCCTAAGCGAAGGGACTCATTTTTCTAAGGTTTTCTACAACTTTTTTTAGTACATCAATAAAATAATCAAGGTCTGCCTTAGTTGTAAATTTACTGATAGTCACCCTTATAGAACTATTAATCTCCAAATCATTTAAAGATATCGCTTTTAGAACATGACTTTTCTTTAAAGTATGTGATGCACAAGCACTGCCGGTCGATACATAAATTCCATGACCTTCAAGATGTTGCCCGATTGCCTCGCCTTCTACATCGCCAAAACTTACATTTATATTATTGCAAAGTCTTTTTTCTCCAACAGCCCCATTAAGTCTTGTTTTTGGAATCTCAAGAATTTTCTTTATAGTATAATCTCTTAATTCTTGCATTTTTTTAATATCCTTCTCATTTGCAATTTTAACAGCTTCGGCAAATCCCACAATTCCCGGAACATTTTCTGTTCCACTTCTCATTCCTTTTTCGTGACCTCCGCCATTTATGAAAGGAGCAATCTTTACTCCTTTCCTAATAAATAATGCACCGATGCCCTTAGGGCCGTGAATTTTATGGCTGTTTAATGTAAGCAAATCAATATTGTGTGAATTAACATCAATTTTTGTTTTAGTATAACTTTGGCAGGCATCAGCATGAAGATAAATATTATTTTTTCTGCATATTTTTCCTATATCTTCAAGATTCTGTATAGTTCCTATTTCATTATTTCCTTGGATAATTGAAACCAGCAAAGTATCTTTCTGAATTTCTTTTTCTAACTGTTTAGTATCAATTAGCCCGTTTTTATCTACGTCAAGATAGCTAATTCTGGCTCCAAGTTTTTTCAGCATTTCACAAACTTCAAGCACACTCGGATGTTCAATCTTAGTTGTAATAATATGCTTCCGTCCTCCGGCAGAATTTACAAAAAATAATTCTTTTAGTGCCCAGTTATTTGCTTCTGTTCCGCCAGAAGTAAAAAATATTTCTTCAGGTTTTGCATTTATAGATTTTGCAATTATTTCTCGAGATTTTTCAACAGCATCTCTTGCAATTTTGCCAATTCCGTGTGAAGATGAAGCATTGCCATACTTAATATCAAAATAAGGAAGCATAGCTTTCACTACTTTTTCATCAACCTTAGTTGTTGCTGCATTATCTAAATATATTTGTTTTATTGTCATGTTTGTTTTAGTTATAAAACTAATAGTCTGAAAATTTATAATTTTCAGAAAATAAAAAACTCTTTAACACGAACCCGAAGTCTTCAAAACAGCGAAAACATACTTGTTTTCGGGGCGTTCCAAAATATCCATTTTGGACGTATACTTGTTTTGAAGAGCTAGAAAATATAACATTTTCTTGAGGCAGTAGGAGTTTTTTACTCGTTTCTTTTACCATATTTTATTTCCTCTTTTCAGAAAGTTTTGCGAAACTTTCATATTTAGTTTTATCAGATATCCTAGATTTATCTATCTTTGCAAACTGCTTATACATCTCTTCCAATTTTTTCTTATCTATAGTTTCATCTGCCATTGGATAAAGTACCTCGTCTTCCTTGGAGATATGCTCTTGTAATAGCTGACAATAGCCGAGTGCATTTTCTATTATTTTTCTAGGATTTTTTTCATTTATTCCACTTTCCATATTTTTAACAAATCCCCTTCCGATATCGTGCTCATAGAGCATTTGTTGGGTTGGATTGCAATGAGTTTTGCCTTCGCAAGCAAGTTTGTCAAATTCTTTAAATAAAATATCTTCCTCTTTAGCATGATGCAGTTTATCTGCATAATTTCTAATAAAATCTATTGCATTTCTTAAAAACTTTTCATCTATCTTTCCAGTTTCAAGTATTTCTGCTTCATTTTTAAGTGCAGCTATAACTTTCAGTATGAATTTATGTTCGTCCGATAGCATTTTTGAGACCTTAGAGACCATTTATTGTTTATTCATGCTTTCCACAGTAAGCACAGTTTCCCCCACAATAGCTTTTAGCATGTTTATCAATAATTTCCAGTATTGGGAGAATTGTTTCTTTATTCAAACTATAAATTCTTTGTTTTCCTTTTTGTTTAACATTAACCATGTGACAAGATCTAAGGTCAGCAAGTGCATGACTTAATTTACTCTGTTCAACCCACATATTTTTAGTTATTTCTGTAACAGAAAGACCTTTTTCATTTTTCTTCAGCAGTGCAATTATTTCAATCTTAAGAGGGCTAGCCAATTTGCTAAAGAAAATGTGATATGTTTTATTATTCATATGAAGTAGTATTCATATGAGTATTTAAATGTTTCTGAGAGAATTATATCTCCTTCTCCGTAATCTTCATCCGTTTTTTCGCAGCCAAATTTTTCCCAAGAAGCACAATTCTTGAAGGCATGTGCTTATCTAATACTAAATAACCAGTTTTTTTTGCAAGTTTTTTTGCAAAAACTTCTATTTCTTTAATCGAAGGCATTGTCTCAAAAGCCAATCGTTTTCTTGCAGAACCGAGAGACATAAAGCTTTTTACTTCAACATACATCACACCTGCTTTTTTAATTAATGCTGCAAATTCTTCAATATGTTTGTCATCCATATTCATATTTCTTACGAGAGTCATTCTGAAAACAGTTCTTTTGCCTTTTTTGGTAAATTTATTAAGTAAATCTAGAGTTTCGTTATATTTTTTCCAAGCATTTTTCATATTAGAGTTATGCCATGGAATATACTCTTTTTCGTTGCTGGCATTTAGAGAAACATAAAGTTGGGTTGGCAATTGATTTTTCTTATCAAGTTTTTTAAGTACATCTGGATGAAGTCCATTGGTAACAATAAAACTTGTTTTCTTTCGTTTTCTAAGTAATGCAATCATTTCTCCAATTTTAGGATATAGTGTAGGTTCGCCAATTAAACTTATTGCAAAATGAGAAGGTTCTTGAGCTTCTTTGTATCTTTTTTTATCTAATCTATCATGCCCGCCAAAACCAGTAAGAAGTTTTTTTCTATGTTTTATACATTCTTCAATAATTGTTTCAGGTTCATCGATAAGTTTAGGATTCATTTTATCGCCTTGCGTAGCTTCTACTGCTCTCCAACAATGAATACATTTGTTGTCGCAGAAAACACTAGCGGGAGAAATTTCGCAACATCTCCATGAAGGAATCCCATAGAATTTGTATTTGTAGCATTCACCTTTTCCAATAAGAGAATTTTTATTCCATCGGCATATCTGGACTACGGAATGTTTTCCAGCAACACGATAGTGTTGCCGTTTTAGTAATTCTAGATTTTTAGGGGTGATCATTTTGGTGATATTATACTAGAATTTCACGATTTAAAAAGTAAACCTTCGAGTTTTTTATGTAAGGCTTCGCCGAGTGTTTGCATTTTTAGAAAATTCAAATAAGAACTCAAAAGTGCAGACACGAGTAAATTTTTATAATAACAAAACCAATAATTAAACAAAAGTCAAATCAGATTTAAGAATTATTAAGAAATTTTACACGAAATTGCTGAACTGGTGAGGCAATTGAGTTGAGGAATAATAACGAAGTGCAAAATACGAGCCGAGCGTTAGCGAGGCGAGTATTAGACTAAATTTAAGCAGCTTTAACTTCTTCCTTCTTTTCTTCTTTTTTCTCAGGCTTAGCCAGAATTTCAACTTCCATATCAAGAAGTTCCTTGAATTTATGCTTGAAAGCATTCAATACGGGTGTTAATTTTATATCACTGAAAACAATTTTCTTTTTTCCATCTTTTTCTTCTAAATTGAATTCGAATTCATGACCAAACAAGAATGCCTGAGTTGCCCTAACTTTTTCAGTATCATCTGTAATCAATTTTTTAATAGTAAATTCATATTCTACATCTTTTCCAGCAACAGGATTATTGAAATCAACCAAAACTCTTCCGCCAGAAACACTAACTACTTTTACTAGATTATTATCTAATGCAAGAGTCATTCCTGGTTGAGGATATATTTTTTGCTCTGCAAATACTTTCATAGGAATAAGACGAACTAAACTAGGATTTCTCTTTCCAAATGCTTTTTCTGGACCGATTTTAACAGTATATTTCTTCCCAACTTCTTTGTCTTCAAGTGCTTCGTCAAAACCTTTTACAACCATTCCTCTGCCAATAGAAATAATAAAAGGTTTATTATTAGTAATTTCAAGCTCGATTTTCTTAGCTTCAGCAGGTATATTTGTGTCAAAAATCTCATTATTTCCTAAATTTCTGCCCACAAATTCAACTTCTACGAAATCGTGTTTTTTTGTTGTCATAAATATGGCTAACAAGTAAGGTTTATAAATCTACTTTTTTTAAGTTGGTTATGGCAACAAAACTTATAACTGCACATGAAGCAAGAACTGGTGCAACAATTCTTATTGAAGGAAATGCCTGTATTGTTAGAAGTAATGATGTTTCTAAAACAGGAAAACATGGTGCTTCTAAATGTCGAATTGAAGCAATCGGAGTTTTAGACGGTAAAAAAAGAATCGTAGCAGTTCCTGGCTCAGAAAGATTTGATGTTCCACTTATTGAAAAAAAGAAAGCACAAGTACTTTCAATTACACCTAATGGCGAAATGGCAAACATTATGGATTTAGAAACTTTTGAAACAATGGATTTACCAATCATGGAAGAAGCAAAAGGAACATTTAATCCTGAAGAACAAGTTGAATACATGATAGTTGACGAAAGAATTAAAGTAATCAAAAGGAAGTTATAACTAGGAGGATAAAAAGGAAATAAACAACTCAAAAATCGGATAAAAGCTTCGCTTTGTCCATACCAGATTTTTGAGTACTGAAAATTATAAATTTTCAGAAGTTCATTTTTTTCAAAAATAAACATGGCAAAAATTCCAGCAGCACAAGCAAGACTTTTTAAAAACATTTTTGTATGCAAGAATTGCAAAGCAAAAATAAGAACTGAACCTATTAGAGTTATTAACGGCAAAGTTAGATGCAGAAAATGCCACAGCAATGCACTTAGGCCAATTAGAAAGAAATAAATTTAGTTATTCTTAATAGTTTAAATTAATGTCTTAAGTAAGCTCCTTCTATTTAATTCTCGAACAAAATTAATCTGCTTGAACAACCTTCAAATTCCCGTTTAATTATCTATTAAAATTTTCTTAAGAAATTATCTCTTAAGATTGTTCAGAAAATTTATTTTAATAATTCTTAAACATATTTGGGTTATTTTAGGATAGTTGGGTTTTATTTATGTTAAATCAATAAGTTAACTTTTCCTTTAAATTTAAATAGAAAAGTTTTATTAACATTAAAACTAGTTTATCTGTATGTCTACGCAAATAATTTCCGTATTGACTAAAAAAGAAGACATTCGAAAGATAATTGATAAAATAAAAGTTTATTCTTTTGAAGAGTTGGAAAGACACCCCCATTTTGAGTTCTCTATTCTAGAAAAATTAACAGATTTAAACAAAATAAAAGAAACATTTTCAAAATTTGAATTAATAAAATCTATTGAAATCCGAGAAAATGATAAAAAACAAAGGCACTATAGTTTAAATTATGAGCTTACTGATGGGACTTATGTTGTTATCGCTTTTTTATTAGAAGATAAACCGATAATAATTAATGGTTTTCATGTAAGCAGAAATTATAGAAATTTTGAGAAAAGTTTACGAAAAAATTATAGTGAAAAATTGATTTAATCGCCGAAAGAAATCCGCAACATTTATCCCGAAATTACAATTTCAGGCTTATTCAAAACTTTGTTTTGAAAATGTTGCAGTGGTTTTACTGCAAATTTCTTTCGGGGAATCGAGGAAATTATTAATTTCCTAGACCCTAAAATTCCTATGGAATTTTTTGGTCCGAAAAACAAGCACATTCAAACCACACCATTTATGGCATGGTGTGCATTGTTTTTCTGATATTTAAGCCGTTATTTGTGGCATAAATACCCTTAATGGCAGACTTACCTTGTTTTGGGCTGAAGAAATGTTTAGGGCTATAAGGAGGCAATTTTCTTTTTGAACAGTTATTATACTTATTTTTTCAATAGTTTTAAGAATATCTTTCGAGATATTATTCTCTAGAAAAACCTTGGAAGCATCTTTTATTTGCAAACCCACGATTTTTCCTTTTCCAGTCAAGTTAAATATAAAGTTATCAAACATGAAGTTTTCTCGAACATTTTCATTTTCATCTTTGCATGAAACAATTAGACTATCATCTAAATCATTATATGAAAATCTACAGCTTTTTTCCATAGTTTATTTAAAGAGGTTTTGTATTTAAGCTTTGTGGAACATAGAGTTTTAATTCTCGAACAAAACTAATCTGCTTCAACAACCTCCTTCAAATTCCCGTTCAATTACTTATTAAAATTTTCTGAAGAAATTATCTCTCAAGATTGTTCAGAAAATTTATTTTAATAATTCTTATGCATATTCATGTTATTTAGGGATATGTGGGGGTAATCCTTAATTTTTAACTTCAATGATAAATAAATCAACCCAAATAGGCTCCTCTTGCTCGCCTATTTTCTAGAGCTATTATTAATAATTAATAGTAATAACTGAACTTGTGCAGGTTATTGGGCAGTTAGTGGGGGCATGTTAAGTTTAGGAGTTATTTAACTTTTCCTTTAAATTTAAATAGCCCCTTCCTCTTCTATATTCAGGGAGAATTAAAAAAGATAAAATGAGTTTCTTGGCTTATGATTTGGGTTTTTTAATAGTATTTAGCATAGTTGTTGGCAGTTTTCTTTGGATAAATCGAAAAAAGCTGGTTAAAGACGGACCAATGTATCTTTACAAAACTTCTATTGGATTAAAATTTATAAATTATATGGGTAAGAAATTTCCAAAAACCCTCAAGGCATTAAGTTACGTTTCTATTACCTGTGGATATATCTTAATGGCTGGTGGAATTTATTTACTTCTTCAATTAGTTTACATGTTTACTCAGCCAGATATTGTAAAGATGGTTAAGATACCTCCAATAATGCCCCTTATTCCCTATCTTCCCGAATTATTCAAAATTGATTGGCTTCCCCCCTTTTATTTTACCTATTGGATTGTTGCTATAGCATTAGTAGCAATTTTTCATGAAGGATTCCATGGAATTTTTGCAAGATTTTATAATATAAAAATAAAATCAACTGGCTTCGGATTTCTAGGTCCGTTCTTAGCATTTTTCGTAGAACAGGATGATAAGCAAATGCAAAAAGCAAAACCTTTTGCTCAAATGTCAGTTTTAAGTGCAGGAGTTTTTGCTAATGTTCTTCTTTCAATTATTTTTCTGGTTATAATGGGCATATTCTTTAGTAATGCCTATGCTGCCAACGGTGCAATATTTAATGATTATACTTATTCTGTGATGCCTATTTCTGCTCTTGTAGGGTTTCATAGCTTTCAAGAAACAATAATTGTAGGTGGTATCGAAATGCAGAAAATTAGTGTAGATAATACCAGCTATTTTATTTCAAAACAATTTTTCTCTTTGAATCTTACTGAGGAAGATATGATTGCAGATAATTTTACATTGATTAAACTTTATTGGGACGAACCTGCCATAAGGCAAAATATGAGGGGTGCAATCATAAAAATAAATGATAATATAATCACTAAGAATAAAGATATTTCAAATCTTTTGAAGGATATGGCTGTCGGACAAACAATTAGTGTTCAAACAAAATACAAAAATGGAAGCCAGGATATTTATGAAAATTATAGTTTAATCTTGGGAAAAGATTATAATAATAGAACACGAGCCATAATGGGCATAGCCGCAGTTCAGGTTAAATCTATGACTGGCTTGAAATCTTTAATCTACAAACTTATGACTACATTTAGAGACCCTAATATTAATTACGAGCCAAAAGCAAATACAGAACTGACTATTTTCATTTATACTTTATTCTGGTGGTTATTCTGGATAAATCTGAGTGTTGCATTAGCTAATATGATTCCGGTCTCTATTTTTGATGGTGGAAGATTCTTTTATCTTACAGTTTTAGTTTTAACAAAAAAAGAGAAAGTTGCACAAAAATCATTTAAGTGGGCTAGCTGGATAATTATCGGTATAGTAGCTCTTTCAATGGTTTTATGGTTGATTGGGATTTTTTAAAAAATTCCAATAAATTTAAGGTTAGGAAGCGGGAAGATTCTCTAGAAGTAATTTTTTAGTTTGTTATAAGTTATTAATAATTCTTATGGGCTTCGCCAATTTGAAGAATTCGTGTAAGCTTAGTCTGGAAATTAATTACAAGTCTTAGAATATTTAGCTGTAAGTTTTTAGTCTAGTGCATTATTAATATTAACAGTTAAAATGAACGAAGTCTAAATAAAAAAGCCGAACGAGTCTATTTTAAAAATCATCTTTTCTATCCCAATAATCCTTATAAAGCAAAAACCCTGTTTATTTATTACAAAAAGATGGCAATACTCCCTGAAAAAGAAATTGATAAACAAGTTCGTGAAAACTTTTTTTCCGCAAATCCCGACCTTGCAGCAATTGACCGTGAATTAGAGGAACTTTTAAAAAAACAACTTG
>CAYIVX010000016.1:0-20195 GCA_964366925.1 Candidatus Woesearchaeota archaeon | reverse complement strand
ACCGAGCAATAGCACTTTAGCCAATTTAGAATTCTTCTTAAAGTGCTGTTGCGAGCAGAGCAATAGCACTTTAGCCAATTTAAACATTCTTCTTAAAGTGCTGTTGCGAGCAGAACTTGTGCCGAGTAAGTTCACGAGTGTAAATTTAATTATATTTCGAGTGGGCTTGCGAGCAGGTTATTTAAGAGTTAGGGTAAGTAGTAGTTATGTTAAGTTGATAGTTTACTTAACAGAATAATAATATTTATATAACTATCAAAGTAAAGAATAGTTATGGTGTTCGAAAAAAAAGGTGAATCGAAGATTTCGTTTAATTTATCTCCCTCTAGCTTAAATTTATTCTATCAAAGCCCGCTTTTATTTTATCTAACCCACATAGCTAAAGTTCCAGATGATACTTCAGTGCCTATTTGCTACGGACTATCGGGAAATATTGTCCACCAATGCCTAGAAAAATATGCAAAAAAAGAATTCGATGGAGACGAAACTTGTATGCATCTAATTCGTCAATGGGAAAAACAAAATCTGAATTATCATAAAGATATCAATGGAAATATTCTAAACATGAGTGATTACCTTGGAGCAGTATTAAGGGGTATGCAAATAATCAATCTACACGAAGATCCTATTTGCGAAGAAAAGATAACTTTTCCATTCAGAGAAAATGAAATAATGAAAATAGGATTAAAAGGAATAATCGACTTGCAAGCAACAGAAAAAAATAATAAAGAACAAACAATAATCGACTATAAAACAAGCAACAGTGTAAGTCAAGATAAAAATTTCGAAAGACAAGCTCTTTTCTACAATCTGCTTCTGCACAAAAAGAAAAACATACTCCCGTCAAAAACAAGCTTCCACTATCTTAAATTGGGAATTCAAAAAGACCATAAATTCACAATAAAAGAAATAGAAGACTTCGAACAAGAACTTCATGAAGTTGCAGATAAAATATTATCCCTTGGAACAGACATTGAAAACTATCCCATCGGACAAGTAGATGATTTATTTAACAGCAAAAAACAAGCCTGCCAAAGAGAAATAGAAAGACGACGAAGATTAGATTTAAGCTTAAATTAATATGTACCTACTTCAACATAGTAACAAATAGAAAGATTTAAATAATACCTAGGACTATAATAACCATGGAAAAAACAGAAGACTCCTGCAAAGATTGGCCTGGCCCAGAAAGAGCACATATGGTAAGAGATGTAAACTATAAAAAAGACAATGAACCTGAAAGAACAGGAGAAGCATATGCACTTTTTAACTGCCCTAATTCAAAAGCAGAAATAGAAACCGAATTAACAAAAGTATGCAATGATACTAGAATTCCTTCAAAACTTGAACTAGTTCTAATAGAATGCCAAACAGGCTTACTTAAAGATAAGGACGCAATAAGGGTGCTTGAAGCCAAAAAATGTTCTTTAAGCAAATTTCCGAAAAATCCAACAGAAGTAACCACTGTTAGCTATCAATATCTAATACATGGAAAATTGCCCGGAATAACCAATAGCACTACGGCAGATGAGCTAAAAAATGTAATGAATCTGTTATCTAGCAAACAGCTATATCCTCAAGATAAAGCTTTCTCAGGAGAAATTATATACGAAAGAAGAAAGAAGTTTTGGCGAGTAGAATAAATAATCATGGCAGATTCAAAATTAATCACAGAATATTCTCGTACAAAACCCTACACTAGATGGTGGTGGTTCAGAGATGAAATACGTTCAGAAGATATCAAAAATCAACTAGATTGGATTAAAAAGAATAATTTTGGTGGAGTTGAAATAGCTTGGATTTATCCATCTGGACAAGAAAGAAAAGGACCAAAATGGTTGTCCAAGGAATGGTCGAATAAAGTAGAATACGCTAAGCAATACTCACAAGAACAGGGGTTGGGGTGCGATTTCACTTTTGGTAGTATGTGGCCTTTTGCAGGTTCATTTATTAAAGAAAAAGATGCTTCAAGAGAATTTCCCCTGCAGAGAGTCCAACAATTAGATACCTCTTGGGAAATGAGAGATTGTGGTCCGGTCAATATTCTTGATCATCTAAGTAAAGAAGCACTTAAAGCTTATTCTGATGTTATGGGTTCTGCACTTAAAGGAGCCCTGAATAAGGGAAATTCTGCATTGTTTTGCGATTCCTGGGAATTAGATTCCAGAAAATTATGGACCCCTGGTATAGAAGAAAAATTTTATGAAAGATATGGATATAACCTATCTGAATCCATGAAACAAAAAACACTAGAACCCGGAGTTTTATATGATTATAGAAAATTAGTTTCTGAAATGATTATTCAAAACTTTTACAAAAATTTTACAAATATTTGCCATGAACTTGGAACCCAATCAAGAGTCCAATGCCATGGTTCTCCAACAGACTTATTAGAAGCCTATGCTAATACGGATATTCCTGAAAGTGAATCTCTATTATTTGATCCGCCATTTTCAAGAATAGCAGCCTCTGCAGCAGCATTAAAAGATAAAAGGATAGTAAGTGCAGAATCATTTACCTGTTTATATGGTTTTAATCCAGCAAGGTTCAAGAAAAGAGAATTTATAGGTGATATAAAACTTTTAGCTGATTCTCTATTTGCCAATGGAATAAACCACATAATCTGGCATGGGATGCCCTTCAACGCCAAAGATGGAAGAAATGAATTCTATGCAACCACTCATGTAGGACCCGACTCTGCTTTTGCAGATAAACTGCCAGAATTCAATAATTATTTGGAAAAAATAAGTGAAAAAATGCAAATAGGAAAAACACTTTCAAACGTTGCAGTTTATTTACCAATCGAAGATAATTGGATTAAGGATCAATACCCTCAAAGTATGATGAGGCCGGGAGGAATCTTTCACTATGATCTTAGGCATGTACGAATGCCGAAAGAACTAGCAGGACACAATCCCTTATGGCTATCAATGGGTCTATTAAAAGATGCAAAAGTAGAAGATAAGAAACTTAAAATTAATAATCAAGAATTTGAAACATTATATTTAGATGTTAACTTCTTGGATAGTACAGCCCTAAGCAGAATATTAGAATTGGGAAAGCAAGGAGTTCCTATATGCCTCAAACATTTGCCATATGAACCCAGTTCCAAATCAACAGAAAGTTATAAAAGAAATTTAGAAGAATTAACTTCATTAAATAATATAACTAGCAATCTTTCTCGTTCAATCAGACCGATCCTGGAAGGAGCAGTCTTGCCAGAATACTGGACTAGAACTGAAGGCGAAGATACCTACTTATTCATGGCTCATCCAGCAACTAAAACAGTCACATATCCTTTAACTTATCATCAATCAGATAGTTTAGGTCCTGTATCTCTTGAATTAACGATGAATCTAGACAAAAAAACAAGAACGATTCCAATTACATTCAAGCAGAACCAGTCATTATTATTAAAATTAGATAAAAATATGAATATTAATTATGAGAATATTGATTTTCAATTTTAATTTTTAAGGTGGAAGAGGGACATTATTAACATTAATCTTGAATTCATTTATTACAAATTTAGTATAGTCCTCAAGAGTCATGCTCAAAGCTTCAAAATCCTTATGATAATACACTTTTCTTATGGGCATGCCTATTTTAATCTGCATAGAAAGAGACATTATATCGCCGATAGAAGCACCACCGCGTATAGTTGGATTTGAATTAAAAAACCACCACTCATATTGAGCTATTAATTTTACTCTTTCTTCATAATTTTGAGTTTTAAGAACTTTGTCACCAAGATTATAAAGATGATTTAGTACTGCTTGTTTTGCTGCGGGTTGTCCATGCACAATCCAATTTCCTTCACTACCTGCACCATATCTTACTTTATAGACCTGATAAATAAACTTCTGTGTACTTTCAGGAATGTCATAAGATTTTTCATAGACAGATAAAACATTAACAATTTTAGCCTTATTTTTTGGATTTGCATTATAATCCTTAAAAAACGCAGTAAATAAAGCATCAGGACCATCAGCAGTAGTGTCGAATTCTCTTAAATTAGGATTTCCTGACTTCATAAAATTACTGTTTAACTTCGAATCTAAATATGCATATTTGCCAGTTACAAAACTTGGTGAAAAAGAAGTAGTAGAAGAGCCCGTACCTTGAACAATTTTCTTTCCAGTATTTAAAGCCTCTATAAGATCAACGTCCTTTTTACCATTTTCAAGAATAGTCGTTTCAGCAACTGCCAGTCTATCATCAATAGTTTCTAAAAGAGTTTCTTGTTGACTTCCAGGTTTTAAATTTATAACATTTTCATCTATTGCAGAAACCATTCTAGACTTATAAGTGGGACTCACAGCATATTTTGGATCCTCTGTGGCAATAATACGTTCAAGATAAGAATCAGAATATCTCCTAGGAGGATTAACATTAGCATTGCTATTATGCACAACAACCCCAATCCCATCGCCACCATTTACAATATAATTATTAATTCCAAAAGTATCTTCAAAATTATAAACAAAAAAAGGTTTTTCGGAAATAATATCTTCAATACTAGTTATTCTAACTTTTCCGCCATCACTAGTCTGCAAAATATCACCAACATGTAAATTCTTAGCAGGCATCCAACTTCCATTTATTAAAAATGGATGCTCTTGTGTAACCTGAAGCTGGCCTGCAGAAATAAAAGAAACTAAACTTAAACTAAAAAATAATAAAACTACAAAAGTTAAAACCAACCCCACATTTTTTCTCATATAAACAACAGATAAAATTAGTTAATAAATATTCCCATAGAGTATAAATAAAAAAAGAATATATCTAATGATGTTTCTACATAATCTAGTAAAATAATATTTTCCTATCTGTTAAAGTGGTTAACTAAGATGTACCTACTTTAACATAGTGACAAATGGGAAGATTTATAAAGACCTGGCGATTTTGATAAAAATGATAACTTTAAGAGAAATTTGTGAAGAAGGAAATAATCCTTCAGAAAGAAAGAGTAAAATTAAACTAGTTTGCATAGGAGATAGTTTAACAGGATGGAATAATTATGCTCCAAGAGAAGAATGGCCAGTTCCGACTTTCCCTATTTATTTAGAAGAACAATTAGGTAATCAAGAAATTGCTAATTTTGGAATTGCAGGCGGCACAAGCGATATTTCCTTAGATCTTGCTAGAAACGCAACAGAATATTTACCAAATTTAAGTTTATATGTTTGTGGCTTCGGAACAAATGACCTGGGTATGAATGAAAAGGTTATAGCAACAAGTCAGAGTATATTAAGAAATATCGGACAAATGTATTCTTTTTTAAAAGAAAATAAAAAAGATTTGATTTTATTTAATGTTCCCCCAGCAAAGCTATCAATGTTTCCAGAATATTTAAGAAAAGTTTTAGTATTAAAAAGAGAATATCATAACTTAAAATTAAAAGAATTTTGTGACCAAAGAAAAATTCCGCTAGTAGATGTTTATAGTGATCTAAGGGATGGACATTTTGAAGATGGACTTCATACTAATGAGCTTGGTGCAAAATTAATTGCCGATAAAATTAGTAAAAGAATCTACTCAAAATAAAAAAATTAAGGAGAGACGATATTCGCTTCGGGATAAATATTAACAAATTCGCTCCAATCTCGAACAAATCCGTGAGTCGAAGGCGGTATACTAAGACCCTCCGTAGGATCAATAATAGCCACCTTATTTCCATATCTTTTAGCTAAAAATGTATGGACCCTTAATTTAGTTTTAAGCCATTGACCTGTTGTAGAATCAAAAGGAACATCAGTATAAAGTTTCCATCCTTCAGTTGGTAGTGATTGTTTTATTGTCAAGCCCTGTCCAGTACAATCGAGCATTTTAGTTGCACCAAGCTCACTAAGTTTTTTTGGACCATTTCTAAACTGATCTAAATACCTTATCCAATAAGCATCGGTCTGAACTGCATCATATTTATTATCTGCCCCCAAGAAAGGTAATTCTTGACCCGATCTATGGTCGAAATTCATAATAGCTGTCTCCAGGGAAGATTCCGAAGGATTAGAAGATAATTTACCAAAAGTTTCATCATAAATTACTTTAATTCTCGCTTCTAAAACTGGATCGGGTTTATCAATCAATATTTTTTCAACCCTACCCTCAAAAGGAAATTTTGAACCCCATTGTCTTTCATATACTTGTCCAAAATTAGTCTCAGTAAATTGTTTTTTTCTAAAAAAACCCTCAAACGAACTAATTTCATCCTGATTACTATTATGCACAACAACCCCTACGCCATCACCACCGTTTACAATATAATTATTAATTCCAAAAGTATCTTCAAAATTATAAACTAAAAAAGGCTCTTCAGAAATAATATTCTCTATTCCAGTTATTCTAACTCTTCCGCCATTACTAGTCTGCAAAATATCACCAACAACTAAATCTTTAGCAGGCATCCAATTTCCATTTATTAAAAACGGATGCTCTTGTGTAACCTGAAGCTCGCCCGCAGAAATAAAACTAAAAGATAAGATTAATAGAAATAAAAATGCAAAAGTTAATACTAATCCACCAATCTTTTTCATAGAAATAACAGCTAAAAAGAGTTAATAAATATTGCCCAATTATAAGGATAAAAAATAGTTAGATAGTTAGTGTTTCTCTACAGTAGTAACAAATAGATAGATTTATAAACAATAAAAACCCCCTAAACATATGGAAAAGAAATGTGGATTAACTATAGTTACATTTGAAGAAATAAGAGCAATGAAAGACAGATTAAATAGGGATTGCTTAGGTATACTTGAAAGTGATATAGCTGATTCAACTCAGTTTTTTTTATTAGGAGACATAGACCAAAATCAGGGATATAACAAAGGATTAGGTGCCTGTTATGACTGCAAATCTCTTTATTGGGTAGAAAATACAGGAACAAGTAGCGAAATAAATCTAGCAGATGGCAATGAAAAAACTCCAATATGCTATGGTTGTGTTCATAAAAGAGTTATAAAATCAATAAAAAGAATGCGTGAAAATTCTCAGAAAGTAAATTAATTTTAAAGAATAATTCTAAGGAGTAGATCTCGTAAGTAAAACATTTCCTAAACTATCCATTAAATTATTATAAGCATAATGTGGGTCTGTAGGCCCCCCTGGAATTGGAGTTCCGGCCCTACCAAAACCAGCCCCTGCTTCATTAAAAGAAGCTCTCGTTATTCCACCCAAATCAACAATAACCATCTCAACGTCAACAGTTTTAGCTAAATTAAAAGATCCAGAAATCTCATCAAGAGTTACTATTTTTCCAGAACTATCCTTAAATACCAACATTATGTTATCAGATTTATAATCCCACCAATAAAGTCTTGCTTCCTTAAATGTACTTTGTAAATCTGTTTCTTTCTGAGGTAATTTATTAAGGAGATTAGCAGCTAACTCCCTAAGATTTTGTTGTTGTTCACTAGTAGCAGATAATAATTTTTTCCCAATATTTGATTGAAAATCCTTAAAAGTATCTCCTTCTATAGGTTTTGTAAATGAATAACCACCATTGTTTTTAAATTTAGCAGGAGAAACTCTAGAAATTGATTCAATTACAGGGGCATATTCTTCTGCCACAAGATTTCTTCCATGCTTTAATTTAAAAAGATAATTTATCCTATCAGAATTTATTGACTCAAAAGTAAGTGAATCAAGCCCATTCCAAATCTCTTTTTCAACAAATGTTTCTAAGTTTCTCGTTCTTTTCATTATCAAATATTCAGGAGTTCCAGGAGCAAATTCAACAATATCTGCATAAGCACTTGTTTTAATTCGATATACATATTTACTACGACTAGCTGCTGTAGATATAAGTTCAACATCAAGAGACTTTTCAGCAATTAAAGCATTTGTCCGCTCATCTAGGGTTTTTAATTTATTTTTAACTATATTATTTGCTGACTTTTCCAAAATTGTCTTAGTAATTATACTATTACGAGAATTCACAATATTTTTAAATACTATAGCGGCTTTTATTTTAGATTCTGCAAGAGCTATTGCAGGATTCACTTCTTCAATAAGTATAGTCGCAGGAGTCTGAGGTACAAAATCAACTACAGAAGTAATCTCTTTCGGAGTAACCGCACTCAATGAACTAGAAACAATAAGAGTTTCAGCATTACTATTATGCACAACAACCCCAATCCCATCGCCACCATTTACAATATAATTATTAATCCCAAAAGTATCCTCAAAATTATAAACTGGAAAAGGTTTTTCAGAAATAACATCTTCAATACTTGTTATTCTAACTTTCCCACCATCAGCAGTTTGTAAAATATCTCCAACCACTAAATTTTTAGCAGGCATCCAACTATCATCCACATAAAAAGGATGTTCTTGCGTAACTCGAAGTTCTCCTGCAAAAACAAAAGAAAATAAACTTAACAGAGTTAAAACTAGTAAAATTCCGAAAATTATTTTTTGTATTCGTTTCATTTTTTATTCAATTCCTCAAAAAATTTAAGAACTTCTTTTTTTACTTGTTCATAATCGGGGACATAACTCAATAAATTTTTTAAATCAGTTTCATAAGCCCCCTTAGAAAGTAAGCTGATATCTGCTATATTAACTTTTTCTTCTTTTAGTTTTTTCTTTATTAATTCTTTATCAATTTCAACATTATTATTAATTAAAACCCATAAATCATATAAATCCCTAGCTTGTTTTCTATTAACAATTGCACGAATTTTTTCAGCCAATATTTCTTTCTCGGCTAAAGCAACTAAAACAAATAAAGAAATATCAGAAAATACTTGAGAAATAACCCGAGGATTTTTAAAAAAGATTTTATTTTTATTAAAATCTATTTTTAAATTATTTGCAGAATTTGGAGTTCCATTATATAGAGGGCCCTTAAATTTTACTTCAAAGCGAATATTCCCTTCAAATTGTCGTTCAATCAAAGAAAAATGCTCAATTCCCAATAAATCAAAGTTCTTCAAACATTGGTTAACAATCTCTTTTAACTTAGAAACATTAAAAGAAGCACTAAAATCTAAATCCTCCGAAGCTCTTTCTAAGCCATAACATAACCTTAAACAAGTTCCGCCCTTAAAAACTATAGAATCCCCATATTTAGAAATGGCATTAAGAAAAATATACTGCAAATATTCTTTTTCCAAATAATACAGACTAATTTTTCTTTTTTGCTTCAAATCCACTAATTCCTCTTTAGATATCATTCTAAGTCAACATAAAGCAACCATTTACTATTTAAATTTGTTCTTTTCGTTATTGAAGGATCTAAAAAACCATATCCTTTTCCAATTTTTTTTAAAAGAATTTTTCCATTCTGCTTGCTTAATTTATTATCTAAAATAAAACCAAGTCTCCTCAAAACCATTTTGCTTTCAACCCTTAAAGCATAATCTATCAATCTATCTATATCTAATTGTTTAAGGTTTTCCTTCAATAGTCTTGATATCTCTTTAATTCCACCCGAATACTTTGGAAATAGCAAAGAATCCACAAATACTTTTTCTTTTTCGGCGATAATCATACTACCCTCTTTTCTATAACCAAAAAATCTCTTTTTAGATAGACAAACATATTCAAACTTTTCGTTTTTTCTATATTTCATAGAAACATAGGTTATTTTTTTAGGAAGATTATCACTAAAACCATAATAGTTAAGAGCCGATAAAAAACTAACATAAGAAGGCCAATTCAAATAAGCCCCTGCAACAAAATCATCAACATCCTTAAAAGCATAAATTCCAGAAGAAAGAACCTCTATTGCATTTTTCTTCTTTAATGCTTTAACTAAATTATAAGTTTTAATTTTATCTATATTAAGAAGAAGAGATAAATCTTTAATTTTAAAAACTTGCAGTTTATTCTTTCTCAAAATTCCATAGGCCTTTTCTTCATTTTTACTCAATTGCATTTTTATTAAATTTTAGTAGTTTATTTACTAAAATGACACAAATATACTATTTAAATGTTTTGACATACCCAAAATATCCCCCGCCTATTTTTTTATTCTCCATATTAAAATTAAGCAGGTTTATCTGGCTCACTTGGAAGTTCATTAGTTCCATTTGTAGGAACAATAGAAGAACTTAAACAATCACCCATAAAACATTCACCCGAACATAAAGTTAATGGCAAAGTAACATTAAGTGCAGTATAACAACGATTTCCACTATTATCTTGATTAGGAGTACAGGGACCCCAACCCACATCCGAGGGTATTTCACCATTACCTTTACTAATACAAGTACAATAATCCGGACAAGGTTGTAAGCCGGCATTTCCATTACAATCAATTCCAGCTTCACCTTGATTCATTATTCCATCGCTACAAGACGGAGCAGCAACAGCAACTTTTATACAAGCACCATCAGAACAGCCATTCACGCAATTAATAATTTTAGAATAACTTCTTGGTCCAAAAAGACCATATTTAGGCAACCCACAACCATATTCGACAACACTTGCATCATCATTACATAAATCCCAACTAACACCATTTTCAGAAACATATGACGCACTAAAAACAGAATCTGCAAGACCCATAGAACCATCTCCATCAACACAATTACTTTCAGCAGCTATTATCGCATTCATAGAATTTGTAGCATCAGTAAGAGAAGGGTCTATGGGATTATTTATAAAATCATCCGTTTCACTTGAAGTAAATCCATTATCTAAATTCCCATCAAGAATATAATAATCAATAGTATTATAATCACTCGAAGGAACCGAAGTTGCAAAACCAGTTATAAAAGATTTCAAAAACGGAAGCATAGCAACTACAATAGAAGAATCAAATTCAGTTATTGAATCTTTATTAGAATAAGTATATGTATCTTTAATAAGTCTTCCAAGAAGAGGATCATAGACAAGATTATCCTTATTCTTTGTAGATTTTTCTTGAGTTATAGTTGATAATTCTCCCCCAGAAGAATGAGCTAATCTAATTTCGTTCATATAAGAATCTCCGAGTATAGGTTTTGTTTGAATAGATGAAATTACATAGTTAGGATCAGAATTATATACAAGATAATTATCTCCTATAAACTCACCCGTAACAGAATCATAATTTTCTATTGGCGAAAGACAATTAGATGTAAGACTGCCGGTATCGGAATCAAGCTCACAGATTTTTATAAGGTTTCCATAGGTAGCAGAAGTAGCAACCTCATCACGCACAAATTTTTCACCATAATTTCCAACCAGAGTAGTATCTGTCAAATAATTATCACATATTGAAGAGATTTTAGTCTCGCACGTAGAATCAAGAGGATCGCAGATCGTGCAAGGAAAAGGATAATTATTATAAGTATAAGCTTTAGCCGGCTGATCAGAAGGACTTATCTTAATAATATTACCATGAACATCATAAGTGATTCGAGTAATTTGCTCTACAAAATTTTTCGAATCAGTATAAGATTTAACATCTTTCTTCATAAGCTCACCTCCAGAGTTATAAGTAAATTCTTCTTTTCTATTAGGAAGTGTATGTTCCTCTAAAAGCCCGGTTGTTGGATTAAACTTAAATGTTTCTTTTATTTGTTTTCCATCAATAGTAGTTATAATTGAACTTGTATATCCCTTAGAATCATATTGCACAAAAGCCTTAATTCCCGTCCCAGATCTTACTTCTTTAATATTTCCTATTGCAGGATAATATTTATACTTAAAACTTTGACTGGGATCAACAGGATTTATTACTTCATCAACATATCCCGAATAAGAAAATTTTGTTGTAATTCCTTCTGAAACCATTGTTTGAATATGACATCCCGGTCCCGGATAATAAGTTGTTACAACAGCAGGATTACTATAACAAGTATCCACGGCAAAAACATTCCCAGAATAAATTAATATAAAAGCAAAAGCTAAAATAATACCTACAAATATTTTCAGTTCTGTAATTTTTAATATTTTATATTGGTTCATATTGAATTTTTAAATAACTTGTTTCATTTCTTATAAAAGTTGCAGTAACCATCGCATTTACAGAAGTTTTATTATTAATATCAAATGCAGCTACATTATCTCCAACTTTAATATCTTGAATATTTTTATATTTACCATCACTCATTTTTATGCTAGTATTCGCCAAGAAGCATCCTCCAAGATTTTCTTCAGCTGTTTTAGTAGGTTTATTATTTGCATTATCTACAGTAGGTGTTACTGTTTTACTGCCTTTAGGACCAATTACAACATCCCAACCTATAGTTTTTGCTACTCCCAAACCAATAAGAGCAACCCCTGAATAAGTCTCAACACATTTATAACCCACCCAATTTTCATCTTTATAATTCCAAGGATCAGTACCCCACTTTGACCAACAATCTTTAATACCATCAGCAGTAGCACCTAAACCCATAACAAATAAAGCAATCCCTGCCGCAGGACCAACAACAGGTATAAAAGTTAAAACACCAACACCACCAACCATAGCTAACTTTAATCCAACTTCTTTCAATGCTTGAACATCCGGATTTGTTTGATAACATACAAAATCTCGATTATGTAATCCTGAATTTATATCAAGAGATTCTATTCCAGTAGAAGGATCGACATCAAAAGGCGTGCTTCCCGAATAAAGAACAGGAAGAGTAGCAACATCATTTTTATTACAATCAAAATCATATTTTTGAAGACCACAAGTAGAAGGAGTAACTGGTGCAAGAGGATGCACATTCCAACTAGTAAAAGGAATTCCACTAAAACTATCAGGCCAACCTAAACCTGCAGAAGTATCGAGTGGTTTACCCAAATTAGTAGTATAAGTATAACTACTAAGACTAGATGGACGTCCATCATTACAATCAGGAAATTTCTGAGAAATTAAGATTCCTGAATTTTTACTAAAATCAATATCGCATATTGCCGTAGTTCTATGTCCTTTATTATTCTTACACGACCCATCTGAAAGAAATAAATCACATTTACATCCAGAATCCACACCAACAGCATTAACAATCTTCCCGTCAACAATCTGAGATACATAACCGAGCTCCCACATACACTCTGGATTAGTAATTATTAATTTACATCCACAAAAACCATCCTTATCATTGTCCCAACAATAGGGCTGTTTAGTAAGTGGATTTATTTTATAACGAGAATCAGGAAAGGTTATATCAGAAACAGATGTTGCAAATGTTCCGGGAGTTAATGTTTTTGGAACCTCAAATTTACAACTCGGATCATCAACATCTATTAAAGAAACATTAAATGTTTGCTTATCTCCCCCTATTTCTCCAACAGGTCTATCTTCAACCAAATTCATTTTTCCAGTATGAATAAAATACCCGTAAGGTTCTGTAGTCAATAAATCTGTAGGTCCATTATTATCCGCACTATCTGCACATTTATCCTTAGCTACGCAAGCAGTCTGCCATTGCCAATCACTATCAAGAACCCCGTCTTCAATAAATCCATCAGTCTTAAGAGTATTCCAAAATGCAGTAAAATCGCATTCGCCCCTAAAACTATCTATAAATTGTTCAGGAAATATTGCACCAGTAGATTCAACAGTACCTCTTTTATTTCCTTTTGCTTCACTAGTTGGAAAAAAAGATTTCTCAATAGAGACTACTGGTGGCAAATTTGGTTTAGTGCTATCTGTTAATTTTTTAGTGCAATCTGCGTTTAAACCATTAATACCTCCCGGATAATAAGTATAATTATAATGTTTATAACTAGTTTTACCAGAAAGTTCAAGTCCGGCCCCATATTTCACAGCCCGTTCATAATCACCACAAATACCTTCATCAACCATCTGGCAAAAATTATCTGGCTGAGCAAAACCCAGGGCAGGAGACATTACTCCAGCACAATCTGAAGAAGAATCACCATCACCAATATAACTACCAGTTACCCTACAACTCTTGAAAGTATTTCCCTGACATAATCCCTGGCCATTATTATCAATATTATCTACAGCTTCAGCCATTCCAGGATTTTTACAATAAGCACATTCGGCATAATCACCTATAGCATCATTATTACTATCCTGGGTACAATTAGCAAGAGAATAATGTTCTAAAATATTATTACAATTAAAACTAGTATCGCTTTTTGCACCGCCATAAGGCCAATCAGCAAAATCAACTTGGTCCTTGCCCCAATAATCACTAGCCCAATAACTATCGTTATCAAAATCCTGCAAAGATTTAGAACTACTGCATAAAGGCTGATCAGACACAGCACCCGTAGAATCCTTTACTCCTATTTCAGTTATTTGTACACTACAAGTAACTTCAGAAGTTAAATTAGTTATTGAAGTTGAATAAGGAAATTCTTGAACTCCTCTCCCAGTAATTGTTCCTGAAATTGAATTCGTACTTTCAGTAAAACTAGAACCAGTAATTACCCTAATTGTAACAGTTCCAGAAAAAGTCATTTTATTATCTATTGCACCTAATTCTTGAACACATTTATCCTCTCGACTAACACTTACATTACATTTAACAGTTCCGCCTGAAGCAGTAGCACTAACAATAAATGGCTCAGAAATACCACACCCCTTTGTCAAACGCCGAGGATTCGGCACACAAATATTAAGCTGACGATAAACTGTTGCATAACTAGTATCGCATCCAGCATAAAAATTAGAATCAGTATATCCAGGAACCCAGCAAATATTGTCGGTCGGATTATTACAAGTACACTCATCAGGCTGGCCTGGAGGAATACAATTAGCTCCCACGAAATTGCTAAAATCAAATTTACAAGCCCCACTACCATCAATATAAAAACGTGGACCAGGATCACAAGACCGGCCAGTACTAGTTCCACCAGAACCGCAAGCTGGAGAAACAGGGGGAGTAGCCCCCCCAATATAACCCCATGTAAGAGCAGAAATAAAATTTAAAGCAAATAAAACTACAAAAATTAAAACAAAAATAATTCCAAAAATAAATTTTATTTTATTTTTCATGTTAAAAATGACTTACCCAAAGTTTAAACGGATTTGAATAACTTAAAATATTATAAGACCCTTCTGGAGCAGGATTTCCATCAATAGTTATTTTAGCACCTTGAGGAAAACTTAAACTAGGAGAAGTAATAGTTGCGGGCTGATTAAGTCCAGGACATAAATCAGTTCTTACCTCTGCAGAAGAATAATCAATTCCAATCAAATCCCCAAGATTATAATTATTACAAATCAATCCAGGAATACGTTCAAATAAAACCGAACCCTTAGAATTATAAAATTTAATATTTTCTCCAATAACATATCCATCATTGCCTGCACCCGATTTCTTGAGACTAAACTGAACAGGAGAAACAGAAAGTTCTATTGAGGAATTAATTATTGAAATAATCCCACCATTTTCAGGACCATTAAATGAACTATAACCTGCATTAGCACTAACAAACATTCCATTAAAATTTGAATTTATTAGATCAATATTTCCACCTCTTCCAGATTTAAAATTAAAGCCCGTTGAAGACATAAAATGCATACCACCATTAGAAGAAATATTAACGATATTAGAATTAATTAATTTTATATTTCCACCATTTCCCCCACCGAGAACATTATCCCCCCCATTACTAATAATTAAATTAAAATTAGAGTTAATTAATTTTATATTTCCGCCTTGCCCGCCTGCATCCGGACTGCTACCCCCAGTACGCCCAGAAGCACCATTTGCATAAATACCTCCTAAAGAAATTAAATCCTGAACAACAACATTTTTTCCATTTTCCCCATATACCCGAGCATTAGCATCAATAGCAATAGGTGCATCAATATTTTGTTTTACAAGAGTTTTTGTTCTACACCAATCCCAATAACACCACCAGTCACTAGAATAAACATATTTCCCGCCATAAATTGTAACATTGTCTGCATTAACCGTTAAGCAAGTGTTATTAGAAGATATCGAGAATTTGAAACAGTTAAAGTAGTACAATCACTAATCGGAAGAGCATCTTCACAAGTACCTGCTGCACATGACCAATAAAAATCATTGCAATAACTCCATTTAGGAGTGAGATCATCTCTACCCAAATAACTACAATCACCCTTGCTATAACACTCATCACGTGAACAATAAATTCCGCCATCATCTGACCGACCGCAATCACTACAAGCCGCAGAAACAAAATTCACCGAAATTATAAAAGAAAATAATACTACAAAAGTTAATACTAACAACCCTACTTTTTTCATGAAAATAATAGTAAAAACCCATATATAAATACTATGTTTCTCGAATGGATAATTGAATTACTAGAATAAAAAATTTAATTTTCTACTTGAAGTTCTTTTTTCTTTTTCTTCTTATCTTTTTGCTTATTAAAAAGATAATTTTCTTCTAAAACAACACTTCTACCTATTTTTTGCTTCTTTAGATTCTAATTTAGCTAAAATCTCTTTTAATTTCTACTTTTCTATTTTTGCTAGAAGAACCATTTTATTATTCTATCAAAAAAGCTTTTATATGAGAAACAAAAAGAATAGCATTATCTAGTGAATCTTCCGCTGGCTTTTTATTAACTCGGGGTAAGGTCTCATATGTAAAAGTATTTCTTTTCTCCTTTTCTTTTTTTAATATTTCTAGAAGAACTTCTGCTTTTATCTTAACATCATCATATACTTTTAATAAATCTGTTTCTATTAATCCCTTTTCAACTATTTTTTTAAACTCAAAGTAAACTTGTTGATGTTGTCCTTGCTTAGATTTCAGATGGATATTCTTAGAAAGAAGATAGGCTTTTGCACAATTAAAAATAGCATAGTAAGAATGTTCTATAACTCCATTAAAAAAAGTAGTTTCGGGGGGAAAGTTAAATATTTTCTTTAAGTCTTCTTCTTCACTTAATCTTTTTAATGCTTGAGCTGAGAAAATCTCATTTTGTGCCCTATTCATAGATAAACTAACCTCTGAATCCATGTGCTATTGCCTCTGCTAAGATAGAATAATAAGAAGCTCCACCAAAAAGTATCAGTTTATTTTTTGCTATCTCTCTTCCATAATTATCTTTTTTAGAATTGAGCATATCTAAAAAATCTTGTTTGGTAAAAACATAAAGATGAGTTTTTGGAATAGAAGTCTCTGATTCATATTTTAGTTCAGAATATATTCTTTCCTTATCAAAATCCGAAACAATTACAATATCTATATCTGAAATTTTTGTTTCTGTTCTCTTAGCATAGCTCCCAGTTACAAGAAATGTAAAAAAGGGTGTGGGCATTTTGCTTCTTAAATTTTCTATGACCTGAAATGGAAATTTATCTAAATTCCAGGAAGAATACTCGTCTATAAACCCCCAATAATGCTGTGCTGAAGCACTATTTAAGATCATAGTGTAAACAATTGTTCTCTTTCCTATTCTTTCAGATTTTATCATTTTATTTTCTTTGAGTCTTTGAATCTCTTTATAGATATAACCCTTTGAACGATTCTTTGATAGTTTTTGTATTTCTAAATAAGTTAAAGATTTCCAAGGCTGGCTAAGAAAAGCCTTGTCTATTTCATACTGTTTTTTAAGTATTTGGTTCTTCATTTTCAATAGTCCTTAATTATAGACCATATAGTCCTATATACTGGACTTTATAAATCTTGCCAATTCGGGATTTTCTATTTCCCGTATTCTTTCATAGCCGACCCTTGCAAGCCATCTTTTGAAAGGCTCTGCTTTTTTTGAGGGAATTGACTGAATAATCCTAAAAATACCCTCAGTATCTGCACAATCTGTTTCATACTCCTTACCATCTCCAGATTTTAATTTCAGTTGTCCGATTTTTGCGGACAACTCAGAACCTTCTTCACTTAATTTTAATTTCAAATCAGACCAATATTTTCTTGGACGAAGACTATCTGTAAGTGCCCCAACAACATCCACAACTGAAAAAAACCATTTATCACCAACAAGTTTTCTTCTTATCATCTTTCCATTAAACAAAGCTATATGCGTTTCATCAGTCATTTTTAGATTTTAACAGATTTAATCAACCATTTCAGCACTCTTTTTAATAATCCTAATAAGAAACCGGAATTTATAAAGATTGTTCCTTCTTAAACAATGTAAATAGAATTAGTAGAATAAAAATAAATAAATAAAATTTTATTTTTTAGATTTCTTTTTAATATTAGATTTATTATCTTTTTTAGAATATTCAGATGCAAATTTATCTCTATCTGCTAAATATCTTCTTGCTAAATATTTTTTTCTAAATACAAAATAAAGAAGGATTATAATTAAGCCAATAATTATAATTATTGCACCAATTAAAAACCATCCAACCACTCCTGCATTAGATATTATCGAAGTAATATCTGAAAAAATACCTGTTTTAGAATTATTAGAATTTAGATTATTTCCCCCACTATTTGCTCCACTATTAGCAGAAATTAAACCATCACCAGAGCCCCCAGCAGCACCCGCTCCCCCACTAGAACCCCCACCACCCCCAGGACTTCCTGATGTTGGAATATTATTCACACTATTATCAATAAAGGGACTGCCAGGCAAACCAGGAGAAGAAGGAAGAGTCTCTGTTTCAGGATAACCTGGAGAAGGCAAAGGAACAGCAAAAACAGATTGAATTAAAAATAAAAAAGTTAAGGCAACTAAAATAACAGTTACATAATTAAATTTGTCCATTTTATTGAGAAGTAACATTCTTAGGTTCAGGAGGCAAATCAATATTTCCTACAAAACCACTATTAGTATCTATATTACTAAAAAATTGATTAGATTCTATTATTTCAAACTTTTCCGAAGCAGCTAAAATTTTCTCTTTTTCACCAGAAATAACTATTGCAGCAACAGCAATAAAATCAGGCTTAGAATTAAAAGGTCCAACAGAATATAATTTTCTTTCATTAGTTGAAGGTGCAATATTATATTTAAAAGATTTTGAATTACCCTTATTAGACACAATTAAAACAACCCCACTAAGATTAGCATCGTCAGTACCTCTCCCCACAACCACATAAACTTCAGAGGTAACATTATAATAAAAAGGAATCATAGAACTAGAATCAAGATAAATATCTGCATTTTGCACAGGAGTAAGATTTTCTTTTATAAAATTAAAGCCAAAAACTGCAACAAAAGAAACACCGACAAGACCTACGAGAATCAAAAGCACAGTTATGATAACGTCGGTCTGCGACTTTTTACTTTTATTAAAAGATTTATTTTTCATCATGTTTGTTTTGTTATTTTATGTTCGTTACAAAACGAACAGTCAGAAAATTCTTAATTTTCTGAATATGAAAAATCTTCTGAGGACAAACCGAAGGTTTTAGTTGATTTTTCATTTTTTCTTTTTCCTCTTTTTTTATTATTTTTTTATTTTTTAGAAATTTAAGAAATTATAGTAATTTAGAATAGTGAAAATAACCCACAATATAAGGTCCTCGAGTATTATTAACATTACCTATTTTGTAATATTGGCCAATATCTGTTTTTATTATAACGGTAGAATTATCAGTTATAAAAGCTCGTGCAGGACCACCATTATCCTTACTTGGAGTAATTGAAAGAGTAACATTATAAATATCACAATCATTAACATCTTCAAATCGCTTATTTATCACACCCATTACCCTATTAAAATTAACAAAAAGATTAGGGGCAGATGATCCATCATTTATACGCAAATCTACATCCCAATCAATCTGATTAAATGGTGCATTTTTATAGCTATAAGAATATTTTGTATACGCTGGTGCAATCAAACTATAACTATTTAATTGAGGAGTAGCACTATTACGAATAGTATAGGTATTTCCGCTATCTAAATCTAAAACATTACTTATAGAAATTCCCAAACCAACAGGAATAGAACTACTACAGCCTATTCCATTTTTAAAACTAGGGTAACCATTATTAACTAAAGGATCAATGGTCCATATACTCTGATCCCAACTAGCCATTGGTTGATTAGCAAAAGTTTTAACATAAGGATCATTGCTATTAATTGATGAATAAGTATTAGAAGGGGGATTTAATGCACTATTAACTATCGGCTTACCTGATGAAATACCTGTATAAAATACATTAGATGAACTTGCACCACTTCCCAAAGACCCGATAACTCCTGCCCCGCCAATAACATTACCCCTGGAATACATATTTCTTACAGAATATGTTGTTAATGCACTATTTCCCGAAGTTAAACGACCAATTACTCCACCAGATTCTCCATCCCCCGTAACATTACCCGTAGCATATAAATCCGTAAATGTAATGGTATATAAGGGATAATCTCCGCTAAT
>CAYIVX010000015.1:0-21266 GCA_964366925.1 Candidatus Woesearchaeota archaeon | reverse complement strand
TATTGACGAAACATTTGCTAAAGCTCTTATAGAAATGAAAAATGTATTTCTTGTTAGTAATCCTGCTTTATTCGAAATTGAAACTATCGGGGCTAAACGGGGCGTGAAAGTTATGATGTATCATGGTGCCAGTATGCATAGTTGGATAGATGAAATTGAAGAATTAAGAACGGGTCAAGCAAATTTGAATCCTTCAAAAGTTCTTAAATTTATGTTAAGACATAGGCATCTTTCACCAATGCATTCTTCGAATGTTTATGTGCCTTCAGAAAAAGAGGATATGCTAATTATAAAAGAAGTTCCTGATATTATGGTAACGGGAGATATGCACAGAACAGACATTGATATTTATAATAATATTTTAACCATCTGTTGTTCTTGCTGGCAATCTATAACTCCTTTTGAAGAAAAAGTTGGAAATCAACCAGACCCCTGTAAGGTTCCTTTATTAAATTTAAAAACACGGGAGATAAAATTGTTGGATTTTAATTAAAATGATAAAAAATATCTGCCGCCCTTCGGGTTCGTGTGAAAATATTTTTTATATTCTGGAAATTCTTAATTTCCAGACTCTTCGTTACAAGAGGTGTAACTTCAGATGAATACAGAAGATTATTTTAAAGATTTAGAAGCAAACGTTAAAGTTTGCTATGCTGTTGCAGAGGAAGCTAGGGGAAAAGGATTAGATCCGTTAAATAAGGTAGAAATTCCTCTTGCCCGTTCTCTTGCTGAAAAAGTTGTTGGTTTGATTAGTGTAGTTTATCCTCAGATAAATGATGAAAGGATTGTAAACAGAATTCTTGAATTAGAAAAAGAATTTGGCCCTCTTGACCAAGCAGTTTCTTTTAGAATTGCAGAAGAAGTAGCTCACGAAAAATTTTGCAAGTTTGAAAATTTGTTACAAGCAATGGAAGCAGGGATAAGATTGGGCTTTGCATATAATACTCTGGGAGTTGTTAGTTCGCCCATCGAAGGATTTACTGAATTAAAAATTGGTAAAACTCGAGATGGAAAAGATTATTTTATGCCTTATTTTTCTGGACCGATTAGAAGTGCCGGAACAACCGCTTCTTGTATGGCTTTAATTCTTATAGACTATATTAGGGAAACCTTTGGTTATGCTAAATATGATCCGGATGAAAGAGAAGTCAAAAGATATTTAACTGAAATTGTAGATTATCATGAACGAGTTACCAATTTACAGTATTATCCTACTGAAGAAGAAATTGTTTTTCTTGCAAAAAATATTCCTATTCAAATTGCAGGGGAGGCTTCTGAACAAAAAGAAGTTCTGAACTTTAAAGATATCCCTCGAGTAGATACTAACAGTATTCGTGGTGGAATGTGCTTAATTTTTGCAGAGGGCCTAGCACAAAAAGCCCAGAAAGCCCAGAAACTTTTGAAGGGGCTTCAGGCAAAGGGGTTTAAAATTTCGGATTGGGGATTTTTAGAAGAATATTTAATTATCCATAAAAAAAGAGAAAAAGGGGCAGTAGATACTTCGCCTACTTACATTAAAGATTTAGTTGCAGGAAGACCTGTTTTTGGGCATCCCTCTCGTTCTGGCGGATTAAGATTCAGGTACGGCCGTTCTAGAGTTGGTGGATTTTCTGCTACTTCTATCTCGCCTGCTACGATGGGGATTTCAAATGGATTCTTATCAACAGGAACCCAACTTAAGGTAGAAAAACCTACTAAGGGTTGTATTATTACTTCTTGTGATAGATTAGATGGACCCATCGTAAGACTAACTAACGGAAGTGTCCGAAAAATGAAAACATTAGAGTCTGCTAGACAGATATATTCTGATGTTAGTGAAATTATTTATTTTGGAGATATTCTTTTTTCATTTGGAGATTTATCTAATCGAAATTATGAGCTGATAAAACCAGGATATGTGGAAGAATGGTGGATATTAGAATTAACAAAAATCTTGGAAAATAATCCTGATAAAAATTTAGTGAATTTATCAGAGATTCATGAATTTGATATAACTTTTGATAAAGCTAGGGAACTTTCAGATAAAACTGGAGTTTCTTTACACCCCTCATTTATTTTTTATTGGAGTCAGATAACTCGTGAGGAATTTTTAGAAACACTTTACTATCTTTCTAATGGGATGATTGTTGAGGGAAAAATTATCCTTCCTTATTCTGAATCTTCCCGTGAAAAATTTGCTAAAGCTAAACGTGCATTTGAACTTTTGGGAGTGGAACACGAAGTTACCCTTGAAAATGTAGTTATTAATGAAGAAGAAAGCAAAAGCCTTTTTGCAAATCTGGGAATTAGTTTAGACGTACTAGGTAAGAATAATTACAAAATTTTTGAAGAGGTTGGATTTTTACTTACACATATAAGTTCAGAGGAATTAAAAGATAAAAATACTTTAGAAGTTATAAAAAGTATTTCTCATTATAAAATTAAAGATAAAGCTGGAACTTTTATCGGGTGCAGAATGGGTCGTCCTGAAAAAGCAAAACTTCGAAAACTTATTGGCAATCCTAGTGTTTTATTTCCAGTTGGTCTTGAGGGTGGGAGGTTTAAGAGTGTTAATGAGGCTGTTGAAGTGGGAAGTGTTAAATCTGATTTTCCTCTTTATTTATGCAAAACTTGCAATAAGGAAACAATTTATTATGTTTGTGAAGATTGCAAAAGTCAGACAACAGCACTTCATTATTGTAGAGATTGTAAATCTAAATTTGAAGCTAAGATTTGTCCCGAACATAAAAAGGGACAGAGATATTGTTCTCAAAAGATAGATGTAAAACATTATTTTACAAAAGCTCTTGAGCTTTTGGATATGCAAAAAGGAGATGAGCCTGCCTTAATAAAAGGTGTAAAGGGAACAAATAATGAAAATCATATTCCCGAGAATCTTGCTAAGGGCCTTTTAAGATCTAAACATAAATTATCTGTAAACAAAGATGGAACCATAAGATACGACGGGACTGAAGCACCAATAACTCATTTTAAACCTAAAGAAGTTGCAACTAGTGTTGAAAAATTAAAAAGTTTGGGCTATGAAAAAGATGTTTACGGAAAAGTTCTTGAAGGGGATAATCAAATTTTAGAATTAAAACCTCATGATATACTTATCCCTGCTTGTCCAGATACTCTTGATGAAAAAGGAGACGATGTTTTTATTAGAATTTGTAAGTGTATTGATGAAATGCTCGTGCGTTTTTATAAACTTAAACCCTTTTATAATGTTAAAACACGAGAAGATTTGGTTGGACATTTGGCTGTTTGTATTTCTCCCCATAATTGTGCCTGTGTTGCGGCAAGAATAATTGGTTTTTCAAAAACACAAACTATTTTGGCTTCACCTTATATTCATGCTGCTTGTCGTAGAGACTGCTTTGATTATGAGACATATTTACCTGTTAAAATTGGCGAGGAATGGAAGATTGTAAAAATTGGAGAATTGGTTGAAAAACTTAATCCTGAAGATCTCGTTGATAATTATGGAACAAAAGAAAAAAAAGTTCAGAATTTTAGAACAATAGGCGAAAAGAAAGAGGTAAGTATAAATAATTTTACCAAACATACACTTGCAAAAATGTTAGATATTAAAACTTTACTTGGAAGAAATTTAAGGGTAACTGAAAATCATAAGTTTTTAATTGATAATGGTAAAAAAAGAGCAAGCGAGTTGAAATTAGGTGATAAATTACCAATACCTATCTCTACTGAAATTTCTGCAAGAAATATTTATAGTTTGAATTTAATGCAAATTTTTAAAAATAAATCGGTTATGATTCGAGGAGTAAATCAACTTTTCCAGAAGAAAGATAGTCTCTTAATTAAAAATTATAAGAATTATCGAAATCGAGATAGTTATCCTCTTGCTCTGATTGATGAATTTATTTTAAAAGGTATTCTAAAAAAAGAAGAAGTTGAAAAAAAATGCAAAATAGGATTTATTAATGATAGAATTAGCGTCCCTATTTTAATTTCCCTTTCTAAAGAATTTTTAGAGATTATCGGACTTTATATTGCGGAGGGATATTCTCGTAGAGTTACTGGAAAAAAAGGATTAAATCAAGTTTATATTGCCTCCAATGAAAAAGAGCTAAGGGATTTTATAGAAAAAACAATATTCGGGCATCTTGGCCTTAAAAAATCAGAGAATAAACTGGATAGAGTTACTTATTCTAGTAGAATTCTATATGAATTATTTACAAATTATTTTTTAATGGGTTCAAATGCAAAAGATAAAAGAATACCTTCTTTATTTTTAGATTTACCCTTGGATAAACTGGCTTGCATTATTAGGGGCTATTTTGAGGGCGATGGAAGTGCTGAAAAAGAAAATATAAAAATAAGCTGTGATAGCATTTCACCTGGATTGCTTGCAGATTTAGAATTTTGTTTATCAAGATTTGGAATTGTTTGTAGAAGATATGAGTACGAAAAAGAGCCAGGACCAAAAGTAAAAGCCTTTTATATTAGAAAAAATAGGGCTGTTCCTAAATTTAAAATAACTAAATTAGCTATTCTTAATCCTTTCGCTAAAATATTTGCTGATGAAATAGGGTTTATTTCAGATAGAAAGAAGAAGATATTGGATAATTATAGTTTAAAATATGCTAAAATCAGAAAAGGAAATTATGATTATGATGATAATTTTGTATATGACGAGATTATAGCTATCAGTCCTATTGGCGAAAAAGAAAGTTATTGTTTAAATGTTGAAGAACATTTAGTAAGGGCGAATAATATCCTTAACTTTCAATGCGACGGTGATGAATTGGCAATAATGATGTTGCTGGATACTCTACTTAATTTTTCCCGCCAATTTTTACCCTCTCATAGAGGTGGAACTCAGGATGCGCCTCTTGTTTTAAATGCAAGAATTAGGGCTGGAGAGGTAGATGACCAGATTTTAGATTTAGAGAATGTTTTTCATTATCCTTTAGAAATGTATGAATTGGCTGAAGCAGGAGGACATCATTCATCTGAAATAAAAATGGATACGGTTAAGTACCGTTTAGCTAAAGGCATAGATACTTTTGAGGGTATGGGTTTTACACATGATACTGATAATTTTAATAATACAATAACTAATTCTTCCTATAAAACTATTCCAAATATGGCCGAAAAAGTTAGAGCACAGATGGATTTGGTAGATAAATTGAGAGCAGTAGATTCTACCGACGTTGCAAGATTAATTATTGATAGACATTTTATGAGGGATCTTCGTGGAAATTTGAGAAAGTTTTTTGAGCAGGAGTTTAGGTGCGTAGGATGCAACATGAAATTTCGTCGTCCGCCCCTTACTGGAAAATGCACTAATTGTGAAGGTAAGATTATTTTTACTATTTCCTATGGTAGTATCGTAAAATATTTGGAACAGGCTTTATTTTTAGCGGAAAAATATAATGTTCCTAGTTATGTCCATCAAAATTTACTTTTAACTAAAATCTATATTGAAAGCGTTTTTGGAAAAGAAACCGAAAAACAAGCTGGATTGGGAACTTTTGGATTCTAAAGTATATTTTCAGTATTGATTAATATTAAAAAGCCAGTTTTTGTTTTTGGAGTATGGAAGAAGTAATTCAAAGCAAATGTGGATTGTGCGTTGCACATAGTCTTCATGACGCATATTCTTTTATTAAAGATTTACAACATCGTGGAAGAGAGGCTTGCGGGATATTTGCAATAGGGGATACAATTGATGTTATTAAATGGGTTGGGAACGTAACTAAAGTTGATTTAATCGATTTGCATAAAATATTTCCTGCTTCCAATTATCATACTTATGGGGCTCATGTTAGATATGCTACGAAAGGTAAGGAAGATAAAATTCTAGAAGAAGCCCATCCACATACGATCGGAGGAAAAATAGAAAATAGAGGAGACCATATTATAATTAGAGATTGTGATGCAGTAGCAATACATAATGGTCAGGTTAATTTTAGTAAGGAATTAAATCCCCACTCTGAATGTGACACTAAAATTCTTTTGAAATATTATTTAAAACAAGGGGAGAAAAATCTTATGAAAAATATTGTTGGATCTTATACTATTGCATTAGCTAAAAAAGGAAATAAAGAAGTAGCAATTTTGCGTGATAGGACTGGAATAAAACCTGGATGTCTTGGACTAAAAGATGGAAAATATTGCATGGCTTCAGAAGATATTGCTTTCAAAGAAAATGGTGCTAAGTTTATTGAAGATTTAGATTCGGGAGCAATATATTACTTGGCTCATAATGGAAGTTATAGAAAAATTAAAATAGTTAATCCTGAAATTAAGCATTGTTTTTTCGAGTGGAATTATGTTGCTGATGCTCGTTCTGTAATAAATGGCTTGAGTGTTTTAAGAATGAGGCATGAACTAGGTAGGGCATTGGCCGAAGAGTTTAATCCTAAAGACATAGATGTTATTACTTTTTTGCCGAGATGTCCTGAAAATGCGGCTCGTTCCTATGCAAAACACTTGGGGAAGGAATCTAAATTTAGGCCTATATTTTATAAATTGAGGGGAGAAAGGGCATTTCAGGGTACGACCAAGGAAGATAGAAAAATTTCTATTAAGAATAATCTTTATTTACTTCCTAATATGGAAAAAGTTTTGAATGGAAAGATTATTGCTTGCATTGATGATTCTACTATAAGAGGGAATAATGCTAAGCATGCGAAAATATTATTTGATAAATGCGGGGCGAAAAAAGTATACTTTCTTAATTATACTCCTAGAATTGGAATAATGGGTAGTGATGGAGCTCCGAGGGGCTGTTTATTTGGAGTTGATATGCCTACTGATGACGATTTTATTGTTAGAACTAAAGATAAAACTCACAATAGGAGTGATGAAGAGATAAGTAAGGAATTGGGTATGAATATTTATTTTCTTTCTCCTGAAGGAATGTTTAGGGCTTTTGAAAGGGCCGGAATGCGAAGAGAAAATCTTTGTAGTTTTTGTATTGGTGGAGAACATCCTTTTAAGTGATTTAGACTTTTATTTTTTTATAAAATATACAGCATAATTGCTGGAATAATTAATGAACCTAACATATGTGTTCTTCTTATTCCTGAATAAATACAGGTTAAACCTAGAATAGTTGAAACTGTTAGAACTAATAGTCCTAGCCAACTGGAAAAATAAAAAGTTATCGCTATTAATAATCCGATTATTATTGCAGAAAGGATTTGATAGTTTATTTTTGAAATAATTTTTGAAAAACCTCTTGCGGTATAGATTGTTACAAAAAAAGCGAGTATTCCTGCAAGTGTCATTGCAATTGTTATTGTGACTAAATCTGGAATGGTTAGGGTAGTAATCTGGTCGATTGCTGCTGCAACTCCTGTTCTTGCTTTTCCTATTGAATATAATGTTATAAAAGATAAACCCGTAACTATGGTGTTGATTGAACCGAGTAAAACTAAAAATTCTTTTCGGTTTAAATCATTTACTAATTGGCTGCCAATTACTGCTGCCTGACCCGAACCCATTCCTGGAAGAAAACTGCATAGGGGCGATGCGAGTAAGGATGCACTAATTGACTTGAAGAAAGATTTTGTTTTAATTTTTATATTTTTTAATCTTGAGATTTTTTGCTTGGGGATTTTTTGTTTTTTATTTAGGGAAGTTATAAGTGAAGAAATTCCAAATAAACCCGTGAAAAGTGGAAGAAGAGATTCTTTTATTGGAAGAGCAAATGTTGCTAGTCCTAAAATTCCTGAAAGAATGAAAATTATTATTGCCCAAATGCGGTTGGTTTTTTCAAAATAAATAAGAAAGCCAGAAGTTACTAAAAGGATTATTGGCATTATCCTTTCTGCATGGGGGTAGATTATTGGAAGAAAGTAAAAAAATAAGGGTGAAAATAATAAAATAATTGGGAGTGCGGCAATACTTCCATATAAAGTATAGACTACTGCATCGTAGGCTTTTCCTTGGTTTAACATTTCGTGTCCCGGAAGAATGGAAAGAACATTATCTTCATCTGGAGCTCCAAGAAAAATACTTGGAATATAGTCTACAAAAGTGTGGGTTATTGCCATCGCAACAAGAAAGATTACTATTACAATTGGGGAAATTGGGAGTGCAAGTGAAAGAACTAGGGAGATAACTATTGCGGAGATTAGATTAATATGGATTCCTGGAGTTATGCCTGAAATTGTTCCTGCAATTACTCCTGCAAGAAGTGCGAGAATGAGTTCGAAAAAAAGAATCATGGAAAACATCCCTTCGTTTCAAATTTTTCACAGAAATTATAATTTTTAAGATTGTGTGAAAAATTTGTTTTAATAATTGGCGATACTTTATTATAGAAGGGGTTTAATTTTTTAGGTGATTTAAGCAGTAATTTATTTTTATTAATGCAATAAAATTTTGAAATGAAATGGGTTTTAGGGGCTGGAAGTTTGGGCTTATTCATTTTATTTTTGGATTTACTACTTTAAATTTTTTAGGTGATTTAAGCAATATTTTCTTTTTCATTGTTTTACTTTTCATATGCCATAAATTTTATCTGCTGTAATTTGAAGAGTCTTATTATATTCTGTAACTTTTCCAATTATTGCATATGTTTGAGAATAATTTAATTCTAGTTTGCTTTTTGCGTTGGTTGTAATTTGAATTGAACTTATATTTTTAATAGTTAGAACTTGAAAGCTTTTGCCTTCATAATCTTTTTGAGAGGTTATTTTTCCTATAACTTTTATGAGTTGATTAATATTTTTATCAGTTATATCTGAAATAAGCATTGTTTTTGGTTCTATAACTTTTGAAAGAAGCAAAAGGCTGAAGATTGCAATAATTGAAGCTATTAGAAATAGCTTTTGTTTGGTTTCCATGTTATTAATTGGGATAAAGTTTATTAAGGATTATTATTCTTAAGTGTTATAATGGTTGCAAAAAAAGTTGAATTGGGTAAGGAGTTGAATAAACTTGGGAAAGAAATAGTTAAACCTATTATTGCAGTAAAAGAAATGAAGAAAACTAAACTTGCTACAAAACTTGTTTCTGGAGAATTAAGTTCTGAAGAGAAATTGGGGTTGATTAAGAGAAATACTGCGGAAATTGTTAAGGAAGAAGAGCTTTTATCTTTAATACAAACAAAGAAAAAACCAGTAGTATATTGTGGTTACGAGCCTAATGGGCCTATGCACTTAGGACATTTCGTTACTATAACTAAACTTATGGATTTTGAAAAGGCAGGATTTGAGGTTAAGGTTTTACTTGCTGATGTTCATGCTTTCTTAAATAGAAAAGGTACAGAAGAAGATATTAAAAGAGAAGTTGAAAATTGGAGAAAAACAATTAGGGCTATTGGATTAAATGCGGAAGTTGTTTTAGGAAGTAGTTTTCAGTTTGGTAAGGAATATGAACTCGATGTTATGAGAATGGCTCAGGATTCTACTATTAATCGTGGATTGCGAAGTATGCAAGAAGTTGCAAGAGATGTTGAGAATGCGACTGTTTCCCAGTTATGGTATCCTTTGATGCAAATTGCAGATATCAAATATTTAGGGGCAGATGTGGCGCAAGGCGGACTAGAACAAAGAAAAATTCATATGATGGGTAGAGAAATGTCTAAAATATTAAAACATAATTTTGTTTGTGTTCATACTCCACTTATTACTTCATTAAAAGGACCTGGACAAAAAATGTCTAAAAGTCTTCCTGGAAGTGGAATAAGTGTAACTGATTCTTATGATGAAATAAAGAAAACCATTAATGGTGCATATTGTTTAGAAGGGGATATTTTGGATAATCCTGTTTTACAGATAACTAAGTTAATTATTTTTCCAAGAGTATCAAGTGTTGATATTAAACGACCCGAAAAATTTGGTGGAAATGTTTCTTACGAATCGTATGAAAAACTTGAAAAAGACTTTGCAGATAAAAAGCTGCATCCTATGGATTTGAAGATGGCTGTTATTGAAGCTATTGAAAAAATCGTTAAGCCCATCAGAGATAATTGGAAATAATTATCTAAGATGTTAGAATTCTGTCCGATGTGTAAGGGTATTCTTGTGCCTGGTGAATGGAAAGGCAAAATTGTAGGGAGATGTTCTTGTGGTTTTATTAGAACGGCAGGAATAAGCGCCCTGGGCGAAGAAAAAATAATTGATAAAAGTGTTGGGGGCGGTGTTTCTGATACTAATCTTTCTGAAAATGTTATTGGTGTAAATTTTTTATGCAAAAAATGCGGGTTTGATAAAGCTGAAGCAAAAACTTTGGGAGAAATTTTAGGTAATGAAAAAAGTGTTACATTATTTACTTGTTTGAAGTGTGGGAATGCAGAGAGGGAATAGAATTCGGATAGCTTTTTAAATACGAAAGAACTATCTTTTATTAGGTGTTATGATGATTGACTTTGCAGAATTCAAAAAATTTTTTCTTTTTAATTTAATTGGGAGTTTGATAATCTCTGCTTTAGTTGCGGTTATAACTGTTCTTATTGGTAATTTTAATGAGGTTACGGGCAGGGTATTTTTTACTCTTTTTATGGTTATTGTTCATTCATTGATTAGCCTGTGTTTTATATGGGATAATGAAAAAGAAAATACTTTTGAAAGATTGGGTTTCTTTATTAATATTTTATTTATAATTATAGTATTAAGTTTCCTTACTTCTATTTTTGGTATTTGGAGATTAATTCCAGGTGAAACTGTTTGGCACTTGTATCAAACTTATTTTGTATTCGGTTTTGCTTCTCTTCATGGCGATATTCTTTCTAAAGCATTAAATAAAGAAAATTATATGGACTTAATTGTTTATATTAACTATCTTTTTATGACTATAGTTGTTTTAATGTTGCTTCCTGCTATTTACAGTTACAATTCTTTAGGTGAAATATTTTTTAGAATTTTAGGGGCAATGGCCATAATTGATGGTACTTTGAGTATTTTGACTATTATATTTTATAAACTTTTTATGAATAAACATCCTAAGGTAGAAAATCCTCTTCAGAATGGTTTAGAAGAAAAAACTTCTGCTAAGGCTCCGAGAAGGGGATTAAGTACTTGGGTTTGGATTTTAATAATTTATTTAGCTATTCAGGTTTTATCTTCACTCGCTTTTTTTGGTAAATTTTTATTTTTAAGATAAATTTTTTATTTCGTTAAAAATTCCAATACATCTTTATAAAAGAAACCTAACGGTTTCTCCTATGCCGTTTCCCTTGAATTAGGAATTTTTTACCGTGTTAAAAATTCCAGTATGTCCTTATCTTTTAGAATATGTTTAACCCCTACTTCTTGTCCGCCGAATTTGCTGCTTGGGCCCCAGATTCGAGTTCGTTTGATTACATCGGTTCTACCTTTGAAGATAACTCTTGCTACTTGTTCTACATTTGAATTTGGAAGCATAATTATGGGTTCATTATCGTGTATGGCTTTTCCTGGTTGTTTTGTATAAACTCTTATTTTATTAAATGATTGGAATATTTTTTCTTTTAATTCTTCTATGCCTTCTTCAGTTCTTGTGGATAGCATAACAAAATTATATTTTTTTGTTTTTAGAGTTTCTAGTGTTTTTCTTTTGGTGTTAAAATCTAATTTATCAATTTTATTAAAAACAATTATTCTTTTACCCTTGAATTTAATAAGAACTTTTTCTACTTCTGGAATATCAGATATTTTTTCTACAACAATTAATACGGTGTCGCTTGTGTTGATTATTCCTGTATCAAAAGTATCTGCACCAATTGCTGGAAGGTCTATTATTTGGATTTGGCAATTTTCATAGTAAAGGATTCCCACTTCTGGCTGTTGTGTTGTAAATGCATATGGTGCTACATGCGGATTAGCGTTTGTTAACATTTTAAGAATAGAGGATTTTCCTGAGTTTGTTAAGCCAACAAGGGTTACTTGCATTTCACCTTTTTTAACTGAAAATTTAATTCCGCCCTTGCCTCTTTTTTGAGATTTTACTTTATCGATTTTTTCTTCAATTTTTTTATAACGTGTTCTTAAATTTGCTAAAATATTTTCCGACCCTTTGTGTTTAGGCACGGTTTTAATCATTTCTTCTAAACCTTCGAGTTTTTCTTCATCAGTCTGCGCTGCTAGAAATTTCTTTTCTGCATTTGCGAATTCATAAGAAGCATTTACTGGCATTGTAAGACACCTTCGGTTTCTTGACACTCAACTTCCCTTAAGTTTGTCATAATTATAGAAATGTAATTGAATTTTAAAAGGTTGTGTATATTCGTTTCGCTCGCTTAATTTAAGTAAGTGCTTCGCATTATTTTGGATGGAAATAAATAATTGTAATCTGGCTTAGCCAATTTGAAGGGTTCGTGTAAAATTAGTTGGGAAATTAATTACAAATCTTGCTCTACTTGAAACTTCTTCTGTGTGGTTTATTGAATCACTGAAAGACCGAAAAATCCAATGGATTTTTATGGCCCCGAAAAACCTTGTTTTTCGCGGAATCCGCAACATTTATGTTGCGATTGCATTACTGCAGATTTCTTTCGGAGAATCGAGGAAATTAATAATTTCCTAGACCCTAAAATTCCTTTAGGAATTTTTTGGTCCAAAAAACAAGCACATTCAAACCACACCATTTATGGTGTGGTGTGCATTGTTTTTCTGATTTAATAAAAATAAGTAATAATTGCGAAGTAGAAATTAATGAGAAGATTAAGAACTGGCTTTTTGTTCTAACATTTTTTCAATTGAAGGATGAAATCTCGCGTCCACTATTAGATTTTTTCTTTTTGGAAATTTTGAGAATATAACTACATTATTTCTATAATGAATTTCTGTTTTAGTTATTTTTTCATAGAGATTTGCTAGATTTGGGAATAGACTTGCTAGATATGCTGGGATGTATGCTTTTTTCATATCCTCTTTTAGGGGTGTAGTTTTATAAAGATTTATTCTTTTTAATATCTATGAGACTTGGAGTATTATTTTCAGGCGGAAAGGATAGCACTTATGCAGCTTGGCTTGCAAAAAAAATGGGTTATTCAATAGAATGTTTGATTGCAATTTACTCTGATAATAAGGAAAGTTATATGTTTCATACTCCTGGGATAGAACTTGTTGAAGAACAGGCATTTTTGATGAATATTCCCCTAGTTAGACAAGAAACAAAGGGTTTGAAGGAAGAGGAACTCAAGGATCTTGAGTCTGCTATTAAAAAAGCAATAAAAAAACATGCTATTGATGGTATTGTAACTGGTGCTGTGGCTTCGGTTTATCAGGCTTCGAGAATTCAAAATATTTGTAATAGACTCCATATAGAATGTTTTAATCCTCTTTGGCAGAAGAATCAGATTGAACTGCTCGAAGAACTTATAAAAAATAAGTTTGAAGCAATATTAAGTGGGGTTTTTGCATATCCTTTTGATGCTAAATGGGTTGGACGAAAAATTGATTCTAAATTTATTGAAAAAATAAAAGAACTTCAAACTAAATATAAAATTAATCCTGCTGGTGAGGGTGGTGAGTTTGAGAGTCTAGTTGTTAGTTGTCCTCTTTTTAAGAAAAAATTAGATGTTAAAATAAGTGATGTTCGTGGCGAAGGTAATGCTTGGAGGGCTATTTTTGAATGATTCTTTTAATTAATATTTGCAAGGAAAAAATGCATTATTTAGAATTTGTAAAACCTATAGAGGACATATTATTTAAAAATAAAATAAAGTTTTTTACAAAAGGATATAAGGAAGTTCAACAAAAAGATTTAGATAATTGTGAAAAATTGATTATTTGTGGAACTTCATTGAAAGATAATATTTTTATTGAAGATGCTAAAACCCGATTTTCTTGGATAAAGGTTTTTGATAAGCCTATTTTGGGAATTTGTGGTGGGATGCAAATCATAGGTAAAGTTTATGGGGCTAATGTTGGGCAAAAAACTGAAATTGGTTTTTTTAAGGAAATTTTTGATAAGGAGTTTTTGGGTATGAAGGGCGAAGAAGAAGTTTATCATTTACATAATAGTTTTGTCTATCTGCCTATGCATTTTGAGAATTATGGTGTTTCTGAAATTGTGCAGGCAATGAAACATAAGGAGAAGGAAATATATGGGGTTTTATTTCATCCAGAGGTTCGTCAGAAAGTTATAATCGAGAACTTTTCTCTTCTTTAAAAAATATTCGCGGTCTTTATTATAAAAAAAAACAAATAAACAATTAATTTAACTATTTCTTATAGTTTCTCATAAGCTTGCCGATACCGATTATCAACACTATAAGAGCTGTTGCCCACATAGATGCTGTTGTACCTGCTGCCAAAAGTGTTGTTGGTAATATTAATCCTAAAACCATCCAAACTCCAAGCACTGTTACAAGCCAAGCAGTTAATTTTGCCATTTTTAAACCTCCTTTTTATAGCTAATTTATCTAATCTAAAGTTATTTAAATATCTTTGTTTTTAGGATGTTGAGGAAAAGACAAAAAAGATGATTGAAAAACCCAGGTTCTTTGAGAAAATTCTTAAAAATGGTATGACTGTTATTTTTGAACAAAGAAAAGGCAGTGAAGTTGTTAGTGTTGCTTTTGCAGTTAGACATGGTGGAATTCATGAATCAGAAGAAGAAAAGGGAATTTCACATTTTATTGAACATATGTTGTATAAGGGAACTAAAAATAGAACTTCAAAACAAATTTCTGAAGATATTGAAAAAAATGGCGGAATCCTTAATGGATTTACCGAAGAAGAGCTCACGGCTTATTGGTGTAAGATGCCCAGCAAACATTTGGATATGGCTTTGGACGTTCTTAGTGATATGGTTCTTAATCCTCTTTTTGATGAAACTGAAATGAATAAGGAACGACTAGTTATTTTTGAAGAAATGAAAATGCGTAGGGATATGCCCAATATTTTTGTTAATGATAAAATTCAAAATCTTCTTTATTCTGGAAATTTGGGGCATGATTTAATTGGTACTGAAAAATCAATGAATTCTATAGATAGAAAAAAAATGCAAGAAAAGTTTAGTAAGGTTTATGGCAGTCAAAATATGATTCTTTGTGTGGTTGGCGATTGTGAATTTAAGACTCTTTGTGATTTTTGCGAGAAAAATTTTCACCAGTCAGGTTTTAAAATAGAAGAGCCAAAAATTGTTTTGAAAAATGCAGAAAAAATAGAAAAAAGAAAAGGCATAGATCAAGCAAATTTAGTTTTTGCTTATCATGCTCCTGTATCTTTTACTAAAGCCTCTTATGCTTCCCAGGTTCTATCTTGTTTAATGGTGGGTGGGATGAGTAGTAGATTGTTTCAGGAAATTAGAGAAAAAAGAAATTTAGCTTACTCTGTTAAGGGCGGATATAATGGGGCTAAGAGATATGGATATAATTCTATTTTTGTTGGAACTACTCCAGACCATGTCGAACAGGTTAAAAAATTAATTGTTGAAGAGTTTACTAAATTGAAAACTCTTGATGAAAATGAACTTAATCAAGTTAAAGAACAGCTTGTTGGAAATAGTAAAATTTCTAGAGAAGATTCTCAAGGACAGATGGTAGACTTGCTTTATAATGAAATTTGGGGAAATGCTGAACGGAGTTATGAATATGAAGAAAATATTAAAAAAGTTGAACTTTCAGATGTTAAAAATTTGGCTAAATTTGATAAATATTCTTTTATCGCCTTGATTCCCGAAATAGACAAAAAAGAGGTAGGAAAATAAAAAACTTCTACGGCCCTTCGGGTTCGTGTTAAAGAGTTTTTTAAACTCGGAAAATCAAAGATTTTCTGATTGTTCGTTTTGTAACGAACTAGGAGAACAAAACAAACATGATAAAAAAGAGGCAGAAAAATAATGGTTAGACTGACTAAAAAAAGTAAGCAGAGTTTAAAATTAAATAAAATTGTAAAATACTTGGTTTTATCTGATTTAGTTTTTTATAGTGGTTGGGGGTTAATTTCTCCTATTTTTGCTATTTTTTTGCTTAATTCTATTGTTGGGGGGACTGCCTTTGTGGTAGGTATGGCTGCTGGAATAAATCTGATTTTTCGTTCAATTCTTAGGGTTCCATTTGGAGTTATGAGTGATAAGAGTCAAAAAACTGCATTTCATTTAATGTTTTGGGGGTTGTTAATTGCTGCTTTTGTTCCTTTAGGGTATATTTACGCTTCTTTACCTATGCATATTTATTTATTGCAATTTATTTTGGGTGCTTCTTTGGCAATGTCCTCTGGCGGATGGACTGCTCTTTTTTCTAGACATATGGATAAGGGAAAAGAGTCTACCGAATGGGGTTATGATGCTGTTGCGGTTGGTCTGGGTCCGGGAATTGCGGGAATTTTAGGAGGGGCAGCGGTAACTTATTTTGGTTTTCAATCGGTTTTTGTGGGTGTTACTCTTCTTGGATTGATAGGGGTTTTTATGCTTCTTGCAATTAAAAAATCTATTTTACATGGTGCGGGACTAATTATTAGAAATAAAATTTCTGCTGAAGCCTATGAGCTTAGAAGAATGAAAAAAGCTAGATTTGCTTAAGATTTTAATTTTTGCTTTCAAATTTTTCTATATTTGCATATATTGGGCCTTCTGATTTAAGTTCGCTCTTTTTTAGAATAAATTCTTTTACTTTAAAACTAATCTTTTTTGTTTTAATATTTTTAATATAATCCAAAAATTCTAGTTTGCCGTTTATTTTTTTCATCCTCGCAATCGTGATGTGACTCATGAATCTTTCTTCTAAGGGAAGAATGTCTTTAAGTTTATTGTCAATTTCTTTTTGTAAATTCCAAATTTCAGGCCCATTAAGCTTTAACCAAAGGATAGAGTTATATTTATTAATAAAAACACCAACTTCACCGAGTTTTACTTCAAATTGCTTAAATTTAATTTTAGCAAGCCTTTCTTTTATTTCTTTAATTTTGTTTTCTTCAATCTCGCCCAAGAATTTTAGAGTAAGATGCAGGTTTTCTGGCTCGGTAAATTTTCCATAAAAAAGATTTTTCTTTTTGATAAGTTTTTGAATTTCTTCAATTTTATCTATGGCCTCTCGTGAAATTTCAAGTGCAATGAAACAACGGGTTAATTTTTCTTCCATTTTAATGATTCTGCAAACTTTTTTAAATTGGATCCTACAATAACTGCATCTGCCCCTTGCTTAATGTCTGCAATAGTTTTAATATTGCTTGCTTGGCAGAGCCAACCCTTCCATAGTTTTCTGGCTTGTTCAAATGTTTCTTTCTTCAAGCTTCCATTAGAAAGCTCTCTGGAATTCCAGACAATTTTGCAATATTTTGGAATAGTCTTTAATTCTTCTAGATTTAGGGGCTCAATTAAACATTTGTCTTTATGTATGTCCGGAATTCTTCCCACAACAAGGACTAAATCTGCCCCACAATTTAATGCTTTAATAATTTCCTCATCTTTGGAATGAATACCCTTAGCAAGTATTGGCTTAGAAGTCATTTTTTTAGCCTTAGTTATTAAATCAAAAGAACCGCCCCAGCGAGAATCAGTATGAATCGAAATTATATCTCCTATTTCATTGGCTAACTTGAATAATTCCTCCCAACTACACTTAGACTCAAATCCAAAAGGAGATTTTGTTTTGACTTCTGCGATTATTTTAACTTTGTTTTTCATTTTAATCCCTTAGTTTAATAATAGATTCAGATTTTTTACCAAGCAAGGTTTTTAGCTGTTCTTCTGGTGCATTAATAATATTTTTTATTGTTTTTAATTCCTTTAACAAGAGTTCTGCATTTTTGGGTCCTATATTTGGAAAACTCTCAATAATATATTGTTTTTGTTCTTGTGGAGTTTGTGGTTTTTTTGAGTGAAGTGTAAATTCTACTTGGGGTTTTAGTTGTTTTTTTGCAATTAGTAAAAGATATTTTGCGGTTTCTTCAGAGTCTAGTGTGAAAATTACAGGGGTTTGCCAATCTAAGGATATGGATAGAATCATTCCCCTTATTGCATTGGGATTAAGTTTAGTTTGTTTTTCTTCAAGGGATTCAAAATCTTTTCCCTCTAGGATGAGAAGACGTTTTTCATAGGCTTGCATTTGTCTTAACTGTTCTATTAATCTTTTGTTTAGCATGCTTCCAATGAAGTCCTGGAAGGTTTTACGTTCAATTATTGTGTCTCCTACCAGATAATCACCTATTTCTATCTGTTGAAAGATTATCTCTGCTTCTTTTAGGTTAATTAGTTCGGAAAGGACTAAAGAGTTCTTTTCTCTTGTGTCTACAATTAATCGAGGAAGGGGGTTAGAAATATTGTTACTACTATTTTTTGGGGTTGGACTGTCACTTTTATTTTTGAAAATATTATATATCATTTTGTTACTATCATAATGTTTTTTGAGGTTTATACTCTTTTTCTAATTCACAATTCAAATCAAGATTATCTTTTACACTCTTAATGGCTGAATACATCTTTTTTTCCTTGCTGAGGGAAGCATAGTAATAGGCTTCATCTCTTGTGCCCAAGGTCATTAGAATAACTAAACTGCCTTCTATTAATCTTGCGGTTCTGCCTGCTCTCTGGATTTTACGAATTGCACTTGGAATTGGCTCGTAGAAAATTACACCATTAACTTCAGGTATATCTAATCCTTCTTCTCCAATGGATGTTGCAACTAACACATTAATTCTTCCTTCTCTAAATTCTTCCAGCATTGCATGCTGTTCTTTTTGAGATAACCCTACTTCTTGTCCTGACTTCATTTTTTTAATTGTTTGGCCTACGAAAACTGCTGCATTTATGTTAGGAATCTGATTCATTTCTTTAGCTATTTTTATTGCAGTAGAACGGAATTGAGTAAATATGATTGTCTTATTTTTTGGATTATTTTTAATGCTTTCGGTTACTAATTCTTTTGTTTTGAGAAGTTTTGGATGTTCTATTTTCCTAGCTATTAACTCATTGAGCAAGATGAATGCTTGATTAAATTCAGGTAGTTTCACCAGATTTATTACTGCTTTTGATTTATTTTCTTTTGCCTGCTGAAAAAGATTATGAAAATATTCATAGATTGAAGAAAGAGTTTGAGTTTCGATTAATTCTATGGCATGTTCTACTTTTATTGCCTGGGAGCATACTGAAGCACCCATTAAAAGATTAAAATTACGATTTCCCGAAGAAATTGCTTTCATAATTCTTCCTTGAGTCTCGAGAATAATTCTTTTTATTGGGGGACCAAAAAGTAACTTTCTATTCTTTAGTTCTTGTATTTTCTTTTGATAAATAATATTTAATAGACTTTTAAGTTTTTCAAATTCTTCTGGAAATTCTACACGGATAACTTCAAAGGTTAATTCCTGAAGATATTCTTTAACATCTTCACTATCTCTAGTTCTTAGCTCTATTGCTTCAATGTTTAAATTTTTGGCTATTTGCTCTATTGTTTTTCTATCGCTTCCTGGAGAAGCAGTAAGTCCAAGTATTCTAGCATTTTTAGCATCCATTTTGTATCGTTCTGCAACATAGGTATAAGCATAATTTTTTAGACAACGATGACATTCATCTTCTATAAGTAAAGAGACTTCTGTTAAATCATAGAGATTTTTCTTTAAATCATTTCCAATACATTGTGGAGTTGAAAAAATAATATCTGCTGTTTGCCAGATTTTTTTTCTTTGCTCTGCTGGAATCTTTCCAGTGAATAATTGAAGATCTGCGAATAAATCCGGAAGATATTTTTTAAAATAATCTAGGTGCTGTTCTGCTAAGGGTCGCGTCGGAGCTAGAAATAAAATTTTGCTTCCTGGAAAAGCTTTTTGACGGTTTATGGCTAACATTAAGGCAATAAGAGTTTTGCCTATGCCTGTTGGCAAAACTACGAGGCAATTTTTATCTTTACAAGCTTCATAGATTTCTTGCTGATATTTTCGGGGTTTAATTGCTGTGAGAATTTCGTGTGGCATTTTATTTATAGGGAGGAATTAATTTTTTTACTTGTTTTGGGGTAAGTCCCTCTTCCCTTATATATTTTTTATCTTTTGCATTTCTTTCTACGAATTTTTTAAAATAATATAATTCTTTTCCAAATCCATTAAGTATGGCTGTTATATCTGCATTTACTTCTACATATCCTCTATAAATGCTAGATTTTCTGTAACCCCTGTTAGCCCATTTTATGGTGCTACCTCTAAGTGTTGAATCATTTTCTATATGTGCCCATTCATGTGCAAATCCTCCTTTAAGTATTATCGAACTTTTTAATTTTGCTATAGTACTTTCATCAATATTTAAGATATAACTTTTTTCAGCAGGTTTTATTATCATATATACATTTCCCAAATTTTGGATATTTATTCTTACTTTTTTATTTTTAGTTCTAGGAAATTTTTCTTTAACTTCTTCAAGAATAGATTCTAGCCTCTTAGTATTTACCATTAAAATTTACTGTTTTAGGGGTTTATTAGGATTGTTGCACTTATAAGAAAACAATCAATCCTGTTGCAATTAATAGTATCAGAGCAAAGATATAAAGTGGTCTTGAGCCCATGAAGATTTTCATTCCATCAAGGGTGCTGAAGGGGATTGCATTGTATGCTGCATAGTATAGCGAATATTTAGCTAATTCAAAAAAGGGTAGTGAAGAATAGGAAATAAGGAATTTTGCGATAATTGCAAGAGCCATAACTGCTACTAAACCAAAAAATCCAATGCGTCCGTCGTCCCATTCTAACATTGTTGAAAATCTTTTTATTCCGAATCTTTTTGTAGATTTTGCAGGAAGTTCTTTTGAAGTAAATTCCATAAATGTTAAAAATTTAATAAATCCTCCTGAAAGAAAGCTTAGAAGTGCTGGAAGAAAGAATCCTATTAAAATGGGATATCTTAAATGATTCCCTTTTGCAATTCCATATCTTTCAAATTCCCAAATTTTATGTTCTATCTCAACATGAATTTTTTTAGCAGTTATTTTTTTAGCGAAGATAGAAGTTAGAATAATTATTGCAGAAATTAATAGATAAATGGGAATTTTTTCCAGAGAAAAAATTTCTTTGTTGTAAGCTAGTAAAATTGAAAATAGTGCTATCGAAACTATTATCGGAATGTATTCTTTTTTTGTAATCATGGTATCTTTAGATAGAGGTATTATAAAAATCTTACTCTAAAGCCTATTTGCTAATATATTCTATTTAGGATAGAAAACTATTTAAATGCCCCCCCTTACTTTATGATTATGTTAAGAATAAAAAAGATTAGTGCGATGCTTGGAAAAAGAGTCTTTACAGATATCGGTGACTTTTTTGGTGAAATCGAAGAAGTTATACTTGCAGAGAACAAAATCGACAGTTGGAGAATAAGAGTATCCAAGGATATGGCAAGAAATCTTAACGGAGCAAGAGGGGTTATTATTCCTCATCCATTCGTTAAGGCTA
>CAYIVX010000014.1:13225-21442 GCA_964366925.1 Candidatus Woesearchaeota archaeon | reverse complement strand
TGGAGTTCATTAATGCTCTTGAAAGATTAATACCATAGTACCAATCAATAAAGTGTCTTGTTTCTCCAGCTATTGCTTGACCCCAATCTATTGTTGGAGATGCTTTTTGGAATGCTTCTTCTAATTCGGGTTTAGTAAGTGAAGAATATTTCATTCTTTTAGCATCTTTTTGATGTCCGATAAATCGCACAATATTATAACCTATAACCTCTCCTTCAACATCATAATCTGTAGCTACCATTATTTCTTTTGCTCTTCTCATTAGCTTTTGAAGATTCATATAATATTTTTTTGTAAAATCTTTTTTTCTAACTTCAAAGTTAGGTTTCCAGGATACTTCAAAAATAGGGTAGTTGCTTCCTTTTACGTCTTGAGATAGAGAGAATAGATGACCTACTGCACAAGCAACAATTATATGTTCATTATCTTTATTAAATTCATAGTAGGATATGCCTCCATCCGAATATCGATGTTCTTTTCCATCAGATAGTGCTGCTGCAATTTTAGCTGCTGCCTGTGGTTTTTCAGTTATTATTAGAATTGAATTTCCTTTTAGGGCTTCTATTCTTTTTGACATATCTGTTTTTTCTTCTTTTTCTTCGATAGTTGCTTTTGCTTTTTTTCTCGGCTTTTTTTCTTTTTCTATAGTATGCCCTTTTTCTTCATTTTCTTTATCCTCTTTCTTGCTTTGTTTTGGAGTTTCTACTTTTTCTATTTGTTCTATCGTTAGTCTTGGTCTTGCTTGAACTTCAGTAGTTATTTTTGGATTACTAATCGGAACAAAATCTTTTCTTTCATCAGCTACTTTTTGTTTTTCGCTTTTATAGACTTTTTTAGCTGTTGCTCTTGTGGCTATATCTTCTTGTTCAAGAGAAGTATCTTCATTTGTATTTTGTATTATTTTTCTTGGCATGATTTGTTATATATTTTAAAGGATATAAAGGCTTTTAATAGTTTATCTTGTTATAGGCATATGGCTAGAATTAATATCGCTGTATCTGGTGGGCCTTGTACCGGTAAATCTACATTAGCTGCGGGTTTATTCGGCTCATTGAAAAATAATGGTTTTGATTATGATTTGATTGGTGAAGAAGGGCGAAAATTAAAGAAAGAATTTGGAAATTATCGCAATCCATTTGAAAGACTTTATATGTGGAGACAACAGGAAAGAGAAGAACTAAGATCAACTGCAGTAGATGGATTTATTACTGATACTCCTTTGTTTAGCTTTTATGTATCTGCTCGTATGTATGCTTCTGAACCCAGAGATAATCTTGCAGTGAGAGAATTATTTCGAATGTGTTTGGAAGTTGAAGATAGATACGATCTTATTGCAATTGCTCAAAATCCTTTGGAAATACCATATAAAACTGATGGTTGCAGAACTGCTGGAAATGATTCTAGAGTTAAACGCCATAATTTAACTCGAAGTTTTGTTGAACATTTTTTACCAGATAAGTTTCTTTTTGTTAAGGGAACTCTCGATGAACGATTACAACAAATACTACTGAAATTAAAAGAGATGCATAAAAATTAAATTTCAAAAACTTCAAAATCCAGAAAATTAACTATTTTCTGACTGTTCCAAAATTTTATTTTGGACATATACTTGTTTTGAAGGATTCGAAATCATCAGATTTCAAAGATTCTTCCTTTCTTTCCTACATTAACAACTTTGGTTTTACCTATTTTTTCCTCTACGCCCTCTAGTTCATGAATATGGCCTGCAATGAATAAATTTGGTTGAAACTTATTTATGGCTCTTCTTATGCCTTCATCTCCCGGAATTCCACTTAACTCACTTTTTGTTCCCGCTGCATGCAGGTGGCTTATCATTATCGTCTTTTCAAGATTTTTTATTTTTTCATGCTGTTTTTGTAGATGTTTGAGGGTTTGTTCTTCATCGGGATACAATGCCCAATCAGCACTGCCCATTCCGAAAATTCCAGTTCCTTTGTAAATAACATAATTTTTATCTATATTTTTTATTCCATATATTTTTGAAAGACGGTCAGCATCTGCTTTTGTTTCCCAATTTCCTGGAACAAAAATAACTTTTTGTTTTCTATCTGTAAAGGGTTTAATCAAATTTTTAGTAGGAATCATTCCCGTTATATCGCCGAGTAAAACAACTAAATCTACTTTTTCTTTTTCAGCTTTTTCAGCTAGTTTTTTAGCTGTTGCAGAATCCCCATGAAAATCTCCGGCTGCAAGAATTTTTAATTTTGAGTTATCTTTTTCCATGTTTTATTGAAGATAATCTACTTTAAAAAAGTGATGAAATTTGTGTTTAGCTTTAGATGGACTATTATTAATAATCTCCTATTTTGGAAAATAAGGGAGCTTCTTGAGTAAGGTTTATTGAGAAAGAATAATTCTAATTAGGTTTATTAAATTATTATTTATTTTTAGACTTTTAATTCTCCGACGAGCTTTATTTTTTCTATTTTTGGAATATTTTAATTTTTTGGATTTTTCAGATACCTTTAAATAAAAGTGATGCGTAATTATTTTAACAATTATGGATGTAATTGGGGTAAAAAGGAGGTAAAAGTAAAAGTATGGCAAAAAAGAAAGCAGCAAAAAAGAAGAAATTATAATTTCTTCTTAGGTATTTATATTTAATTTTTATTATTTTTTACTTTTTATTATTTTTTTATATCTTTTATTTTATTATTTGTTTGATTTTTTCAGATAGGCTTCGCTTATTTAATATTCGAACAAAATTAATAATTAATAACAATTCATAGAGGGATTGTAGGATTAATAGAATTTTTAAGTTAGAACCTGAGCAGGAGGAAGGTTCGAGATGGTTCAAGTATAGATAATTTAACTTAAAAACTTATTTACCAAAATTTCTTTGGGTTTTTTGGAATTTTTCTATACAACTAATTAAATCACTTTTTTCTATTTCTGGCCACATTTTATCTAGAAAGAACCATTCAGAATACACACTTTGCCAAGGGAGAAAGTTAGAAGAACGTGTTTTACTACCTGTTCGAATTATAAATTCTGGCTCATCAGATAACCAAAGAGCATTTGTTAAATCCTGTTCAGTTATTTGCTTTTTACCTTCTTTAATAAGTTTATTTACAGCATTTACTATTTCTTGTCTTCCACCATAGGCGAAACAGAAATTAATAATATAGTTATTATACTTCTCAGTTCTTTTCATAACTTTTTCAGCAAGTTCTTTTATATCTTTGGGAATTAATGATAAATCTCCAATAAATCTTATTTTTACTTTATTTTCATCTATTTTTTTATCTTTTTCAAGTTTATTAAAAAATTCTTTGAATATTCTGAATAAATGATTAAGTTCTTCTTGAGTACGATTAAGATTTTCGGTTGATAGGATATAGGCAGTAACCTCGTTTATTTTTAATTCTCGGGCCCAATCAAGAAACTTTTCCAGTTTTTCTGCTCCAGCTTCATGCCCCTTGAAGCTCGGAAGCATTCTTTTTTTAGCATAAGTTCTATTTCCATCAATAATTACTCCTATATGTTTTACAGGATTATCTTTTTGTTCCATAAAAAATTAATAAGAATTGAGTTTTTAAGCTTTCTTTCTAGGCTTGTTTTCTGTTTCTATTACTTTAAATCCAGTATAGGACCAAAGAGCTTTTGGAATAGTTATACTTCCATCTTCCTGTTGATTGTTTTCTATTAAAGAAATCATTAATCTTGGAAGAGCTATACCTGAACCATTAAGTGTGTGGATAAATTTTAATCCTTCTTTAGATTGATATCGCGTATTCATTCTTCTTGCTTGAAAATCTAGGCAATTAGAACAAGAGGATGTTTCAAGATATCTTTTCATTGCAGGACTCCATACTTCCAAATCATAAGTTTTTGCAGAAGCGAATCCTGCATCTGCAGTTGCTAGTAGAAGTCTTCTATGTGGGATTTCTAGTATTTCCAATATTTTTTCAGCATTTTCAGTCATTTCTTCTAGGAATTTAAATGAGTCCTCTTGTTTGCAGAGATAAACCATTTCTACTTTTTCAAATTGATGAACTCTAAATAAGCCTTCTTCACCTGTTTTTCTACCAATTTCAGTTCGATAACACTCTGTAAATGCACAGAATTTTTTTGGTAATTCTTTTTCAGCAAGAATTTCATCAGCATAGATATTTGTAATAGGAACTTCTGCAGTAGGAATCATAATTAATTCATCATTAGTTTTATATAACTGGTCCTCAAATTTAGGTAAATTTCCTGTTCCAAATGCGGATTTTCTATTAACCATTTGTGGTGGATTTATTTCAGTGAATCCATTATTTACATGAAAGTCTAGCATAAATTGAACTAATGCTCTTTGAAGTTTAGCAGCTTTTCCTTTTAAGATGTAAAAACCTGCACCAGCTATTTTAGTTGCTCTTTTCATATCTATTAAATCAAAAGATTCTAATAACTCGAGATGACTCTTCGGATTTTTTATTTTTGGAATTTTTCCATTTTTTTTAACTTCTTTATTTTTTTCAGCATCGCCAATAGGAACGTCACTTGCTTGTATATTTGGAAGTGTTGAAACTAAATAATCTATTTTTTGTCTTAATTCATTTTCCTTATGTTCATTATTTTCTAGTTTTAGAGGAATTTCTTTTGCTTTTTTTAGAATTGCTTCAATTGGTTTTTTATCTTTTTTTGCTTGATTAATTTGTTCAGAAATTTTGTTTCTTTCGGCTCTTAATTCATCATCTTCGGTTTTATATTCTCTCCACTTTTTGTCTAAATTAAGAATTTCATCTATATTTACATCATAACCCCTATTTTTACAATTTTTTTTAATAATTTCTGGATGTTCTCTTAATAATTTTATCTCTATCATAGAGGTATATCTGCTAAGGGATATTTAAACATTTTGAAGAGTCATTACATAGCTTTATAAACGAACAATTAGCTCTCTTATTATAATGGGAAATTTTAGATCAGATAATGAAGGCAGCTTCCGAAGCGATCGTTCTAGCGGCAGTAGATTTAATTCAAGAGCTGGTGGAAGATCTAGTGGAAGTCCGGGATATAGCAGAAGACCTGGTGGATATGGTGGAAGATCAAGCGGATTTGGAGATAGAGGAGGTTTTGGAAATAGAGATAGAAGACCTGAAATGCATGAAGTTACTTGTGATAAATGTGGAAAACAATGTCAAGTTCCATTTAAACCAACAGGCGATAAACCTGTTTATTGCAGTGATTGTTTTAGAACAGAAGGCGGTTCAGATTCTGGCTCGAGAAGAAGTTCTGAAAGTGGTTCTTCTGGTATGTCTCAAGAACAGTTTAAACAAATTAATGCTAAACTAGATAAGATAATTGAATTTTTAGATCAAATTGAATTCGAAGATGAATCTGACGAAGAATCAGATGAAGAATCTGACGAAGAATTAACAGAAGAATCTCAAGAAGCTGAAATAGCTGAAGAAAAGGCTGAAGAATCTGAAGTAGAAAAGACAGAATAATTTTTTTCTTAAACCACAATACTTAAAATCCTTTCTTAATTAAAATCTATATGGTTAAAACTGTTAAATTTAAGATTAAGAAAGTCCCCTCTTCCCCCATACTTGAACGAAAAGGACAAATTGAACTATTTTCTCGCAGTTCCATTTTCAAGCACAATAACGCTAAAATTCAGAAAATTGAACTGCTCGCTCCTTCGGGCTCTCTTGCTTGTTTGAAGGCAGCAATTTCTTCTGGTGCAGATTCGGTTTATTTAGGTATGAATAAGTTTAATGCTCGGGAGAACGCCGTAAATTTTAATTCAAAATATTTAATTGATGCGATACATCTAGCTAAGTCGAATGATGTTCGAGTTTATCTTACAGCTAATACTCTTATTAAAAATTCAGAGATTGCAGAATTTTTAGAACAGATAAAATATGGTTATGAGCATGGGATTGATGCAGTAATTATTCAAGATCCTAGTTTTATAGAAATAATTAAAAAAAGCTTTCCTGGACTTGAAGTTCATTTATCTACTCAAACTGGAATAATGAATTCAGCTCAAGCTAATTTGTTTGATGTTGATCGGATTATTCTTGCTCGTGAAATTGATAAGAAAAATTTAGAGCTTCTGAGAAAAAATTGTAAAATTGGTTTAGAAATGTTTGTTCATGGTGCTCTATGTGCTTGTGTTTCTGGCTCGTGTTTATTTTCTTCGCTTTTAGGGGGAAGGTCTGGAAATAGGGGGAAATGTGCTCAACCTTGCAGAAAAGTGTATAATTCTTCTTTATTGATTTCTACTAAAGAATTATGTCTTGTTGAGAAAATTCCTGAAATAATAAAACTTGGAATAAATGCGGTTAAAATAGAAGGAAGAATGAGAACTCCTTATTATGTTGCTACTTCTGTTTCAAATTATCGAAAAGCAATTGATTCTTATTATGCTAGAAAATTTAAGGTAACACCTGAAATGAAGAAACAGCTTGAAAGTGGTTTTACTAGGGGATTTACTGAAGGTCGATTTTCGTCAGAAGATATTTTCAATGCAAGACAATCTACCGGAACATCTAAAATAGTAGAAAAAGTTTATGAGGTTATCTCTCGTTTTATTAAACCCAAGAAAAGAATAGCTAAGATTCAGTTAGCTGAAGTAAAGGAAAAGAATTCTTCTGGTAAGAAATTAATAGCAAGGGTTTATTCTGAAAAAGATGCTTTAGTTGCAGATAATTATGCTGATATTATCTGTTTAGATATGTTTAATAAAGATTTTGAAAAAATAAAGGAATTAGTTTCAAAACCACTCTATGCTGTTACTCCTAGAATTATGTTTGATGAGGATATTATTAAAATAAAAGATAAACTTCAAGATTTGAATTCCGATGGATTGCTAATTGGAAATATTGGCATTCTTAGTTTTCCAATTAGCTCTAAAATTCCGATAGTTTTTGATTATAATGTTAATTGTTTTAATGATTTACAATTAAATTATTACGGTAAATTTGGGAAAGCCATAATTTCTCCAGAATTATCTTCACTTGAACTTGAGAAATTTAAAAATAAAGACTTTATTGCTTTTGTTCATGGAAAAATAAGACTTATGACTCTGGCTCATGAAATTAAAGAAGGAAAAATGAGGGATGAGCGAGGATTTAATTTTAATATTAATAAAATTTATAATGGGGCGGAAATAACCAATGAAAAAGAATTAGGATTATTTAATAAACTTAGATCCTTGCTTCATTCAGGCATTAATCAGTTTTATATTGATACTGAAGAAAACTTAGAAGAAATTTTAAAGGTTTATCGAGCTATTATTGATGGTAAATCTTTAGATGTTTCAGAACTTCAGAAGAAATATGTTTTAGGTTGGAGCAAACAGGGTGTGTTGTAATTTTTAATGACTATTTATTGTTTTTTTATTAACTACTGATTAGTTGGATTTTTTATAAGAAAGGTTTAAAAGTAGAAATATAGGTTTAGATATATAGTTTTGAGAATACATCTTGTATTCTCGAGCTTACATCACTAAAATGAAAGACAACTTCGATATATTTTTTAGAAGAAAGCCGGCATTAATGCTGGTTGCTCTTAGTAAAGTTTCGAAAGCTCGATATGGTAGCATATTGGCTAAAGAAGTGGACTGCACTTATTCACATGCTGTCAAGATTCTTCAAGCACTTGAAGTTCTTGGACTTGTGGGCTTTGAAAAGCAAGGTAGAATTAAGCTGATAAAGCTTACAAAGAAAGGCAAAGAAATTGCAGAAGCAATCGATAACATTAGAAGAGCTTTAGGTTAATTTTTTTATTTTTTATTAAAGGGGTGATTTTATTTTTTTAAATTTAATAATATTTATAAATTCATTAATATTAAGTTTAGTATGGTAATACGTGCAGGTTTAGCAAAAGTGGCAGGTTGGCGAATTGAGCAGAGAGTAAATCCGTTTAGAGAAAATTTTAGTTTTGTTCCTTCTTTGACAACTCTCTTGGTGCAGACTCAAAATTATATTGTTCAAGAAAGACAAAAATTAGTTGAATTAAGAAAACAATCTTCTGCTTATTGTACGAGTTATAATGCTAAATAATTTTATCCTATCTGGGTGCTTCTAGCATAATTATTTTTCGGTTTTATTTAGAACTCTGGGCCGAGCTATTCTAATCAATAACTTTAAAACATCATTTTTCCCTATAAAGTATAAGGTCCGTTAGCTCAGTCCGGTTAGAGTACCACACTCTTAATCTGCATAGCGAACTCGGCATCCAGAATACAAAACATATAAAGTC
>CAYIVX010000014.1:0-13125 GCA_964366925.1 Candidatus Woesearchaeota archaeon | reverse complement strand
TCTAAATTAGATATGGGTCTGTAGCTCAGTCCGGTTAGAGTACTACACTCTTAATCTGCATAGCGAACTCGGCATCCAGAATACAAAACATATAAAGTCTGCATAAAAAACATTTAAAAACGACATTACTTTCTTCTAAATTAGATATGGGTCTGTAGCTCAGTCCGGTTAGAGTACTACACTCTTAATGTAGGTGTCCAGGGTTCAAATCCCTGCAGACCCATATAATTTTCTATTAGTTATCAATTATTTTTATCCAGAATTGATTGGGGCAAGTTTGGATGCAATTTTGTCAAGGCTTAACTAGACTCGTAGGGAAAAAAGAGAGATTTTTTATTTTTTAATTTTTGGGTATCAACATATAAGTTTCGTTATATACCCATTTATGATCCTTTGCACGAAATTGACCACCCTCATCATAAGGTTTTATAGCTATTCTAGAATCTCGAATTGAAATACTTTCTAAAGAAGGCGTTAATTTATCTGTTCCAGAACGGGCTATAATATTATAGCTATTATAATCGCCATCTAAACATCCCGTTAGTTCATCTAAATCTGGAGGACATAGGCATGCAGTTAACAAACTAAAATTTTCGTTCCATCTTCGGTTAAGCCATGCCTCTCCAAGATTTATTGCTGCTTCAATAGCTAAGGTTTCAACTTCATCATAGGTTATGTTTTGAGTATAATAGAGACCCCCACAAGGTATTGGCTGCTTTACTTTCTTGAAAATTCTTCTTGCTACTTCTGATTTTTTTAATAGAGGATGCAAAGTCTTTAGGTAATTTCCTATTCTAAATTCATTGGATTCATTTGTCATTTTTTCTCTCGCCATGTTTTTTATTCTTTGACTTCTGGATTAACCTCTTTTTGTAAAGCCATAAATTCTTGCCCATAAACTTGTTGTGATGCTATTTTCTCTATTTCTTTTTCTCTCGCAGGACTAACATCTTCGTCATTACCCCTTAGGAGATATTCATCAACAAATTCTTCAGAAAATAAAAATGGATTGAAAGTTCTATTATTATATTTTTTTTCAAATAAGGCACATTCTAGAATACTTGCTAATGGAGCATGCTCATGTAATCCTTCAGGGAGTTTCATTTTTCTTTCCTTCAATAATTTATAAAGCTCTTTTTTTTTAGTTAGACTATCCCCATATAAATCTATTGCTTCTTTAGCTTCATTCCCTATTGCTGAACTTGAACCTGAATTTCTTGCATCATCTAAAATTAATTTGACTTTTTGAATTGCTTGCTTATTCCCACTCGCATTTTCTTTTAAATTTGCTATAATTCTAGAATAATTTCTACCAAAATCTCTTTCAATTATCGGAAAAGTAACTTCTCCCTCTACTTCTTTGATATGTGGTAAAAACGGAACTAATAAAGGGTCAGTATCATATACTGTTTTATCTTTTGGGATAATTATTGGCCCTTTATCATGCAATCTGTCTGCTAATCGAGTTGCTCGCTCTATATATTCTCTATTAAATGAGAATGGAATATTCTTATGATTACAAAACTCATTTAATTTTAGCGCCGAGATTTCTAAATAACGGCAATATGTAGCTGCTAAAGTGTTCTGCCAATAATGTGATACTATCATATCCCCATACAATTGTGCATGAATTACTAATCTCATTAAAGTTGAGGAATCTTTATTAGCTTCCCAAATTTCCTTTTGTTCGGGTTTAGTCTTTCGGATCCAATTTTTGTTAGCGATCAAATCCAACCATCTGTCTAATCCTTGTTCTAAGTGTATCATTTTAAGGTGCTCCATCTAATTCACATCGAATTCCTTCTTCCTTGATTTTTTCTTGTTCTTCTCTAGATAAACCCCATAATTCCATTGTAAGATTAAGTGACCGAAAGTTCCTCAATAGTAGATTCAAGGTTCTAGAAGCCAATATGGCTGCTCGTCTATCCCCTGTTCTTTCATAATATTCTTTAAATTCTGAGATGTATATTTCCCCCACTGCGCCTATCTCTTCAACTCTTAGCCCATAGTCGTGTGCCCAAAAAGGAGTTGCATCAATACAAAAGGAGCCTTTTACACGATGACAGGCATTGTATAGATTATCTAAATATTCGGTAGGAGAATTGAGAGTTATTTCTAATGAACCTTTTATTCTTTTTCGCATTTCTGAAAGTTCTCTATCCATTTTTTCTTCTTCAGTTATTTGTGTTTTATTTATCATTTTGTTCTTTCTTGTTTTAAATTTAAATTAGTCTTACTTTTTTGAGACATTCTTCAATATTACCCTCCTTGTATACTCCCTCCAGAGTTCTTGGAATTGTATAACTTGCAGAAATATTGTAAATGGGAGTTTCTTTGTTGAGTGAACCATATCTCCCTTCTTGAATAAAATTTGTTAAAACAGCTCCATCGCATGAACCATCCAGTTTTAATTCAAGATTCCCATCCATCAAAATCGCTTTGTAGGGAACTTTTCTTAAAAATGATTCTACAGCTCGTAAGCTTTTCTTAATATCTTCTCTATTAATCCTAGGATAATCCCCTCTTTTTTGTAATATCTCAAAAAAATCTTTTTGCACATCTACAGAATCATCTATAACTAAGATTTTAGTTCTTCTATCTTTTTCAGTTATTTGTATTTTATTTGTCATTTTATTTTTTCTAAGTAGTTATTATATAACTACTTGTTAGTAACATCAATAAAATAGGCTATTTATACACTTGTTGTCGTAATTAGACAACACTTAGCAAGGTTTAAATAATCTGAAATCCTAATAGAAATATGGAAATAATCAATGAACTAAGGGAACTAAACCTTGAAGATAACGAGATAAAGATATACCTTGCTTGTCTTTCTCTTGGAAGCTCTAAAGTTAATGAAATTGCTAAGAAATCTCAACTAATACGAACAACTGCTTACGGAGTTCTCAAATCTCTGATAGAGAAAGGGTTAATCTCTACCGTTCTAAAGGATAATGTTGCTTATTTTCAAGCAGCTAATCCTAAACAGCTTATTGAAATACTTGATGAAAAGAAGAAGAAAATAATCTCTATCTTGCCTAAGCTTGAAAAAATGCAGGAATTTGTTCCAAAGAAACATAAAGTTGAATTATTTGAAGGAAAAGATGGGCTTAAAACCTTATTTAATGACTATGTTTCAAAACCAAATCAGACGGTTAAGATTATAGGTTTTATGAGCAAATGGCCTGACTTCTTCGGTGTTTGGACAGATATGTATTACCGAAAAAAGAAAGAAAATAAAATAAAAACTTTAGTTTTAATGGATGAAAAAGAAAGAGAATTCGCAAAAGATAAAAGAGTAAAGAATAGTGAATTCCGATACCTAAAAGATTTGGATTTAGATTCAGAGTGTTTTATTTATCATGATAAAGTTGCTTTTACTTCTTTCGAGCAAGATAATCTAAATGGAGTAATTATCCAAGATAAAGAAATGTTTGATTTACAGAATAAGGTTTTTGATAAGCTCTGGAAACAGGCTAAACCCTAACCATATAATCCGGCTCGTTCGTTTCACTCGCTCGCATCAAGAAAAAATAAATAATAATACATTATTATATTTGCCGTCAGAATTAGCCCAAGTATTAAAATTTAATAAGTTGGAAACTTATTCTTAGGTTTTGAGGGCTGTTGATATTCAATAGGAAAACCAACATATCTGCTAAGCATTTTTAACACCCGTTTTCTAGTGACCACCTTGCCGTATTTCTTATATTTGCTCAGATAATTGCGATTTGTCACAATAAAAAACCAATCATCACCAAAAGTTTCATTAAGAATTTCTACTTTTCTTAAAAATTGCTTTTTAGCATGCTTAAAAGTTTTTCCTGTCTCAACTTCACAAGCAATTTTTCTATTTTTAACTGCAAAAATTATGTCTGGCTTAGTAGTTCTATAAGTTTCTGCCGAGATTCCATTCTTGCTTAAAACATCTGCAATATGATGCACAAGAAAAAAGTGTTCTGGACTTTCAAAATCATCATTAGCAATCAAATAATATCCAAAATTTCCAAAAATATCCTGCTGATAAGTTAAATTGTGTCTTGAATAACTCCCTGTCAGCAAATATTCTACTTCGCAAATATTCAAATCTTTAACTCTATAAAAAGGTTCATCAGAATCAATATAATCTCTTATTTTTTGTCTTCTCTTTAGTTTCTCTAATCTTTTATTTAACTTCTGTCTGAATGTTCTTCTAGATTTCTTTTTCATGCGTCTTTCTTAATTAGTAAGTCTCTTCGTTTAGTTACTATAAGTCTTATTTGTTCTAGAAAATCTTCTTTCTGGAAAATTTCATTGAGTATTGGGTCAACTTGTTTTCTTTGATTTAATTCTTCTTTCAAATTTGCCAGTTCACTTTCCATTCTTTCTTGTTTAAGCCTGTTCTCTTGCCGTTCTTTATCCAACTCGCTCTTTAAATCACCTAATTCTGTGTTTTTAACGCTGTTATCAATATCTTCCATACTTATCTTGCTCCTAGTCAAATAAACATCAGGCATAGGGCTAGAGAATTTCCATCCAAAAAACAAGCATAATCTATGTCTGTCTTTTATTATCCCTTTATCAACTAGCCAAGTAGCACAAGTATGCCTGTATAAGTGATGATGAACATTCTTTCTTAAAACTCTTTTTCCAAATCTTCTTATCCAAATTTTAGCAGGTCCATAGCCTTTTTCAAAAACAGGCTCATCGGATTTGAGCCCTTGCCTTTTTCTTTGTTCTAAATATTCTCTAACAACCTTATGACATTTACTTCCGTATAAAGTAATCATTCTGCCTTTTGTTTTGCTTGTTTCATTTCTAATAAGAATTTTAACAAAATTCTCTCCTCTTTCAACATCTGGAAGAACAATATCGCTTTCTAATAATTGATGAAATTCCCCTGCCCTAAAACCTCCCCAAGCATTAACTTCATGAAAAAACCTTTGCCATAATTCTGAACTTGATTCATAGAGCTTATCAACTTCCTGTTCTGTAAGACATTCAGGATCCTTATCAACAGAAGTTATAACAACTTTCAAAATCTTTTGAAATTTAACATATCTTTCAGGATATTTATCTAATCTAAATCTAAGATATAAAGAAAAGTTTCTAAAAAACTTTATCTTGCCTTTCAAGGCGTAGTCTCCATAATTAACGGATTGCAGTTTACCATTAACCCTTTTCTTTACTTTCTTTCTTAATTTATTAGTCATTAAAGCATCAAAAAAGCTCTTAATATCTTCTTCTGTCATTTCTGTAACTTCTTTGTTAATATATTCTAAAGGAAGCTTAAGATTATATACTAAAGATTCAAGAGTTCCTTCAATTCCTTTTCCAATCCTGCCAGTTATCCTGCCTGCCCGATATTCATTAATAAACTCTTTTATCTTTTGTTTTTCAATATCAGGAAGTTTCCACTTTAGCATAAATCTCAATACTTTTTCTACATCTCGTTTTCTTATTGCATCGCCAATTATCATAGTGGGGAAGCACCAGATTCAATCATTTATAAAGACCCCTATATTTTAGAATAGATGCCGAAAACGATGCCCTTACTAATCGGTAGGTGCTCTCTGCAAGTAAACCTTTAAAAAATGCAAAGATTTACTCAAGGTATCAAATGTGCTCCCACCTCTCTTAATGTGGGTGCCAAGGGTTCAAATCCCTTACGGGCCATTTGTTATTTACGAAGTAAATAACAGAATCGTAATAAATTTGTATGCTTGCGGGGTTCATATCTCTTCAAAATGTAAATTTTGAATGAGTTAGAAAATTATAATTTTCTAAACCTTACGGGCCATTCCTATTCTCCATGGCAAACGAAAAAGAAATAATTAATATTCTTGAAATTTTAAAGAAGTCTCAAGAAGGAGTAAGAAGAACTACTCTGAATAGGGAATCTAAAGATTCTAAAAGATATTCGCCTTATCAAACTTTGATTTCTTGTTTGCTTTCTTTAAGAGCAAAGGATGAAGTAACTGAAGTTATTTCAGAAGAACTTTTCAAAGTTGCTAAAACTCCACAAGAAATGCTTAAGATTCCTGAAAAGAAATTAAAACAAATAATTTTCAGTTCTGGCCATTTTAATAAAAAAGCAGAAGCCATAAGACATGTTTCTCGCGAGCTTATTGAAAAATTTAATTCAGAAGTTCCACAAACTAGCGAAGAATTAATGAGTATAAAACATATTGGACCTAAGACTGCAAATATTGTTCTTGCCTTTAGTTTTGGAAAAGCAGTAATACCGGTGGACACGCACGTGAACCGTATTCCTAATAGAATTGGCTGGATAAAAACAAAAACCCCTGAACAAAGTGAAGTTGCCTTAATGGAAGTTATTCCTAAAAAATATTGGGCAGATTTTAATGGAATGTTTGTTTTATTTGGAAAAACTGTTTGTTTGCCTGTTTCTCCATTATGTTCTAGTTGTCCTATAAGAAATTATTGTAAAAGAATTGGCGTTGGTAATTCGAGATAATGTGGGTGGAGTATGTATGCCCTTTTTCTTCTTCTCGTCCTAAATCTTTACATTTAAATCTAAATTTAACCAAGAACATTTTCTTTTATCTTTATTTTCATCAACTAAATTAACATATTGAAATTCGGGCATTTTTTCTTTTAAGTAATCTAGATGACTATGGCCGACTAAAAAAAATCTTGGTTTTATTTCTCTCATTCTTGGAATAAATACTTCATCATCCCTCACATGTTCTTTATGATATTTATTATCATTTGTGCCAAATCTTTCTCTATCTTCTCCTGGAACAATTTCGCAACCTCTTTCATGAAGAAAATCGCATAAGGGGTTCATATATGCTATAACTCTACTAAAAACATTATTTCTAAATAAATCTCCTAAAGGATATTCTGGAATTTCTAACATTATTTTATCTTTTTCTTTAACTCTTCTTTCTAACCATTTTGTAACCTCACTTAACCAATAAGTTTCTCCACGTAATCCAATTTGATGTCTAATTCCAACTATTGTTGGAATTTCATTTCTGCCTGCTAAAACTTTTTGTAAATAAGTTGATTTCATATTATTATCTTAGAATTCTAAGGTGATCCTTTACCAACACCTTTATTATTTAGTAAAATTGAATATTTTTAAAACTATTGGTACTCTACCAAAAATCATCTATACTCTCTTCTCGAATACCTCTAAGTAATAAGAATTGATTTAGTCTTAGCGGTATTCTCGCCAAGTATGTTTGCACTTTGTGCATTTGAAGAACTTAGTTTCAGCTTCATCTGCTGCTCTTGTTTGAGCAGTCCAGAAATAGGCTTCTTTATTACCACATTTTGAACAAACTGTTGCAACTGTTGGCATAACATTGCTATCTTTTTCTTTTATAACTGCTGTTCTTTTTGGTTCAATAAGTTGTTCTGTGCTTTCTATTTTAACTTTTCCTTTAGCACTATAGCTACAGTTAACACAGCCAAATTTTTTTCTTTTTTCAACGAGAACACTTCCACACTTGGGGCAAAATTCCATATTATTTTATTCTTGTTTGGCTATTTAAATCTTGCTTATTTGAATCTTTTTAATAACAAGGCATTAATTGCAACAATAACTGTTGATAATGACATAAGAACGGCGGACATTGATGGTTGTAATAGAATTCCCTTTGTATAAAGAACCCCTGCTGCTAGTGGAATTGCAATAATATTATATCCACTTGCCCACCAGAGATTTTGTTTCATTTTATTATATGTTCTTTGTGAAAGTTTTATTATTTTTACAATATCTCGTGGATCATTTCTTACTAGTATTATTCCTGCACTTTCAATTGCTACATTTGTACCTGCACCTATGGCTATCCCTATATCTGCTTGAGCTAGTGCTGGAGCATCATTAATTCCATCACCGACCATTGCTACCTTCATACCTCTTGATTGCAGTAGTTTTACTTTTTTTGATTTTTCATTAGGCATAACATTTGCAAAGTATTCATCTATTCCTAATTCAGTTGCAACCCATTTTGCCACATCTTCTGAATCTCCGGTAATCATTGCGGATTTTATACCCATTTTTTTAAGTTCCAAAATAGCCTCTTTTGATTCTTCTCTTATAATGTCTGCTAAAACAATTGCTCCTGCAAGACGGTTATTGAAAAGTACAAAAATTATAGTTTTACCACTTTTGGAAGATTGAAAAATCTTATTTTTAATTTCTTCATTAATTTTTAAATTTCCTAGTATGGCTTCACCACCTATTAAAATTTTATCTTTTCCTATTTTTGCCATTACTCCTTTTCCAGCTATTCTTTTGAAATCTTTAATACTAAGAATTTTTATTTTTCTTTTTTGAGCTTCTTTAACTATGGCTTTTGCAACAAAATGTTCTGAATGACTATCTACTGATGCAGCTATTTGTAGTAGCTTTTTTTCTTCAATTTTGAATTCTCGATTAGTTATAATTTCAGTTACTCCATATTCTCCTTTAGTTAATGTTCCTGTTTTATCAAATAATATGATATTAACTTTTCTTGCAGATTCTAAGGCAATTCTTTGTTTTATAAGTAAACCATTTCTGGCTGATAATGCTGTAGATATTGATGCCACTAGAGGTACGGCAAGTCCTAATGCATGTGGACAGGCTATAACTAATACACTAACTAATCTTTCTAATGCGAAAATTGGTGTAGATTTGGCAATTATCCATAATACAAAGGTTAAAATTCCAGCCCCAATGGCTGTAAATGTGAGATATCCTGCAACTTTGTCCGCAAGAAGTTGCATTTTTGATTTTGAAGATTGGGCTTCTGCCACTAATTTCATTATCCCTGCAAGAAAGGTTTCTTCTCCAATTTTAGTTATTTTTATTTTTAAACTACCATCTTCATTGATCGTTCCAGCAATCACTGCAGACCCTTCTATTTTTTTTACTGGTTTTGATTCTCCTGTAACTAGGGATTCATCAACATTAGATTTTCCTTCGATTACAATTCCATCTACAGGTATTTTTCCACCCGGTCTTACAAAAATTATATCTTCTCTTTTTAATTCATTTAGAGGAATAGTTAGCATTTTTTTATTTCTGATTACTTCAGCTTTATCGGGTAAGAGTTTTGCAAGTTCTCTTAATGCAGATTGTGCTCCACTAACTGCTTTCATTTCAATCCAATGACCCAGTAGCATGATTGTGATAAGCGTTGTTAGTTCCCAGAATAAATCTCCTGACTTAAAGAAAAATATTGATGAGAGGCTGTAAATATAGGCGACAGATATGGCTAGGGCTATTAGTGTCATCATCCCAATCATATGTGCTTTTATTTCTCTATAGGCTCCTAAAATAAAAACTCCTCCTCCGTAAAAGAAAACTATTGAACTAAATGTTAAACTAAGATAAATAAATCCTTCAAATGGAATTTTAATTCCAAATAAATTTTGAAAAAGTTCAGAGTAAAAAACAACGGGTAAAGTTAAAATTAAACTTATCCAGAATCTTTTAACAAACATTTGCGTCGTATGACCTTCATGTTTATTGAAATTAGATTTTTCATGTTCGAAATGTTTTACTTCTCTATTTTTAATAGAAATAAGATTCATTCCACATATTGGACAAATGCCTGGCTTTTCTTTTATTATTTCTGAATGCATTGGACAGGTATAACTAATCTGATTAGAATTTTCATGTTCTTGCATTATTTTCATCTTTATCTCTTATGGTTAGCTGATTTTACAAGCCAATAGATTGTTGCAACAATAAGTGCAATAATTAGCAGATAAGTTATCCAGCCAAGAAACATCATTCCAGTACCATAGGTGTTATATCCCCCATAGCCAGTCATCATTTGCATCATCCCCATCATTCCACTTCCATAAGTATTAACTGGTGTAAACTGTCCGGTGTCTCCCATCATTCCATACTGTACTGCGGATACGAGATTAAATGCAAACATTAATGCAACCAAGCTTATTATTATTTTTTTCATTTTATTTTTTACCTCCTTTTGATTATTTGATAAGGTGATTATAAATCTTGGCGAATAAACTGCCAATTAAATATACCAAGATAAGAGTTAAAATTAAGCCAATCATAGTAGAGGATAATGTTAGATCGGTTCTCATGATTTTTGTTAGATCAATACCATGAATTAAATAATTACCTACTCTAATGAGAAATTCTGAATTTATCCAGTATAATAATGCACATACAAAATAAACAATTCCACCCACTAAGGCTGATGCTAAAGCAAAGTTTTTAACGTTAAGTTTTTGTGTCATTTGTTATTGATTTTTATTATTAATTCTAAATAATGTGTGCAATCCACACCAGCCAGTAAAGCTTTCAATTAAAGCAATTACTCCTATACCTATTATAAGCCAGTTTGCCCAAACTATATCAAATTGTGGTGCAAATGGACCTAGCCACCAAAAAGCTAATGCAAACCTCAATATTCTATCTGTTTTTCCCAAATTTTGTTTCATTTTTACCCCCTTTTTATCTAGTATTTTTGTTTTCTTGAATATATTTTATACATTGCCCATCCATGTATAATCAGGCCTAATAAAATTGCAATTAGCATTAACTGATTTTTATAAGTAGAGAATAGCATTCCTAATCCGAAGCCGAGAATGCCTGCACCAAACATCCATGCTTCAAGCTCAAGTGGTTTAGCTTTTTTTAATTTTTCTAACATTTTATTTCCTCTTTTATTAATTATTAATGGCATATATCCTTTTTATTCTCTTCGGTTGCTTCTTTTTTATGCATATTTATCATTAGAATATAATGCAAAACTAGGCATAATAACATTATTGCAAAAATTGCATAATTCTTAAACCCCAAATAGAATAATGCTCCGGCAATAATTAGGGGTATTAAACAGCAAATAATCATAATCAATCCTTGATGTTCGGATATTTTATTTTGATTTATTTGTGTTTTCATTTTATAGATATTTATTGTCGATAATTTGGATTATTTCTTCTTTGGTTTTATCTTCAGTTAATAACTTTTTTACCTCAAGTGTATCTGTGATGCACATGGCACAATTAGCTGCATGATTATCATAATCTTCGTTTTCTTTTTTAAAGCAGTCTAATAGGCCCCTAGTATGAATTCTTCCATCATGAACCATCTTCATGCATCCGCAATGGCAATTGACCCCACTAAGGGCTTGAGGATTTTCTGTTGCAAATAGATAAGCTTCTTGAATTTCACTATTAATTGAAGAATAAGCAGGAAGGTCCAAACTATTTTTTGAATAATTTCCGAAGATTAAAAAAGTTGTTGAGACTAGCATAGCTAGAATTAATAAACTAATAACTCTTTTGCTTATTTGCAAAGATTTGTTCTGTTTAATTTTTGTTTCCATTTTACTTGTTTATCTTCCAAAATATTTCAGATAAAATTAACAATGTAATAATCATAAAAGATATTCCTTGATAGGGAAATAATACTTTTCCATTTTTCTTTCTAATATAATCACTTGAACTGAACGAAACTGAGACGAATAATGTCCCAATTATTGTACCTAACAATAGTTTGTCTATTCCAAAAATACCTAGACCAAACATAGACAAAGTTGGAATTGCTTTAACTGTTTCAAAATTATTTACTATTCCCGTTAAATAGAGTGGGCCCATTAGTAGCAGAAAAGATGTAAAAATTATTAAAACTTTTTGAAGGGGCAGATCTATTTTAGTTTTTAGCCATTTATTAAACCACAGGGCGGTGGAAACAATAAATGCTCCTAAAAATAAGCCCACTATACTATCATCAATGCCGTAAAATCTTGCCGCACCTATGCCTGCACCAGCCGCAATTGTACATAACGGACAATGAGCTGAAACTATCGGAATTAAAAAAGTTAAAATTGGAATCATCAATGTTTTTTTCATCTTAGAAATTCTTCTTTTTCATGAGAAGAGTATTAAGAACAACACTAACACTTGAGAGTGCCATAGCTCCACCTGCGATTATAGGTGAAAGAAGCCATCCTGTGAATGGATATAATAATCCGGCTGCAACAGGAATTCCTAGCGTATTGTAAAATAAAGCCCAAAACATATTTTGTTTTATTTTGGATATGGTCATTTTACTTAATCTTATAGCTCTTACAACATCTGTTGTTTTATTATTCATTAATACTATATTTCCAGTTTCCATCGCAACATCTGTTCCAGAACCTATGGCAATACCTATATCTGCCTGAGCTAATGCTGGAGCATCATTAATTCCGTCTCCAACCATTGCTACTTTTCTTTTTCCGCCTTTTTGCAGTTCTTTAACATGAGTTGCCTTATCTTGAGGAAGAACTTCGGCTATTACATGATTTATTCCTAGTTGTTTTGCAATTGCATGGGCAGTTCTTTTATTATCTCCAGTAATCATATAAACAAATACTTTTTGTTTTTGTAATTGTTTTACTGCCATAATTGAATCCTCTCTTATTGTATCTGCTATTGCAACTAATCCATAAATTTTGTTATTATAAGCTAATATGACTACTGTTTTTCCTTGGCTTTCTAATTCGCTTATTTTAGATTCTAATGATTCTATATTTTTTATTTTTCTAATGTATTCGGGTTTACCTACAATTATTTTTTTATTTTTATAGTTACCCTCTACTCCATGACCTGGAACTGCTTTGAAATTTTTAATTACTTCAAGTTTTATTTTATTTAATTTTGCTTTATTTACTATCGCTTGAGCTAATGGATGTTCACTATATTGTTCTAAACTTGCCGCAAGTTTAAGAATTTCTTCTTCAGTAATGGATTCCTTAAAGGCAACAATATCTGTAACGTCAGGTTTTCCTTGAGTTAATGTTCCTGTTTTATCAAATACTACTGCATAAAGACTATGGGCCGTCTCAAGTGCATCCCCCCCTTTAATGAGTATTCCTTTTTCTGCGCCTTTTCCAGTCCCCACCATAATTGCGGTTGGTGTAGCTAGACCTAAGGCACATGGACAGGCGATTACTAAAACAGAAACGGCTATAATTAATGAAAATGAAAAGCTTTTTCCTACAATAAAAAACCATACACTAAATGCCAATAATGCAATAACTATTACTGCTGGAACAAAATAAGATGAAATGCTATCTGCAAATCTTTGTATTGGTGCTTTTTTTCCCTGGGCGTCTTCAATTAATTTTACTATGAGTGCTAAGGTAGTATTTGCTCCAACTTTTG
>CAYIVX010000013.1:0-21759 GCA_964366925.1 Candidatus Woesearchaeota archaeon | reverse complement strand
ATTTTATTTTTATTTTTGTTTGTTGATTTTAGTTTAAATTTTTTATGAATTATCTCAACACTCACGCAACCCGAAAGAAGTTTTGTGAGAATAAGATATTTTTATAATAAAAAAGCGACTTATAAATCTTTCTATATCATAAAGTATAAATTAAAACTTTTCCTGAACCTAGAAATCTATCGCCACAGGAACCACGTTCAACTAAACAACCATAGAGATAATCTTGAAGTTCAATAGTTATATGATTTGCATCACCAAAATATTCTTTTGGAGGATTATGATTTACAATAATTGATTCTTCTTTACCTGAAATGTATTTTATAGTCAGGGGAATTGGTTTTTTTGAATTAGAATTAATTTCTCTAAATTGCAATATTCCTTCTAAAGATTTATGTTTTAGTATCATTACTTCTGAACTTGATAAATAAATATCTAGTTCCAAACCTACTGAATTTGCTTTCATAAAAAATAGAATATTGCCTGCTATTTAAATAAAATTGTTCTACAAAAGAGTAAATCAAAAAGTAAAAAAGAAAATAAAAAATCCAGAGAATTAATAATTCTCTGGCCTTTCAAAACATAAGTTTTGAACAAAATAAAAAAAAGATAAAAATTAAATTAAATTTGTTCTTAGTTTTTAGCCATGCTAAATACATTCCTTATTGCAACAACTATTGTTGCTGGAATGAATACTTCAAGCATTGCTACAAGTGTAGCACTTGCTACAGGAACGCTCTGCAGTACTCCTGCTCCGAAAACTCCTGCAATAATTAAAGCCAATCCTGAAAAAAGGAAAGGCATTGATTCTACTGAAGTTATATTGAACAAGCCGATGATAATTCCAATAATCATTAATACAGATACAACTAAAGTTGTATTAAGACTGTAAATTGATAAACCATTGAAAATTCCTACGATTACTGCAAGTAAGACTCCTACTAAAAAAGCCCAACTTCCAAGCATATTCTTTTTTGCCATTTTTGTCCTCTTTACCTCCTTTCAGTTCTCATTTAAATGTAAGGAAACCAAGGTTTCCTTTTCTCATATTTTCATTTTTTCTTATTATGCGAATTTACTAAAATGCAAATATTCGCACTCAACCATCCTTTATTTGACACTCAACTATTCCAACTATTTTGGAAGGAATGTCATTATTAGAGTGATAGCAAATCCCAATAAACCGATTATTCCAAGACCTATTGCAGAAACTTTTGAAACTGCCTTGAATTCATCCATATTTGGTTTTCTAAGCAAACTCCACACTCTTCCACATTGTCCGAAGAATGATGAAAGTTTTTCTTTTATAGTCATAATTATCCAGAGTATTCTGAGTTTTTAAATGTTTCAGAGAGTTTGGAGTAGCAATTTAATCAATATGCAAAAGACACCGAAAATAGAACCAAATAAATCGGATTTCAAGAGTTTGCCATCATGTATTCTTAAGGAAGAAGGAATAATACTTAGGAAAAATAAACATAAAATGGCTGCTTCATAAAAATATAAACTATTCGTAATTGGCGAGAATAAAAAAATTAGCATGAGGGTTAATTGCACTACTGAAAATAAAAAATGAACTATTCCGGCATTAGAGAGCTTTTTATTTATTAAATCATACATATGAGCCTTCTTTTTTTCTTTGATATGGACGTTAAGCCAAAGATTAAAGTGAAGCCAGATATTTACAAGAATAGAGAAAAGAGAAAATAGAATAAGATTTTGCAAAGAGGGAATGGGTATGGCATAAAATAAAAGTGGATTAAAAATCAGAAAAATCCAATCTGAATAGAAAACCATGCCGTGCTTTCGCAGTGCCTTTAGGGTGCCTGCTTTTTTTGAAAAATAATATTGCAGGGTAAAACTAAGGATAGGTAATATTACTAGGATTAGGGCAATTAGTAATTTTATTTTATCCATACATAGATTCTTTGAATATCCAGATATTTAAAAGTTTTTAATGTGAAAAAATTAGCTAAGATGTTTATCCATGATTCCAAGCACTTTCTTGGGGCTTATTAGGGGGAGAGAATGTGATCCTTCTGTAACTTCAACAATTGGAGAATTTTTATGATTTCGGCATAGTTCGGAGATATATTCTCCTGCAAAGGGTCTTACAAATAAATCTTTATTTCCATATACTAACAGCATTGGAACATCAATTTTCTTTAATTGGTCCGAGATATCCATAGGTATATCGCTCCCATTTACCATATGAACTTTTATTTCTTTAATAGGGATATCAAGAAGCGAACAAAAAACATCAAAGTCAGATTTGCCTTCAAGATTAGATTGATTAGAATATCCCCTTGTTTCACCCCTTAACTTATGTGCCAGTCCTATTAAAGCACTTCCACCATATTCATAAAATTTAAAAAAATTCCAAATATTGAACATTGCTTCATTAGGGGCAGTTTTAGCAAAGTTATGAGAAGCACAAATTCCAGTAATATTTTTACAGTTTCCAGTTTTAGCTACATAATCAATAATTGGCATAAATCCCAAACTATGACCTACAAAAGAAGGTTTCTCTATGCCTTCTTGTTCTATAATTTGCTGCAAATCAGCAGTGTATCTGTCTAAAGAATAATATTTTTTTTCTGCTGGACCTTGAGAATATCCAAAGCCTCGGGCATCAAGGAGAATTGTTGGGTGTCCGCGTTCAGTTAATCCTTTTTCAATGGGTTCAAGAGAGCTATGATTCATAGAAGCCGCTGGATGGATAACCTTAAATTCTTTGGTAAGGCTTTTATTCCAATTCATCCAATAGTAGATAGTTAAACCATCGGGTGTAGATATTGTTTTAGCATATTGTTTATCTTTCATATATTTAAATCGGTTTTAGAGTATTTAAATGTTATTATTGTTGTAACTTACTAGGGGTTACATATTAGAAGTCATAAATCCTTTAATATTTTACTCAAGGTTTTTAAATTAAGGCTGCCTTTGGATTTTATGAATATTGCCATGGTTTATGATAATATAAGCACCTATATGTGTGGTGCAAATATCTCCACATTAAGATTCGCAAAATTGCTTCAAAAGAGGGGACATAAGGTAATATTTATTACTACAAGATTTAAGGGTTCAAAGGATATATCTAATTTTGAGGGAATAAAAACTTACAGATTTTTTTCAGTTGTCGTGCCAAAAACTGATGGAAAATTTTTTGTGGCATTTCCTACTTTAAAACAAATAAAGAACATACTTATTAAAGAAAATATTGATGTTGTTCATATAATGACCCCTGTTCCATCTGGAAATACGACCGTGGAAGCAGCCAGAAAACTCGGGCTTAAAGTTGTAGCTCATTCGCATACGCAGCCAGAAAATATTTTTCTTCATTATTCTAGAATATTTAGAAATAAATTAGTATATCATTTACTCTATAAGCATATGATTAGAATATATAACAAGGCAGATATAATTGCCTGTCCATCGGTATTTGCGGAAAAAAAACTCAAAGAGCATAATCCCTATCTTAATACTTTTGTTTTAAGCAATGGAGTAGAACTAAATAAATATAAAAAAATTAAATTTGATAGTCTATTAAAAAAATATAATTTAAACCCAAAAAATAAAAAATTACTGTTCATAGGGAGACTTTATCCTGAAAAAAATGCGGAAATTCTTTTAAAGGCGATGCACAAAATTTTGAAAAATAAAAAAGACGTTAATCTTATGATTGTGGGTGATGGACCATTAAAAACTCAATTAGAAAAAAATGCTGTAGATTTAGGTATAGAAAAAAATGTGCATTTTTTAGGAAAAATATCTGAAAAAGACCTTATTCAGGCATATAATGCCAGTGATATCTTTGTTCTACCATCTTTTGCAGAATTAGAAGGTATGGTCGTTCTTGAGGCAATGGCCTGCGGAAAACCAATAATTATCTCTGATTCAGAGGAAACTGCTGCAAAATACCTTGTTGAAGATAATGGATTTGTATTCAAGACCCGGGATCCTGAAGATCTTTCCAAAAAAATTAATATGCTTCTTAGAAATGATAAATTAAGAAAAAAAATGTCTAAAAATAGTAATAAACAAAGCAAAAAATATGATATCAACTTAAGTGTAGATAAACTTGAAGGAATTTATCAAAATCTTCTTAAATTTAAACAAAAAGTCCAACTGCCATTATGAAAAAAAGACTTAATATCGCTATTGTCCATGATAATATAACCCACCATACGGATGGGGGCATAATTTCTACGCTTCGTTTTGCACATCATTTAAATAAATCTGGACATAAAGTAATATTTATTTCAGGAAAACCAAAAGGAAAGAAAGAAGACATTGAATATTTTAAGGGGATAAAAACATACAGGTCTTTTTCTATACTTCTTCCCAAAACTAAAAATCAATTCTTAATAGCTTTTCCTAGCGTTAAAAAGTTAAAAAAGATTTTTTCTGAAGAAAAAATAGATATAGTTCATACCATGATTCCTACGCCTTCTGCATTCTCAGCCATAAAAGCCGCAAAATCCTTAGGGAAGAAAGTAGTTATCCACTCGCATACTCAACCTGAAAATATATTTTTATATCTTCCAGAAATGATGCGTACTAAAAAAATGAACAGTCTATTTTATAAATTTCTCATATGGGCTTATGAAAAAGGAGATAAAATTATCTGCCCATCTAAATTTGCAGAAAAACTTCTTAAAGATAACAAATCATATCTTAAAACAATTGTAATTAGTAATGGAGTAGATTTAACTAAATTTAATAAATTAAATAAAAATAATTTCATTAAAAAATATAAACTTTCTAAAAAACATAAAAGGATACTTTTTGTTGGAAGAATTGATCCAGATAAAAGTATAGATACTTTAATAAAAGCCATGCCGATTATTCTTTCTAAATTTAAAAATACCGAAGTAGATATAATCGGCTCTGGAAATTTAAAAGTACATATGGAAGATTTGACCGAAAAGATGGGTCTACATAATAAAATAAAATTTTATGGAAAAGTTTCAGATGAAGATTTGGTTAATGCTTACAACTCTGCAGATATTTTTGTTCTCCCATCTCTTGCCGAACTTGAAGGTATGGTTGTTTTAGAAGCAATGGCTTGTGGAAAGCCACTGTTAATAGCAAATTCTAAAGCTAGTGCATCTACTTATTTTGTAGATGGAAATGGTTTTCTTTTCAACCCAAAAGATCCGAAAGATTTAGCTAAAAAAGCATTAATTTTATTAAAAAATGAGAAACTGCTAAAAAAAATGTCTAAAAGAAGCTTGGAAATTATAAAAGATTATGATATAAACAAAAGTGGTTCTAAATTGGAGGAAGTTTATTATTCTCTTCTAAAAAAATGAAAGACTATATTCTATCAGGAAATATACCCATTTATTACAAGAAGAATGATTTTAAATCCAATAGAAAAACTCTTGTTTTTATTCATGGCTTATCTGGCAGTTCTGGAGCTTGGATTCCCTATGAAAAAAAGTTTGAAAAAAATTATAATATTCTTTCGTTTGATTTGAGGGGGCATGGAAAATCATTCAAACCAAAAAAATATGAAGATTATTCAATATCTCTTTTTGTTTATGATTTTTATAGATTACTAAGACATTTAAAAATAAAAAAGTTCGTTATGATCAGCCATTCATTTGCAGCTATGATTGCAATGGAATTTCTTAAAAAACATCAAAATATGGTTGAAAAAGCAGTTTTTCTAAGCCCATTATACACATCTCCAACAGGAAAGTTTCCCTCTTTTGTTAAAAGTCTATTAAAAATAACCAAACCACTTTGGCCAAAAATACCTAATAGAATTGGCTGGCATGTTGACTATAGAAATTATCCTAATACCGGTGATTGGAATATCCCACGAATGATTCAGGATGTTGGAAGCACGAGTTTAGCAGTTTATCTAACCTGCAGCCTGCAATCTTATAACTTCAATGCCAAGAACTTCCTAGAAAAAATAAAGATTCCTGTTCTGCTTGTGCATGGAAAAAAAGATACAATCTTCCCGCATGAAAATGCTATCTATATGAATAAAAAGATAAAAAATTCCAAGCTTATTTTACTTGAGAATACAGACCATATTATTGTTTTGAATAATGTCCGAGAAGTTTGTGAACTTATGGAAAAATTTCTTAAGAATTAATTTTTTCTATTTTTCTAGCAATCTTAGTAAATATCTTCTTCTCTATTAAATAGGCTATTATAATTATAGCAAGTATTAATACTAAAAGCAATTCTCTTGCTATTTTGAAATATTTGAAAAAAGAATCTGCCGCGAGTCCAAAATAATATCCTACAAATGCAAAAGTAAGAGAGGCTGGAATGATAATCATTAATGATGAAATAAGAAACTTCTTAAATGAGCATTTGGAAGCACCGATTACCATAATTCCTGGTGGAGCTAACATAGGCGTTATTTTAATTACAGCAAGAGTTTTAAAAAAATGGTTTTTTAAAAGATTCTCGATATTTTTCATTCGGTCTTTGCTAAACCCAAATTTATGACCATATTTATCTATAATAGATTCTTTGCCTTTTCGACCCATGTAAAAATAAATAGTATCTGCTATTAAATCTCCTGAAAAAGAAATCAAAATTACAATAAATAAATTAAGCAAGCCCAAAGAAGCTGCAAAAGCTCCTGCTGCAGTTGCAATTGGTCCTTCTATCAGGGTTGCTATTAAAAGCATCCAATACCCATGTGTTTGTATTAATGAAAATACGTCTATAACTGTTCCAAACATTTTTATTTGCCTCTTTAAAGTTATTATATCAGTAACGGGTATTTTATAAGTCTTGCTTTTCTGAAAGCATAAACTTTATTCTCAAAAATTTCGTCGTAACCAGTTTCTTCATAACCTTTAAAAATCCGTTTCTTCTTTGAAAAGAATAAATAGATGCATAGAAGAAACTAATTAACATGGATAAACCTCAAAAAGCTATTGCAACATTCTTTATAATTACTGCAATTATAATAGCTTCGCTTACTGCAGTTTATTTCTACAAACAAAAGAATATTCCTATTGAAAGCGAAGTTTGCAATCCTATTGCATTTAATGTAGTTAATTTAAACTCTAGCTTCAGTCTTCCTACTGAGACTATATTTTATTATGGCTCTACTTGCCCGCACTGTAAAATTGTTGAAGATTTTATGAAGAACAATAGTATTGAAACTAAGATTAAAATCTCTCAGAGAGAAGTATACGGAAATAAAACTGCTGCAGAAGAAATGATGAATCTGCAAAGATTAGGAAATCTTCCTTCGAGTTACATTGGTGCTGTACCTATTCTGTATTATAATAAAACAATCTATGTTGGAGATAAAGATATTATCTGCATTTTAAAAGAAAAAGCGGGAGTTCAATAAATGGTCTGTCCTGTTTGTACTGTTGCAGTTGCCGCAGGTATTGGCATTCTTGAAAAATGGGGAGTTCATAATATAATTATTGGAATTTGGGTTGGAGCGTTAATTGTTTCGAGCATAGCATGGATGATTGATTGGATGAATAGGAAAAATATCCATTTTCTTTTTAGAAAGATATTAATTATCGTCAGTTTTTATTTAATTTTTATTTGGCCACTTTACATTTGGAAAATAATGGGTATGCCTCAAAATCAAATATTTGGAATGGATAATATCTTATTTGGAACTATAATCGGCAGTGCGATATTCATCTTTTCGATGATTTCAGATTGGTATTTAAGAACTATAAACGAAGAGAAGGTTGTGATGCCTTATCAAAAAGTTATTATACCCCTAACTTTCCTAATAATTGCAAGCATAATTGCTTATTTAATTATAAAAATAACTGTAATATAAAAATCCACCCTTTCTTTTAGAAAAAGAAAGGCTAGATGCACCCAAAGAAAAATAAATTAAAATCGAAAAAAATTAAATAACTAATAAACAAATCAACAAACATGGCAGAAGACAACGAAAACTATAAACGATTAGTGGATAAAGTTCATAGTGCAGCAAAGGAGAATAAACTAGACTTATCCAGTGATGAGGATCTTAGTATTGCAATTATGAATCTTATAGGTATAGAAGAACATTTATTTTTTACTGCGGAAAAAACCGGAAAGGATGCTTATTTCAAAATTCTTAATGAAGTGAGAGAAATGAGAAAAACTTTGCTTAAAAAAATCGTAAAAGATTATGAAGGTGAAGTTTGGTGTATTTCTAAACATCTTCTTTCTTCAAGCATGAGGCTTATTGAAGTCGGAACAAAACATCTTGCAAAAGGAGAAGACAAGGATGCCAAGGAAATGTTTCAGAGAGCTTATAATTTATACAATCTGTTCTGGGCTCTTAATCTTAAGATGATTGATGGCGGAACTATCAAGAGTAAGGGTATTGTTTCTGAAAGTGCGATTAAAAAAGTGAGTGCAGAAGAAAAAGGTATTTATGATAATCAAAAAACTCCCGATCTTAAAAGCAATGAAAATGAAAAAAGCTTTTTTTCTAAAATCGGCGATGCTTTGAAAACAGCAATAGACTGTTGCAAGGAATAAAAATTTTTAGTTAGGCTGGTGCTTATTAACGAGTTTATTAATAATTCAACATGATTTGAATTGTTCAGCAGCCCAGGACTTTTAATTAATTTCAAAACTAAACTTACATTCAAAAATATACTGATTAATAAATTAAATTTTTCATAGTTATTATTAATTTTAGATTGTATGAAAAATTTTAAGTAGTAATAGGAATATTCCGCGAGGGGCATTGTTCAGCATTTTTTCGTTTCTTGTTAATAAATTTAAGCTCCAAACTTTTGCTTCAGAATTCGGTGCATTAATAAATTATTAACCAATAATGTTTACGAAACTTAAAAACAAGCTTTTTATATCTAGCTTTCTTAAATCTAGCATGGATAAAAAGAGTATTTTAATTTGCGGTGCAGGTTCTATTGGAATTTATATTGGTGCATTATTGCATTCCAAAGGACATAGAGTTACTCTTTTTGGTAGAAGAAAGCTAAAGGATATTGGAGTGGGTCACGTTGTTATAAATGACAAGATTTTTGAAATTCCTGAAAAAGTATTTAAAATTCCCAGAAATAAAAAATATGATTTCATATTCATAACTTCAAAACTTTATGATTTTCAAGATGTTGTAAAACTTATTAAAAAAAGCAAAACTAAATCTAAGGTTATTGCTGCTGTTCAGAATGGATTGGTTGATATTTCTAAAGAATCAAAATTGCTGGGAAAAAGAATAATTCCAGTTACAGTATTTTCAGGATTTAATATAAAAGAGAATATAATTCATGTTAGTCCAACACCCATTGGCTGGAAAACAGAATTTTCAGAAGAAGGAAAGAAAATAGCTAAACTTCTTTTTAATGCAGGAATACCCTGTACTGCCGATAAAAGATTTGATTCCCTGCGTGCAGAAAAAACAATTGTTAATTGTTCACTCAACTGCCTTTCAGCTATTGAGAAAAAAACATTTAAAGAATTATTTGAAATAAAAAGAACAAAAAAAATGATTGGGAAATTATTTGAAGAATGCTATAATGTTTTAAAACAAGAACATCAATTGGGGGAAAAAGAAATAATTAAAAAAAGAATGTTTAATCATTGGAGAAACTTAAATCATTATTCTTCCACTTGCCAAGATTTAATTTCTGGAAGAAAAACCGAAGCAGAATTTTTTAATGGATATTTAATTAATGTGGCTAAAAAATACGGGCTTTCTACAAGATATAATGAATATATTTTAAGAAATATGCAAAAAGCGGAAAAGAAAATAAAGAGATAAGAATAAACTCTGCCCAAAATAAATATTGCCCCATTTTCTATTTTTAAATTACTACTTATAATTTTTCACAGAAATATTATTTTCCTAATAATTGTGAAAAATTTATTTTAATAATTCCAAAAATCGATATTGTTAGAATTTGTTTTGTATTTGCAGTATTTTGTGGGAAAAGATAAGTATTTAAATAATATTTTACTTTAAAAATAAAGATGGTGTATGATTTCGTCGTTTTGGGTGCTACTGGTATGCAGGGTAAAATCGTTTCTAAAGATTTGCTAAAAAATGGATATTCTGTTTTGATGTGTGGAAGAGATAAATCCAGACTTACACATCTTCTTAATGCCTTTAAAAAAAGTAGCTATGAATATTTTACTGCGGAAAATATTGATGACACTGCTAAAATTATTAAAAAATCTGGCTCGAAAGTTGTAGTAAACTGCGTTGAGGGTGATTGGAACCTTAATATTCTTAAATCTTGCATAGGGGCTGGAGCTAGTTGTATTGATTTGGGTTCGGAAATACCTATGACTAAAGAACAATTTGCACTCGACAATTTGTTAAAGAAAAAAGATATAGTTGCAATAACTGGTTGCGGAAGTGTTCCTGGTGTAGGAAATGTAATGCTAAGGTATGCAGCAGAAAAATTAGATAAAATAAATGATATTGAGGTAGGCTTTAGCTGGGATTCTAATATTAAAAAATTTGTTGTTCCTTTTTCCATACAATCAATCATAGAAGAATTCACAGATCCTGCGCCCATACTGCAAAATAAACATTTTGTAAATAAAGTTCCATTAAGTTCCATAATAGAGGATTATCATCGTGGAATCGGCAAACAAAAAGAAATGTTTGTAAGACACCCTGAAACTTATACTTTCTATAAATACTTCAAAAATAAGGGATTAAAAAATATAAAATTCTATGCAGGATTTCCTGAACACTCATTTAAAACAATTACTAGCTTTATTGAAACTGGTTTTGCTAGTAAAGAGCCAATTAATTTTGAAGGTAAAAAAATTGCACCAGTATATTTTCTTACACAGGTTTTGAAAAAATTAGAAACTCCAAAAGGATATAGGGAAACAGAAAATCTTTGGATAGAGGTTAAGGGAATTAGTGGGGGAAAGCCAAAAAAAATATTAATGGAGTGTATTGTTCCTACTCTAAATGGTTGGGAAGATGCAGGATGTAATATTGATACAGGTATGCCGGCCAGCATTATGGCACAGATGATTAAAAAAGGAATTATAGCTGAAAAAGGCAGTTTTGCCCCAGAAGCAGTTGTTCCGCCGATTCCTTTTTTTAAAGAATTAGCAAAAAGAAAAATGAGAGTTTTTGAAAACGGAAAGATAATTAATTAAAAATGAAAAACCACAAAAAAGCAGAGGCAGTTGCAGTTTTTTTAATAGCTTTAATTTTAATTGGAGCATTTATTGCACTTTTTAGCATTACCAGTCTTACTGGAAAAGTTATCTCAGGAGACCCATCCACAAAAAGTCCAATTGGAAGTGAACGAACCTGTATTTCGTTCGATGAAAATAATAATGAGATTCCCTGTGATTTTGAGACCTTAGACAAACCCCTCAATGAAACTATTACAAATGAAAGTTTGGGGACATAATAAGGTTTATAATATATAAATAACTATACTCACCATGAAAGAAGAAAAAATAATCCACATAAACGCAAAACATTTTACAGGAATAATTTTTACAATTATTCTTGTAGCCGCACTAATAATTGGATTTGTAGTGATGAATTCTAAAGATAAAAATAATAATCCTACAACAGATTTGCCGAATACTACAATACCTACTACCGTCAATTATACGAATATTCCTGCATCAGCCATAAGCACCGATAAAGTTGTTATACTTAGTGATACTATGGATTTAGATAAAGCTAATGACCGACATAAAATAATATTTGGCAAGGTCCAGAATACAGGAACTACCCGAGCATTAAATGTTTGGGTAACTGCTACACTTTATAATTTAAACGGAACATTAATCGGAAAAGAAACAACAAGACCATTCATCAATGAGTTAGACCCCAATCAAGTTTCTTTTTTTCAGATAAATGTTTATGATAGCTATGATACATCCACTGCCGCCTATAGACTTTCAGTTGTTTCTCAATAAAAAATAAAATCGGAGATATTTATATTTGAATAATACTAATTTCGGGTTTAACCTTTAATTAACCGGGAATTAATAACTCAAATTTTCTGAACATTTTTTAAGGATTTTCAATAGAACGGAGCTTGCGAGAATCGGACTCGCGATTCTTCCGTGACAGGGAAGTGTTATGCCACTTAACTAAAGCTCCTTAAAATTAGTAAACTTAGAACATTTTTAAACCTTATTGAAAGATATTATTAGTTAGATATTAAGGGATGCTCGCCATCCCCTTTAGTTGCGGAGTTGTCAGGTAGCTAGTTTTTATGCAGACACGAGCGAGGTGCGGAGTGCCGAGTGCGAATAGGTTGGGGCGTTCCGACAAAATGTCTAAATCGATGGGCGTCTATATAGTTTCAAATTTATTCTCTTCGAAAGACCTCTTGTCAAAGTATGTTGTTTGGGTGTAACACTATTTTGCGATTTCATTTTTGATTATAAATTCATTTTACTTAAATAAACTCTCTTACTGCAAGATTATCTTCTATCCTACCTGCATAAGCATTTTTGGTATGAGCAAACGAATTAGATAAATTTAAGTGACAGTTATGTGGTGAGTAAAAATGACAAAATGGAAGTAATAAGAAACGAAAATTAGTTTAAGGGGTCACCCTCTATTCTTTGCTATGCAAAGAATAGGGGACAATCATTTATATAGTTTTTCTTTTCTTATTAAATATATTAAATTCCTTAAATTGATTAAATACCTTAAAAATACCAAATATATTAAAAATATGGAAGAAAACCTTCCACATTTTACGAAAAGCTTAAAAAGGTAGCTTTATTAGATAAAATATGGAATATAAATTAAAGAATAAAGCTCTTAAATTTTGGCTGTACCTTATACAAAAAGATAGAAAGGTTTTTACTAAATTGGAATTTAAAGAAAAATATAGGGGTTTTCAAGAAATGTGGAAGGACAAATCAGAAGATTTTGAAAGAATATTAGACAGTTTAAGAAAAACCAGAATAAAATATATGTTTCACAAGAAATGGTATGTATTAGGCAAAGAAGAGTTTGAAGATTTGAAGCATAATAAGTTAGATGAACACGAATTTTTCTTTAGATTCTTAGAAGACCAGAAAATCGCTTATTATGTGGGATTATCAAGTGCAAAATATTTAAACAATTTAACGTGGCAAAGCTTGAAAGTTATTTATGTAATTAACTCTAAATTTAAGTTAAGGAGAAAAATAGGTAATGTTGAAATAAATCTAATTAAATTTCCTAAAGAATTAATTATAAACCTTGCGATAGTTAAAACAAATAGGGGGATACTATATTCTAATAATGAAAAAACTTTACTCGATGAAATTTATTTTAATGAGTATAAAAAAGGTAAACTTCAGATAATGGACTACAATCTTAAAGAACTGGATATTGAAAAGATTAAAGCTTATCTCACCTTTTATTCCAAGTACAAGGGAGTAAAGAAAGAACTTATTAAAAAACTAAATCCCTCACAAGTTAAAATATTATGATAATAGTGGATAATTATCTTAAGGAAGTAAGAAAGAAGAGAGTAACTGATTTAATGATAAAAAAGGATCTTGCTTTAAGCTATATTCTTTATGAAATGTCTGAATATATGCGAAAAGACAGACATTCGCCTTTTAAGGATCTAATTTTCAAGGGAGGAACCCTACTTTCAAAATCTCATTTGGACTATCATCGGCTTTCAGAAGACTTGGATTTTACTTTTTATGATAATCCTTCTTTAAATAAACTTAATAAAAAACAAAGACAAAAGAGGATTAAGCAATATCTGAAAGAACAATTCCTCCCAAGATTTGAAGAAATAGTAAAAAAATATAATTTTGATTTCAGATCCAGCGAAATGAATGAAAAAACTCAAAAATATTGTCCTGTTAAAGCACCAATTCATTTAGTCATATTCAATATTTATTTGGATAAGGAGGATCAAATGCCAATAAAGATAGAAATTAATTTCATAGAAGAGTTATTTTTCAAAACAGAGAAGATTAGAATAAAACATCTGAACCCTGCTTCGGATAGTTTAGTTTTTCCTTTAGGGGAAACAGAATTTAATTCCTATAGTTTGAAAGAGATACTAATAGAAAAAATCAGGGCAGTTTTAACTAGGGAAGGCGGAATTCATGAAAGAGATATCTTCGATTTATTTTTAATTAATAAACTTGGATATAATCCTATGAAAGTAGATGTAAATCAGCTTAAGGAGAAAATAAGACAGGGGATAGGTTTTAAACGAAATCCTAAAGAAGAAATTGGCAGAATTAATAAGATAAAAAGTAAATTTGAAGAGCTAGAAAGAAAACTGGAAGAGGAAATTAAAACTATGAATCTAAAGGATTATGATTCTCCAGCATATAAAAAATTCTTTAAAGAATTAATGGAATTTTTGACAAAGCTCGATTTATCTAACCTAGCCTGATTCATGTGCGGTCCATTTTTTTATTTAATTTTCCAAAAAGTAGGTCTCGAAATCTCCTTTATATTTCTAAATCCTTATACCCCCTTTTAGCATTTTTCTTAGAATTTTATACGCACTGTTTGGGCCGTAAGCAATCTTTAAATAATAGATTTCTCTAAGAAGAATATAAAAAAGAGGAAAGATTATGGTAGAAAATAAAACTAAAACAAAAATTATTGCAACAATTGGACCTTCTTGTTTTGACTACTCAACATTAAAAAAGATGCATCTTGCTGGAATGACTTTTGCAAGGATAAATACCAAATATGCTTCTATGAAAGAAATAATTGATATTAAAAAAATGCTTGATGGAATCGGCAGTCATCTTATTGTTGATTTACTGAACTACGGAAGTTTAAAACGAATAGATGGACTGGATATAGATTATTTTGCACTTTCTTTTACAGAATCTTCAAAGCAAATAAAACAAATAAGAAAATATTTTCCAAATAAGAAAATATTTATTATAGCTAAAATTGAATCTAAAAAAGGAATAAATAATATTAAGGAGATAATTAATGAGAGTGACGGCATAATGGTCGCACGGGGAGATTTAGGGAAACACATAGCTATTGAAAAATTACCCATATTCCAAAAGATTATTCTGAAACAATGTAAGAAAAAAAGGAAAATGGGAATTACAGCTACTGAAATGTTGCTTTCAATGACTAAATCCAAGGTTCCTGAAAGGTCTGAAGCTACGGACGTTGCTAACGCAGTTATTGATGGTTCTCAGGCAGTTATGCTTTCTGAAGAGACAGCAATTGGAAAATATCCTGTTTTAGCAGTTAAAACAATGAAAAGCATAATTGCAGAAACCGAGAAATATATGGCTAAGAATAATTTAAGGTAAAAGCGAAGTAAGATTTATAACTAATAAATTCATAAAGAGTATAATGGCAAAAAAGAAAGGAAAAAATTATATAGAAGAACTCGCAGAAGAAACAAGAGAATCTAATGGCTCAAGTTTTGGAAGAATCCTAATGAATATAATATTTGTTATTTGCATACTTGGAGCAATAGCATTTACTGCAATCTTTATTTATGGAACTATTAATCCCGAATCACAGGTATTCAACCTTAAAAATTACAATCCATTTTCAGCTCAGGATAAAACTATTAATGCAAGTGGAGATGTTGTGCAATTTGTTCCTGGTTTGAGATTTAATCACAATGATATTTCCTATTATATTAATGCAGATTGTTCAGAATCTAAAAAAGGCAAATTTGAAAATGCACTTTTTTTAGTAAGTGATAAAACTAAGATTATAACATTCCATTCTACTAATGAACAAGATGCGGATATTCTAGTCGGTTGTTCGAAACAGTCCTATGAACAGGAGAAGAATGTTTTTGTTGCAGGTGAGGGTGGACCAACAGAGTTTATTGAATCTAAATTTTATTCAGTTATTAAAAAAGGTAAGGTTCTTCTATATGATGAATCAAAATGCGATTACCCTATAACTGAGCTTCATGAACTATTCCATGTTTTTGGATTTGACCATATAAACGACTCACGAATGATAATGTATCCCTATGTTGAATGTAATCAGATAATTAATCCTGAACTTATCAAACAACTAATTAAACTTTATTCAGTAAAACCTGTCGCAGAACTTTATTTTTCTAATATGACTGCTGTAAAAACGGGTATGTATCTTAATTTTGATAGTAGTATAATTAATGATGGATTAATAACCGCTAAAGCAGTTACTCTTGAGCTTTATGCAGGAAATGAAAAGCTGAACGTATTTAATCTTGAAACAGTTGAATTTGGAAGTGGAGTAAAATATTCTGCACAAAATGTAAAACTTCCTAGTGCTGATATTAAAACGGTTACATTTAAAATAGTTACAACAACAGATGAATTTGATAAAAATAATAACATAGTTGAATTAAGCGTATAAAATAGTTAAAACTAGGGAATAATAAATAAAAAATAATTTTTTATAAATCAGAAACAGCTTCTTCTACCTCTTCTTCTGGATCTTCTATATCTCCAGGTTCTATACCGAGGTCTTCAGATTCTATTTCTAAATCTTCTTCGTATTTTTCTTCTACTACCATCTTTTTTAGTACTGTTTACTTATTTTGAGAGTGGAAAAAGAGTATATAAAGTTTTTTATGATATAGAATAGCAAAATTATCGTCAGAAAGGTTTAAAAAAGCTATTTTTACTTCTAATAAAAAATAAATCTTAATGCAGAAATAAAGCCCCCTATCCAAATGCTTCGTAAAATTATTACCTTAAATTTTTCACAGAAATTATTTATTTTTTAATCACTGAAAGAAATCCGCAGCATTTATCCTGAAATTACAATTTCAGGCTTATTCAAAACTTTGTTTTGAAAATGTTGCGGTTACACTGCTGCAGATTTCTTTCGGAGAATCGAGGAAATTAATAATTTCCTAGACCCTAAAATTCCTTTAGGAATTTTTTGGTCCAAAAAACAAGCACATTCAAACCACACACTAAGGTGTGTGGTGTGCATTGTTTTTTGATTAAGTGTGAAAAATTTATTTTAGTAATGGTTAATGAATGGGGCAGGGTTTAAACTCCTTCAGATGTTAATTTAATTTCTGAATAACCTATTTAAATCTAGTTTTCCTTATACTAATAACAAAATGCGTCTCTTAAAAACAAAAAAGAATTTTAGAACAGAATTTAAGAGGCAATTGCGTTATGCTATTGCTGCTGCTGTCGGCTTTCTTATTATTTTTGCATGGAGAGATGCAATAATAAATGCAACAAAAAGTCTCGTAGAAAAAATAACTCAAACAACTGCCTTTGCAACAATAAATATTGCAACAGCATTATTAATAACTATTGTAGGTGTTTTTGTTATTATAATCAGTTCTAAGCTACTAAAAGATTAAATCAAAATCTAAAAATAAAAAATCAAATGGGAATATTTTTAATTAATATTCATTTAGGCTAGCATTAGGCAGGTGTTCGTTGCCCTGAAAATTCTCTAAATCTTACTACATTACTAATAATTTTAGCGACAAGTAAAGACTCTTGGGAACTTGGTTGGGGGGTGTGTCTGCTATCTTTGTAAATCTCTATTTCCGACACTCTATCTTCGCAAATGTAGACTGCCCTTCCAGTATTCGAATCATATGTTGTTGTATCCATTTTTTCCTCCCTGGTTTAATTGCCGGAAATCTTGAAATTCATTTAGGACCAGAAGTTCAAATCTATTATTTAATTATTAGAAAAGTTATCTCGTGGTCCTGTAAATTAATACAAGACCTCCAGAGCTTTAGCTACAATTGTAATTACATTCTTAGATGTAAATCCGTTTATAGCCATATTTATTTATAGTATTAGAACTATATAAATTTAATGAATAGTGAGGATATAGAAGAACTAAATTTTATTTTTTCTTACAATGAGGACAGCCGTTATATTCGGAGTCATATTTTTTTCCGCAGAAACGGCATTTTATTTTGGTACTTTCTTCTTCTTCTTCGGAATCTTCAACCTCTTCGGTTTTTTCTTTAGAATCAATTTTAGCTGAATGAGCTAGAGCAGTAGATTTATTTTTATCTGATTTAAACCATATTCCTGAAATAATAAGATAACCCAGCGAAACCGCCAGAGATATCCAAGAAGGTAAGAAAAAAGATAAGATAAATGCAAGAACAATAACCCCTATGGCCTTGTAGTGTTTTTTCTGCATAGCAATGCCTAGAGCAGCAATCGCTATTATGCAGATTAGCCCATTTGCTCCGAGATAAATGTTATAATCTGTAGCTGTAAGCACCATTTTTATCTTCCAAAAAACTCTGTAAAAAGAGGCTTGTTTAATGAATCCATGAGGGTCGGAATATTTGCACGAAAGTTTGTGCCTGCTGCCCTTAGCTGTGTCCAGAAATCATTGAGATAGCTATATTGAGTATCAGAACCTAGAACTGCAGCATTGTTTCCTGAACCGTCGCCTACATTTCCGCTACATCCTTCATCAAAGCAATTCTGGCCTGAAGCTTGTTGTTGTAATTGTCCAAGAGCACTTGCCTGAACTCCATAGATGCTGAAGAGCAGAATTGCCATAAGAAATATAAAGATTATGCTTAATTTATTTTTCATCATCTTAAAATTTAAAATTTACTTCTTTTTGCAATAAGGACAGCCGTTGTATTCTGAGTCATATTTTTTTCCGCAAAAACGGCATTTTATTTTTGTGCTTATTTCCTCGTCTGATTTTTCATTAGAAACTATTTTGGCAGGAATGACTGTTGTAGTTGTAACTGTTTGAGCAGCTAATTTATTTTCATCACTTTTATCCATAGCATACATTATGAAGAAGCATATTAATATAAAAAATCCAACACCAATCATTTTAGGATAAGCATTGACAAATCCAGCAACAATCATAATTATGGCTGCAATTAACATTAAAACATTTTTTCCAAATGCACTAGGAGGGTTTGCCATCTTTTTATGTTTTACAGAAGAACTTTAACTTTTTAAACCTTGATGTTTTGTTAAGTAAACTATCCAACCTAACTTAACTACCACTCACTGAACTTCTCAATAACCTTCGCCCGCTCGGTTATTACTATTACTTATTAATAATCTCCAGAGAAAATTGGCAAGCAAGAGGAGCCTATTTGAGTTTTGTAAAGATTAGTGGGGTAAAGATTTAAGGTTTACATCAGAAAAACAATGCACACCACACCATAAATGGTGTGGTTTGAATGTGCTTGTTTTTTGGACCAAAAAATTCCTAAAGGAATTTTAGGGTCTAGGAAATTATTAATTTCCTCGATTCTCCGAAAGAAATCTGCAGCAGTGTAACCGCAACATTTTCAAAACAAAGTTTTGAATAAGCCTGAAATTGTAATTTCAGGATAAATGCTGCGGATTTCTTTCAGTGATTAACAGATTAATTTGGATACTTACTTTTTCTTACAATAAGGACAGCCATTATATTCTGAACTGTATGATTTCTTACAGAAACGACATTTTATTTTCTTTTCAAATACAGGTTCTTCTTCAGCTTCTTCTGATTTTTCTTTAGAAGAAATTTTAGCTGGAGAAACTATAGTTGTTGTCTGGGTAACAGTAACAGCCTTAGCAGCTGCTTCGGTTGCTTTTTTCTCTTGAGCTGAAGCCCAGATAAGATAAATAATTGAAGCTGCAAGAGATATGCCTCCAGCCAATAGAACACCCATAACAAATGCAATTATTATAATAATCATGGCGAGATAATTTTTTCTCTGTGCAGCCTTACCACCGGCAGCAAGTGCCATTACAGCTATGAACACCCACATGGTAATACTTACAACACTAGCCATCTCTTCAAAAGCCATTTTTATCGCCTCAGATTATTATATGAGGGGCTGTTTATTAATGTTTTGGAATCCCGGCTCCCGGGAAGTTCAGTTGGTTAATTTTACTAGGGATTTGATACTTGACATTATAGGAAAAGATTCCAATAAGATTCTATAAATTCGCTCGCGCAGTAAATAATCAAATCAGAATACGATTTCTCGTCAAGTTTCCATAAATCGCTTTCATCTGCTTCTCTCATGGCTTCAAGATATTCTTTTCTAAACTTTTTGCGAATTATCATCGGTGGAAAACTGTTTTTTAATAGAATATAATTGATAATCATTCTTCCGGTTCTGCCATTTCCATCTGAAAATGGATGAATTTTTTCAAATTTGTGATGAAAAACTATGGCTAAAACTAAGGGATGAAGCTTATTTTTGTTCTGATTAAACCATTTCAGCAATAATTCCATATCGGTTCTTATATATTTTCCAGGACTTGCATCAAAATTACTATTTACAACTCTTATGTCTGTTGTTCTATAGCCTTTTCTTTCGTCTATATTCTCCAATAGTCTATCATGTATGTCTGTAATTAATTTATTGTTAAGTTCTTCTTTTAACTTGTTATTGAGAATATCTAAAAATACTTTCTCTGTATTTTGTAAATCATAAATCTCTCTCAGGGTTTTATCTTTAGGAGTTATGCCTTCATTTAAAAGATTTCTAGCCTCTTCTAAATTTATAGTATTTCCTTCTATGGAAGCAGTGTTATAAGCAAATTCGATTACATAATTTTTAAAAATCTCTTTTTTTGTTAATTCTGGCAATTCCCTAAATACCTTAGAATAGTGTAATTTGCAGGCTTCCACTTCTTCTAACTTCTCTAATAAAAATTTATCTTTTTTCAATTTTAGGGCTTTAATTTTTTCAAGATAATAATTTGTTTCAAGAAAAATATTGATTGTTCTATGTGCCTTTCTTATTTCTTCTTTATAGTGAAATAGTTTATCAAGGGCTTTTTTAACTTCTTCAATATTGCTTCCTAAATAGGCTACATCTTTAGCTATAACTCTTTTGCCTTTTCTTTCTGATATTCTTAAATAGTAATAGGGTTTTCCTGAAACTATTTTTTTGTATATGTAAACCATAATATTCTTAAGAAAACCGGCTTTATAAATCTTACCCTCTACATCATATTTTATCTATTGTAGAGGGTATATCCCGGCTCCCGGGAAGTTCAGTTGGTTAATTTTACTAGGGATTTCCTCATTAAATCCGACTAAATTATTATGGCTTTAATGCTAGAAATAAATTTTCTTGCATTTTCGATGGACTCGTTTGCAAAGGGGAGATTAGCTTCTGACTTCATTTGATAAGTGAATGTACCTCTTTTCTTTTTTTCATCTCTGAATATATGAAGAAGAGAATTTGCTTTGATTATTTCTGTTTCATATATTTGAAATAATTCCGCGTCTAAGACTCCTTCCTTTACAAATCTTTTAAGTTGTTTGTATGTCTTCTTATGTTCATTAGGCATAGCTGTCTTTATTCCTTTAGTAAGCAGGTAAGCCTTAGTACAATAGAAAATAGAGTAGTAAGCGTGACTTATTACTGAATAAAAGAAAGTTTTGTTCTTTTGTATACCTAAAAATTCTTTAGTTTTATCATCGATAGAAACTTGTAAGTCTTTTTGTGAGAGAAGATATTCATCTTCTGCCCTTAGTAGATAAAGTTGAGTTTCTGAATCCATTTGTTATTGCCTCATTTATTAAATCATAATATCTTGATGTATTCTTAAATATTAATCTCTTATTAAATATTTCTTTTCCAAAATTTGGTTCTTTATCTAAAAGCATATCAATAAAATCTTTGTAAGTAAATACTAAACAATGAACCTTAGGGATTATAAGAGAAGTTAAATTTTCAAGAAGCTTTTGTTTCTCAAATGCTTTTTCCTTTTCCCAGCGCCCTAAAACTTCTTCTTCAAGTTTCGGAAAGTTCACGTCCATACCTCTCACGGTATCATTTGTACCGCTTTTTTTCAATTACATCCTCTCTAGTGTTTTGATACCCAAAAGAGATAAACTATTTTTGAGAATTTGTGCAACGGCGGCAGTGA
>CAYIVX010000012.1:0-22924 GCA_964366925.1 Candidatus Woesearchaeota archaeon | reverse complement strand
ATACTGCGTGAAGCAAGAAGAGAAGTTCTTGAAGATTTAATGGATATTAATAATGCTAAACTAGTTTTAGAAGCAATAAAGCAGGGAAGAATTAAAATAAAAATTAAAGATGTTAAGCTACCCTCGCCTTTTGCGTTGAATCTTATTTTGCAAGGACATAGTGACCTTATTCGTATTGAAGATAAGCAAGAATTTTTGAAAAGGATGCATGAGTTACATTTGAAGAATCTTGAAAGTAAAGAATAGAATTAATTACGATTTAATTAAATGCATCCAAAGGAAAAAGGAGCTCTTGGATTTGGTGCATATGCACTTTGACCGCAAGAAAGACCTGTTGCAAAGTCACATTCATTAGAACTTGAAATAATTGTGCCATTAAGATTAAGTCTGGTTGTTTTAAGATTGCAATTAGTATAAACTAAGCTAGTTAAAATTCCAAAGTTATTAGAAATTATTTGACTGTTCAAAACTTGAGTGCCGCTATTGATCAATACGCCATATTTATTGTTTGACATTCGACTATTCAAGATTTTAGCACTACCCTTATCATAAACACCGTAATAAAAACCACGGATATCTTGAAAATCACGAATAAGAGATTTTCCAACATTGTTTTCAATAGCATTTGTCGGGCTAGTTACAGATTTTGTGCGGATAGTATAAAATCCGTCAATACTTTGACCATTGCCATCAAAAATTACTGCGTCGGCAGTAATTGAAAAACAAGATGTAAATGAACTACCTGTAGTTATAGACCTAGTCAAAACATAAATTCCAGGATTGTTGATAACCTGGCAAGAACTTACCTGAACAGGCACAGTCCATTTATTATTAAAAGGATTGCATCTTTTGCCTAAAACTTCAAATTGATCATCAGTCACGCTTGTTGCCCAATCAGGAGTATTGCTAGAAACTCCACAGACATAAAGTTTTTTATTATCGCATAAATAGTTCTCATTAATTACACTAGTACAATTCTTAACTATTCCATCCTCTGAAAAAGTATTTGTACAGAGAGCTACATTTTCAAAACTACCCTCACAAAAATTTTCAGGGGTCGCATAAATTGGGGCTTGCCAAGTATTAGAAATATATCCCCAATTATTGAGATACTGTTGTTTTCCTGTTGAATCTTTAAAAAGAACATTTCCGAAATACTGCCAGCTTTTATCAAAATAGGACCAGTTATCCTTGCCATAGACCCATGTATCCTGATAATTAATCATAGAATTATCTAATATAAAATAACTATTAGTCAAGTCTATCCAGCCCCCCTCGTACCACATCCAGCCATTAGAATTATAAAAGGTTTGACCCTTGGCATAATTTATAGTTTGATTTAAATAAACCCAGTCAGAAGCTCTTCTTAGACAATTTTGATAGCCTTGATTATTAAATAAATTTGAAAGTCTACATAGAGTTCTTGAAAATAAATTTGGTGCGACTAAAGGTGCGGCTGGAGAAGTTTGAGCTGGCTCTGGAGTGTTAACGATAACTTCTTCAGTTGGTGTTGTATTTTCTACCGGGGAAATAATTATCTCCTCTTCTGGCGTGGTCTGAATTATTTCTTCTACGGGTTCGGAAGGTGTTGTATTTTCTTCCGCAGTTGAAGTTGAAGTGGTAGTTGTGTTTTCTTCTACAGTTAGAGTATCTGTTGAAGAATTAGTTGTAGGAATATTAGTTGTTTCATTATTTGTTATATTCGAAGAAACAGTAGTCGTATCTGTTGTAGTAGTTGTGACAATAGGAGTTGTAGTTGTGGTGGTAACGGGAGGTATTGTTGAACAATAATTAATTCCTGTTTGAGTACAATTAAATGATCCCCATGCCCAACCTGTATTTTTATTTATAAAAATCCATCTTGAATAAAGACCTCTAAGGCAACTTCCCTGTGCCCAATACCAATCATTACCTGCAGAATATAACCACTCATTATTAATATAGGCCCAGTTATCATTATTAAAGGTCATAGATAAATAGTTGGAATTATAATACCATGTATCGAACATTCCAGTGCATTGCTTTTCAGAATCTACGATTCCGTCGGCAGGGCTCTGATCACAGGCTTGACCCACACAAGTATGATTAATCGGCACCCAAGTAAACATACCGCCAGTATAAGTATAAGCTCCGGTTATACTAGCACCGGCAGATACAGAAATAATGGCCATTGATAATGCAATTACTAATAAAAATAATAAAACAACACCTTTTTTCATTTTTAGATTAGAAGATTATAGCTTATAAATGTTTTTATTACACGGAGGGAAAAGGGAGAAAATTGAAAGATTTAATGAGGCAGAGTAAGATGCTCTGCAGTTTGTCTTAATCTTGTTTTTAAATCGTCCCGTAATGAAGATGTTTTTTGTTCGGAATAACTTCCAAGGAATTCAAATAAATAATTATAAATTTCAGAAGAACTTTGAAATTCTGTTTGTGGTATTTCAATTTCCAGTGCATCATTAGCCCTATAAAGCAAAGATTTGGCAAATTCTAAAGAAGAAGGGTAATTAGGATTTTTTTTGTTCATCCTATTATGTGCATCAATATTTACCCTACCGACTTTTATTTCGATTAGCAATGAAACAATTGCTGATTCCTTTAATCTGTGTTTATTTTTAGTCGGAAGTTCTGTCATTTTATTTTTCTACCATTTTTAGTTTCCATCTCCGCTAGTATAACTTGGTGCTGGACCCCTAACATAAGGAGGTTTTTTTCTGTCGCATTGAAAATGAACCATTAATTTCATTCTAGCCCAAATAGGACGAGGATAAGTTGGTTTGGAAGTATATCTATCGAAAGATTCACAGATATCTAAACTAGGAACGCCGTTTTTGTGAGCATTCATTACGCGGTCTGCTAAACCTTCAAGTTTTAATGGTCTTCTTCCTACTGAAACTTCTGCAAGATATCTTTTTAGTTCTGTAAGGTATTTATTTTTTGTCATTTTATAAATAAATAGTGCCGAAAACTCCATGAATAGGCATTCTATGAATCTCTGGACGCAATTTTCCTCTTGAAGTTGAACCTATTAAGTTATCTCTAGAGATAGATTTACTTTTATGAAAAGTTCTTACTGAACTTGATAAATCGTAGGGTTCTTTTCTTAGTTGCATTGCAGTATAATCATTTAAATCATAGGGTTGTTGCGGATTTCTTGTCATTTTGTTGGAATATGATCTGCTAATTTAATAATTTGGGCATAGTCTTTTTTTCTTTCTTTTTGTTCTTTTGCTTTTAATGCGGGTTTTAAATCTAAAATTTTATTTTCAGCTAATTCTACCATTGAATCTAAAAATTGATCTATACTCAAAGAAGAAGTCCTACCTCGAGCATCTTTAAATTCCAGTAGAAAATTTGTTCTGCCAACCAAAATATAATCACTATCTAAACTTGAAACTGGAAGAGAATAGTTAAAAGTACGGCCTTTGTATTTAGTAAATACTTCTTCTAGAAGTTGTTCATATTTTACAGCTATTTGTTCGTCCCTCATATTTAATTAACCTCTATTTAGTTTTTAAGGATTATTGCGAAAGAGTTAGAGATTGGCATAGATTTTTATACCCTTAATTATTGAAATAACAAAGGTGTTCGTTAGAGACACGTTAGTTCTTATAAAATACAATGATATTCCAAAGATATTTGACAGATAGAGAAAATGCCGTAAAAGAGTCTCAAGATATGCTTAGGGCAATCAAAGGATTAGTAAACGAGAAAGGTATGGCAGTAGAATATTTTCATGAACTGGGTGTAACTCTTAAAATACTTAATGAAGAAGGATTTGTTTTCGATTCAACTGAACTAGCTTATGAGGATTTTAGAAAAGTAATGGATCATCATATGCACGATCCTAATCTTTTGGAGTATAAACATCCCGTTGATGATTTAACTGATTCTGAAATAGCTAGAAATGCACTTAATGCTGCTCTTGATGATATTGAGGCCCAAAAGGAACATGGTTTAGTTAGAGCATTTAGATAGATTTTTAATCTTCTAAGTAGGGTTATAAATATGTCAAAAATAAAGGTTATTACAGGTATGGGTAGTATCGGTCTTGGTTTGATTTTAATTCTCTTAGATATTGCCCTAATTTTTCCAACAATTTTTTTCATTGGTTTAGGCATAGGGTTAATAATCTTTAGAAAAGATGAAAGGGTAATAGAACAGATAAAAAATAAGCCTAAGAAGAACAGATAAAGATAATCTGGGCTAATTTTTCTGCATAAATTATAATCTTTAGATTGTGCAGAAAAATTTATTTAATAATTACAATCTCAAAGGAAGGTTAATCATCAGTATGCCTAAGAGAATTAGCAGGATTCATTGGGCAGATTTAAAAAGATTAGATTATTAGTTAAAATATGGGAAATAAGATAATCGCAACAACAGCATTTGATGTTCCTGGAAGAAAAATAACAAAGGTTCTTGGAATAGTAAAGGGAAATACAATTCGTTCTAGAAATTTGGGAATTGATATTATGGCTGGATTCAAAAGCATGGTTGGCGGAGAAATAAAAACATTCACTCAATTAATCTCTGATGCTAGAGAAGAAGCATTTAATAGAATGATTAATGATGCAGTTAACTTGGGTGCAGATGCAGTAATAGGTATGAACTTTACTTCTTCAACGGTTATGGCTGGAGCTAGCGAAATTTTGGCTTATGGAACTGCAGTTAAGCTGAAGTAAATAGATTATATTTTCTTAACAATATTTAGTATTTCAGAAATATCGGAAATCTCGAAATCTGCTCCGCTCATACCTGGTTTTGGAGGATTTTCATCGCCATATCTAGCATAAACAGTATGCAACCCTATTTTTTTAGCAGTATTGACATCTCTAGTAATTCTATCGCCAATCATTATTGCTTCGGCAGATTTAATTCCTAATTTTCGCAGGGCAACATTAAAGGGTGCAGGTGATGTTTTCTGTTTTCTTGCATCAGCTTTAGTTACTATTTCATCAAAAAAATCATCTAGTTTAAGTGCAGCAAGTCTCATCCAAGCTTCCATTATTGGTGCATCACTAACAATAGCAAGTTTATAGCCCATTTTTTTTAACTCAATTAGGGTGGGAATAACTTTGGGATAGGGAACTAAATAACTTTCTCGCATTTTTCTATAGGCAATAACTCCATGAGAGATTAATTTATAATTTTCTTTTCCATAAACTTTTTTTGTGAATTGCTGAAATATTCTCTGAGATTCTATGCCATGAATCTCATAAAGTTCATATAGTAATTTTAATGCTTCTTTCTCAGACATTTTAAGACCCGCAGCAATCATTGCATCTATTGCAGCCTTACAGGATTCTGTTTTCATCTTCCAAAAATCAATTAGAGTATTATCAACATCAAATAGAATTGCTTTTATTGCCATAATAATTAAATTGAAGAGATATATAAAAAGCTATCTTAATTTATTTATTGAACCACTTTGCAATTTCATCTTCGGTAATAGAATTGCGAATTTCTCCAGAAGTATCTTTATTAACCCATTCAAAACTTGTTGTTGGCAAGCCTGCATCCCATGTCCAAATTTGAGTTCCAATAATAAAACTCTGACCTTGGATTGCCTGAAATATTGCTTCATAACAACTAGATTGTTCTTTTCTGTCAGAAACTTTTGCGGTAACGCTGCTATCTGCGTAAGTATGGGCACAGGCCCCTGAATAGGCTTCCCAACCAAGCTCGGTTAAAACTATGGGCTTGTTATATTTTTCTGAAAGAACTTTCATTTTTGTCTGAACTATCCTATCGGCATTTACCCTCATACTCTCTATGCTTTCGTGAGTAGAATTTGCAATAGGAGTATACCATTCCCAACCAATTACATCCAAATCATCCCAGAATTTTATTAGTTCAGGGCCACATCTTCTTTCAGTTATACAAGAAACACTGTAAGTTAGTTTTCCTTTGTAATGCTGACGAACCGACTTTATTAGTTCACGCCATTTAGCAGTTTTATCTATTTGAGAATTTTGTTGTAAATCTTCCTGAGTTAGAGTATCCATTTCATTACCAATGCCGAACATTTCAACATTATATTGTTGAGCTATATCTGCATAGTGGTTTATGAATGCAGTATAATTCTTAAAAAATTCGTCAGGATTGTTTGGCTCTAAATCTCCTTTGCCTTTTATTCCAGGACCCCAGTTTTCAGGTGCAACGTGAGGAACAAGATAAATCTTTAATCCTTTTTCGTGTGCATTTTTTATTAAAGTAATTAAATCTTCATCTTTTATAGTAGGACCAACCCAGCCAGTTGTTCCCTTAAAATTTTCAGCATAGATTGGCATTAATCCATTACCCCTATAATCCGGAACTATAAACCAAGCAGGAACAAAATTTACCCAGTTTGCACCTTCTGTTTTTATTTCATCCATGGCTTTAGTCATTGGCTCAATAAAATTTCCTTTTCTTATGGAAACATCACAATTATAGCAGGCACCAATGTAAAAACTTTTCTGAAAGTCTGATGCAAATGGTTTTGATGAAACTTGCCCCGAGTTTTGCCAATCTAGAACATAATCATTAGTTCTAGAAGAAATTATTTTTCTGTTCATAGGGGAAATTTCGGTTTTTCCATTATTAGTATAGTAATATTCAGAACTGCCATTTAAGGATGTAGTTAAGGTATAAATAATCTGATTATATTTCGTCATTTTAAGATAGGCAGGATTATTTGCTATCCCCAGATAAACATCTCCTGTTGTCCAGTAGGGAACTGTAAGGGTAAAATTAACTTGGATTGTTTTATTTCCCGTAATTGCTGGACTATTGCTAATTCCGCCGTAGCCCCATGGTTCTGCGTTTGCATTTGACTCACACCAAGGAGGATTTGGCCAAGGACCTTGAGGCGGACAAAAACCTCTAAAAAACATTACAGATGCAGAAATTAAAAATAGAATAATAAAAATAGAAAAAGTTATAGTTATTATTTTAAGAATTTTATTCATTTTCTCCTTTTCCTTTAAAGAATTTAGAATTTAAGTATATTTATATCTTATTATCCATAAAAACTGCACAAGTTCGTTTATCAGAAAAACAATGCACACCACACCATAAAAGGTGTGATTTGAATGTGCTTGTTTTTCGGACCAAAAAATTCCATAGGAATTTTAGGGTCTAGGAAATTATTAATTTCCTCGATTCCCCGAAAGAAATTAGCAATAAAACAACCGCAACATAAATGTTGCGGATTCCGCGAAAAACAAGGTTTTTCGGGGCCATAAAAATCCATTGGATTTTTCGGTCTTTCGGCGATTAACGAATTATTTTATTAATGTTACAATCTAATCTAACCTATTCTGCCTTTCTTAGTTGGTCATTAAATATAAGCTCAACCGTGGCAGGGGTTTTGAAGAACAAAAAGCAAACAATTAAAAACCATCTTTCCGTTCGGCGAAAAGATGAATGCTAAAAAAATCACCCCCTTAGCTAAAACTGAGGCAGTAGCTAATGAAAAAATATATTTTGATAAAAATCTTAAGATAGTGGAACATCTTCCAAAAGATGATGGACAAATTCTAGCAAAGATAAAAAATAAATATTTTGAAGATAGAAAAATTTTAGATCTCAAAATAAAATCAGAAGAAGCTGCGAAACAATCGGAAATAAAGGAACTAATTTCTTATCCATTAATTAAAAAGAATCTTGCATACAACCTCCCACATCAACAGGAAGGTGCATTAAAAATATTACGAGATTTGGACGGAAGAGCTTTACTTGCAGATGAAGTTGGACTTGGAAAAACAATCACTGCTGGAATGGTTTTGAAAGAATGTATTGTTAGGGGTTTTGTCAGGCGAGCTTTAATTTTAACCCCCCCATCCCTAGTTAATCAATGGAAAGATGAGCTAACTAGCAAATTTAATTTAGATTTTAAAGAAATAAATAAGGAACATGAGTGGGAGCATACTGAACTAGCAATAGCTTCTATTGATAAAGTTAAAAATTTTGATGTTAAAACAAACGAATTCAAACATTCAAAAGCTCATGAAATTTATTGGGATATAATAATAATTGACGAGGCTCATAAACTAAAAGATAAAAAAACATTTAGATGGAAATTTGTTGATAAACTTCAGAAGAAAAGATTATTATTACTTACTGCTACCCCTTTCCAAAATGATTTAATTGAATTATATAATTTACTTTCTTTACTTAGACGCGGGCATTTGGGAACTATTAGTGAATTTCGTTCGAATTTTCTTATAAATGGAAATGAAAGACAGCCATTAAATCCACGAGAACTAAAAAGAAAATTAGCAGAGGTTATGATTAGAAGAAGAAGAGACGAAGCTCCTGGAATTCATTACATGAAGAGAATCCCAAAAATTCATTCAATAAGTTTAGATTGGCTCGAAAAGAGATGTTATGAAGAAGTTGTTGACATGTTAATGGTGCATTATTTTGATTTTAATGGAGAACCGATTAATACGGTTCTTGCAGCACATTCTATCCTGCCAAAAATAACAAGCTCTTCTAAATCATCAATAGAATTTTTAGAAAATTTAGTGGGAAATCCTAAGTATCATGAAACTACAAGAGATATTGCTAAAAAACTTGTTGAACAATTTAAGAAAATACCTCAAGACACAAAAATATTGAAATTAGTCGAGTTAGTTAATGAAATAAACAATGCAAATAAAGGAACAAAAATTCTTATCTATACGAAACATCCAGCTACATTAAAATATATCGCGGAAACTCTACGAAAACAGAATTTTAAGCTTACTGAATTTCAGGGCGGATTAACTAATACGGAAAAATCTAAGAGGATTAATGATTTTAAAGAAAAAACTCAAATTTTAGTAAGTACTGAAACAGGTTCTGAAGGATTAAACTTGCAATTCTGCAATAATCTAATAAATTATGACCTCCCTTGGAATCCGATGGCAGTAGAACAAAGAATAGGACGTTTAGATAGAATCGGGCAGAAGAAAAATATTTTTGTGCATAGTCTTGCGACAAAAAATACAATGGAAGAGCATGTTGTTGATTTGATAATAAATAAAATGTGCTGTATTGGGCTAGTTATGGGTGAATTGCCAATAATCCTATTCAATATGGGTCTGGATTCTAGCGGAAGTTCTGGCGGAAGCAAATTTGAAGAAAAACTTATGACTGCATTCCTTGATTCTAAAAATAATCTTCATAGATTCGCAAGTGAAGTAGATAAGGTTAGCAAGGAAATTAATAAAGGAATCAAAGATTATGAACAAACTAAAAAATATACCTCGGAACTGCTGGATAAAAAGTAGATTATAAAACCAACATGGAAAAAAATAAAAAACTCAGACTGCCCTTCGGGTTCGTGTTAAAGAGTTTTTTAAACTCAGAAAATCAAAGATTTTCTGATTGTTCGTTTTGTAACGAACTAGGAGAACAAAACAAACATGAAAGTTAAATTAAACCCCAATAATACCAAAGATAAATCTAAAGAATTTCTTTTAGAATTCTTCAGAGATAACAAAATCAGTGACGAAAAGGGAGTTTTAATAATTTCTGACGTTCATCCTGATTTTGAGAAATTTGTTGGTAAAAAGGCACCCTATAAATTTGTTTTTGATATAAACTTGCACAATAAAATCAAAGATTCAGAACTAATAATGCAAGGAAGTTATTTTTTACTGGCCATAAGAGATTATCTTGCAAATAAAGGACAAACTTGTATTCAGAAAATAAATATAAAACAAGATTTAAGAGAACTGGCTAAAAATAAATCTTTAACTAAATATAAAATTCTATGGGTTAAGGAAAATGGTTTTGATTTTTTATCAGAATTTTCATTTTTATCAGTTTATCAATATCTTAATGAGAAAAAACAATCTTCTACAAGATTTTTAGTTAAAAATAAAGAAATATTAAATCTACAATTAGATAAATTCAAGATTCATAGTGGAAATAAAGAAGAAATTTCAGAAATAAATCTGGAAACAGATTATCAGACTGCAGAAAATCATCTGAAAAATAAAGTAAATCAAGAAATTAAACCAATTAAGGCATTGCTACAGATAAAATTAGAAAAAGAGCTTCATAGAGTTAAAGACCACTATCACAAACAGATAAAAGAAAAAGACGAAGAGGTAGAAAGATGTGAAGAAAGAATAAAGCTTCTGCAGAGCAAGCTTAAACATACCTTCTATGATCGGGATATTAGCATACTTAAGAGAATGATTAGAGAATCTACAGAAAGACTTGAAAAACTAAAGCAGAAAAGCTATCGCGAAAGACTTCGAACAGAAGAAACTTTCCATATTAATGATGAAGTTGAGAAACATGTGTTGTCTATTAAGAATACTTTGATAAATATTACCTTGTATTACTATCCTCTTTTTAGTTTAGAAGTTTTAAGCAAAGGTAAAAAAAGTGTTTTGAAATATGACCCTGTTTTAGATAAGATAGTTTAAATTTTATTAATGTCACTAAACTGAAACAAAAGTTTTAAGTTTAGTAAGTTTTGTTATTAATTTCTCATGTTTTAGGATTAAAAAAATTATGAGGGGTTTATTAATGAGCATAAGCCAAACTAAAATAGCTAGCGAAGCTAATAAGAATAGATTTTTAATCTTCTAAATACTGCCCATCCCATGAAATATCCAAAAATTAAGTTAAACTTTTCTTTACTAGTGCTTATCTTAGTTAATCTCTTGATTTTTTTCCAAGCTATTTATTCCAATCTCGATGTAGTTTCAATACTTCTTGTTTATTGGACTGAAAGTGTTATCATTGGATTTTTTATTGTTATAGGTATGCTTTTCTCCAGGGCAGAAAAAGATTATTCTCAAGGTATTCGAGCTAGACTAATTGGAATACCTTTTTTTATTTTGCATTATTCTCTTTTTTTATTTGTACATTTTATTTTTATAATGGTGCTTGGAAATAATTTTGCTCAAAATATAAATCTTGCTAGTTACTTGACTAGTCTTAAAAGTGTATTTATTTATTCCTTATTTCTTTTTGTAAGCCATCTTATTTCATTCATATCTAATTTTATAATTTTGAAAGAAAATGAAAAATTTGACGTTTGGAGCCTTATGCTTTTGCCCTACAGAAGAATAATATTAATGCAAATTACATTAATTCTTGGTGCTTTGGCAGTAATCCTCAGTGGAAACCCTCAATCAATTATCTTCCTTTTATTCATTCCACTTAAAATAATTTTTGATGTTTATGGATATGTAAAAGAACATAGAGAATAGATTTTTAATCTTAGAATAATTATAATTGATATGGGAAAAATAACAATTGGATTAAGTGCTATACTTGCAATAATTATAATCATTTTTGTTATTAATTCTAATTTTACAAATATAATTCCCGAAAATAATACCTCACTAGCTGATAAAAATCTAAATTTGAATAGTTTTCCAAATGCTGTTGGGCTTCATTGGGGCCACATGCCTTTAATTTATGAAATTTATAATTGCACAGACTATCAGGCAAATAGATTAATTAGAGGATTTGCAAAAATAGAAAATGAAACAAAAGGCGATGTTAGTTTTTTGAGATTAAATAACTCTTCGCAAAATAAAGAAGTAGATATTGCTGTTCTATGTAGAAAAGAATATAAATCTGCCCCTGAACCTGGCTATACTGTTTCAGGAGATTCAGGATATCTAACCTATGTAAACTATCCGAATCTTATAGCTAAAGCCGAAATAAATTTTTATGGGATAAGCTCGTCGACCTATTCAGCAGGATGCACAATTTATCCAGATATAGAAGTTCATGAAATTCTTCATGGATTTGGCTATGGGCATAATGAATCGACTAAAAGTATAATGTATCCTTCTCATGTTATGTGTGCGTTTAAAATTGATGACAATATAATTACAGATTTGAAGGAGAAATATGGCAGTTCATAAACGTAGAAAAGGTATTGCTATTGTAGAAACCAAAAAAGGAATTTTACTAGTTGCAGGAAGGGACAAAATATTTATATTTCCTGGCGGGGGGGCAGAATGGTGGGAAAGTAGAAAAATAGCAACCATACGTGAACTAAAAGAAGAAACAGGATTAAAAACAAAAAGCATAAAATATCTCTTTAATTACATTGGATTTCCTTGGCATGCTCATTCTGGAAAATTAATTCAAAATCATGCAAAAGTATTTTTAGTTGAAGCAGAAGGAATGCCAAAAGCTCAACATGAAATAAAATATATTGCCTATTGGAAACCTGAAAGTAAAATTAAGCTTGCTAGCGGGGCAAAGGTAGTTCTTGAAAGATATTTGAAGGAATTTAGAGGAAGATAGATTTTTAAATAATCAATTTAATTAAAATCATGGCAGTTGCACCCTTAAGACGAAGAGCTGGAATGAACGAGATTAAGAATAAAGAGCGAAAGATGCGTGAAGAGTTAAAACAAAACGCAGAGAATCAAAAACCTGAGGAACCTATTTCTGAGGATGAACATAATAAAAGACTTGAGATGCTAAAGAATTTGGGCATATTGAAATAATAGAAAACACCATAAATATTAGTTCTTAAAAGATAATATGAAAGATAATGAATTCTAATTTTGTTTAAACTATACACTCAATATTGATTATCCTTAAATATAATTTCTATCTGGATTTATGAGTAATAAAATGACACACTATGCAATTATGTCTGATATCCATGGTAATGAATTAGCACTTGAAGCAGTTTTGAGAGATATGGATGGGGAATCTAAAGCTAATGGTGAAAAAATAGAAAATATCTTTTGTTTGGGAGATATTGTAGGATATGGCCCTAGGCCGAGTGAATGTATTTCCCTCGTTAGAGAACGAAATATGGTTTGTGTGCGTGGAAACCATGATGATTTAGCTTGTGGAAGATATGAAATAACAGACGGATGGAATGATGAAGCAAAAGAATCTGGAAAGTGGACGTGCAAAAATATTTCTGAAGAGGATAAGCATTATTTAAGAAATTTAAAATTAATTGAGGTAAGAGATAATTTTACTTTATCACACGGATCCCTATTCAAAGAACCTAATCTAGATTATGTTATTGGTCCAGGAGAAGCATTCGATAAAATCTTCTGTAAAATTGTTAAAATTGACTCCCCTAAAATTTTAGAAAAATTAGAAATTTGTTTTATTGGACATACGCATTCACCTTGTTGTTATAGTATGAAGAAAAATATAGTTAATCCTACCCTAGATAATGTTCATGGAATTCATGCATTTGGAGATTTTACTACGGATTTAGATAAAGAATGTTATTATGTCATAAATTGTGGTTCGGTGGGTCAGTCTAGGGATGGAGATAGTCGGGCTTGTTATCTGACATATAATTCAGAAAAACGATTATTAAAATTTCATAGAGTAAATTATAATATCGAACAAGTCAGATTACAATTAATGGATGCAGGTCTACCCCTCTCATTAGGAGATAGACTAGAGATGGGAAGATAGATTATAGTCTAAACGAAACATTAAATAAAGCAAATTTTCTTAATAAGTTATGGAAATGCATTTGGCCTCAATGGAGAATGTAACCTGTTGGGCATTTAGAAAATTGTACAGCGGTGCTTCAGATTCATATACCGGAATGTTTAGTTTGACTAATCTGGTTAAACGGGCGAATACCTGGGAAGAAATAGATCTTTTTCCCATAGAGGGACAAAGACAGTGGATTCAGATATCTACTTCTAAAGAAACTGAAATTGCAAAGTTTATTGAAAAATTGAATGAAGAAATTAAAAAAAATCCGGAAAAAGATAATGTCTATGGAATTCAATTAAATTGTTCATGTCCTTCCCCTCAACTAATAAGAATTGGGCAGGGACCTGCACTGATTAAAAGGTCTACCAAGGTTAGTAACTTGATTAAAGAATTATTGAAACAAAATAAGTATAAGGTTGGATTAAAACTACGACTCGGGCTTAATGAGTTCGAAGTAAAACAAAGAAAAATATTTACCTTGTTTAGGGAGCTAGAAAAAATAGCTAAAGATAATCCTAATTTCACAAATGTAACTATTCATCTTAAACATGCCCAGGAATCTTCATCAAGCGATTATGATTATTCCCTACTTAATGAATTGTCCTCCTATCATTTACCCTTAATAATTAATGGCGGAATAAAAAATGCTGAGGATGTTGAGAGAATAATGAAACTCGTTGCTCCTGAAAATAAAGCAAATATAAAAGGAATAATGTTAGGAAGGGAAGCATTGAGAAATCCTGACTGTTTTGCAGAAATCAAAAGTTCATTAGAGGATACTTCATTTAAAAAAAGAGGCATAAAAGAAATAAAAACAGAATTCGTGAAAAATTGCGAAGAACATAGACCTAGACCAATTTACTTAGCTACAATAAAAGAAATATGTGTTTGGTTTAGATAAATATTTATTTCTAAACTAAATTAGTTAGGAGAATTTTTGCATAAATCTCCCAATTTATATCTGCTTTGAAGTTGACCGGGGTGTTTCCATTGGCGATGGTCAGAATAAACAGTATGTTCACGAACTCGTTCATAAACAATTGGAGTAATAATGCCTTCTTGTTTTTTTAATTCAACTTTAAATCGTTCATGAAAGAATCCAGTCCAATTTTCAAAATGAGTGGAGATATCCTTTCGTCCTTCTTGAATAAAAATATTTTTTCCCACACTTGCATAAAATTCAGGAGAGGGATAGCCATGTTTATCTGTTAAATGTTTCATATATTCTGGAAAAAAACCCAGACAGACGAGACATTTAGAAGCAAGATCAAAACCACTATGAAATGCAACAGAAGGAATTAAGTCCGATGAATTTTTTAAATTTTTAAGAACTGCATGAGCTACCCAACCAGATTCTTCAAAATCCCCTATTTGAGATTCACACATGAGGGAAATAAATCTTTCTTGAGGATAGTTTATTATGACCTCTTTTGATCCCATAGGATATGAAGGTGATTTTTGTTTTTAAATAAATCCAATATTGAAACTATATTTCATAAATGGACAATATTACTTTCCAAACATCTTAAAAACTCAATTTACAATATTAAAACAGAGAAAACAACTAAATCAAAAATCAACTAATCCTTAGGAAATAAATATTTCCTAATTCGCAGAAAATCAAGGATTTTCTGGGTCCAAAAAATGCATAAGCATTTTTCAGACGTTCAAAACATAAGTTTTGAAGACTTCGGATTGAGCATACAAGATTTTTGATATTCGGGAAATTCTTAATTTCCAGACTATTCGTTTTCAGAGAAAACAAACATGAAAATATACTTAATAGACAAAAGCTCTAATAAAAAACTTGTAAATCTTGGTGGAAAAATTGCCCTAGATAAATTGAATAAATTTATTGAAGCAGGGCATACTATTATGGTTCGAAAAATTGCTGATGGTGGGCAAAGTGATTTTAGAATTAGAAAAGTTCCTCAAGAAATGAAAACAGACAGGGGTTTTAAGATGATTAAAGCTTACTATGTGGTTAATATGGAAATTGGCAAAGAAGGTTTTGAAAACTTTTCTCCTAAGGAAGTTAGTTATGAACAAACCATGAGATTTAGAAGTTTAGATAGAGCAATGAATATGTTGGAATCTAAACAGAAATTGGCTAAAAGAGATTGGGTTATTGGATAGAATTATCTTATTACACAGGGGTCTATACTTAGGCAATAACTGGACTCGAGGGTTCTCTTAATCAGTGTTCTTGTTTTGGTTTGTTTGAATCCAGATTTACAACGTCTCCAATATTCAAAAAAATCGACAGGTGAAATTTGTTTATAATTCCGCCTAAACTCCTCGTAAGAAGCAGAGCCATCTAGCCCATGCTTAGCATAGAGTTCTCTAATTCTTTTCTTTTGTTCTTCTAAAAGAATCATATTAAAAACGGTTATTTTTCATTTAAAAATAAATTGGTGATAGAGAATATAAAAAAACAGTGTCCTATCTGAATAAATAGTTTGTGGGTTTGTTTCAGCCATTAAAGACTAACTAGGCCATAGTCGCTTGTTCCTAAACCCAGATTCTCTGCTATAGAAATCTGCATATTTTTATCAGTTTCATTAATCTTATTAAATTCCCCCCTGGAGAATTCGTTTGCTAAATCTAAACTGGCTTTATCTACTGCAACAATATCTTCCGAAAATATTATCCCCACATCAGACATCATAGGTTCTTGGATAATGCCGAAGCAATCACATTCTTTTGTTATTTTCTCAAGAACATTTATAAAAATTGCTTTTGGAAAAAGAGTAAGCACTGCTTTGGCATATTCTGCTATTTTTTTCTGCAGTTCTTCATTGGTTTCACTTCCCCAGGGAATATTAACTGCTTTATTTGGACAAACAGCTATGCACATGGCACAGCCCATGCATTTATTATCTATAATTTTTGCTTTGCCGGCTTTCATTTTTATCGCATTTGCGTTACAATATTTCATACATTCGCCACACCCAATACATGCTTCAGAAATTGTTGGATGAACATTTGAATGCATATGAAGTTTTCCTGCTCTACTTCCCAAGCCCATTCCTAGATTTTTTATAGCTCCGCCAAAACCCGCCATTTCATGCCCTTTAAAATGACTTAAAACTATTAGGGAATCATATTTTTTTATTCCCTTTCCTATCTTGCATCCATTAATTTCAATATACTCGGAACCATCTTCTCCATCTAAAATATCGATTGGAGCAAAATCAAAGCCATGAGCTTTTGCTGTTGCAATATGGTCTTTACTATTTGTTCTGCTTCCCCTATAGAGAACGTTACATTCAACAAGAGTAGCTTCTTGCCCTGGGCTCTTTATTTTATCATAAACTTTTTTTACTATTAGGGGATTAATATAAGTATTACAACCAATTTCCCCAAAATGAACTTTTATAGCAACTCGTTTTCCTAACTTTGAAAAATCTATATTTTTTAAAATTTTTTCTATATCCTTAGAGAAATATACTTTTGTCATAAAACTAATTATTTGGTGAATATAAAAATATAACTCAGCTCATTCTTACTTGCTTCATGCAGAAATCTTTAAGCTTTCTTGCTTCCAAATCTCGAGGAGTTCTTTCTATTAATTTGTTAAGATATTTGCAAGCTTCATCCCATTTTTGCAGACTTAAACAAAGTTTTGCTTTTTCCATCCAAAGCTCTTGAATTCCCTGTTGGGATTCTGTAACCGAAGCTAAAAGCTCATTCATGAGCTCATTTGCCTCTGGAATTTTCTTTTGTCTTATAAAAAATTCTACTTTATTTCTTAGAAGTTTTTTACCTGCTTGATTATAAATCATTATAACTAAATCGAATTTTTGAGCTGATTCAAGAATTTTTATTAGTTCATACATTTCTTTCGCATCATAATCTAGAGGATCATATTGTTGAGGCCACATTTCAGAAACTTTTTCATAATCGCCCAGTTTAATGTAACAATTAACTATTTTTTTAGTTATGTGCCTATAATATTTCGCTTCTTTCTCAGCATAGACAAATTGGATTATTTTCTCATATTCACCTATGGCTGAAACAAAATCGCCTGTTTTTTCAAAATTCTCGGCATAAGTCATATAATCTACATCTCGCGGATCAATATCCTTCTCTTTTTTGAAAAAATTAAATAAACCCATGAAAAAGTTAGCTAAATTGCATATAAAAGCTTAATTCTTGTGGAAAAGATATAATGTTTTAATAGAATAGTTTAGAATTTCATCTGAGTTTCATTTTTTTCTGATTCTTCTAGCTCTTTTTTGCCACGCTTATTCGCTATTTTTCTTGCGTCGGAGTTTATTCTTTTAAGACGTCTATCGTTCTGAGAAAGTTTTGAATGGTTTGTCATAATATTTCATAGAAAAGGAGATTATAAATTAATGTAATCTAAAAAAGAATTACATTATCAGACATTACAAAAATCCAAAAGGCATAGTTTTATAAGCCCCCTCTTAGACATATTATTAGTACATAAGTATCAATAATATACACATCCAGAAAATTAAAAATTTTCTGGCTTTCCAAAATCTAACGATTTATGGAAATATCGAGATTTCTTATAGTATTTAGAAACGCAAAAGTTATTACACAAATAAATACAATCGGAGGAAAAATATAACGAAACATGGGATTCAATAACAACAGATTCGGAAGTAATAATTTCGGACCAAGAGAAATGCATAAAGCTGTTTGCTCAAAATGTAAGAAAGAATGCGAAGTGCCATTCAAACCTACAGAAGGAAAGCCAGTATACTGCAGAGACTGTTACTCTAAAATGCCAAGACCAGAAAGATTTTAATTAATCTTTTAATCTAGCTTTTAGCTAATCGTCAAAAGGCTTTACTGCCTTTTTTTATCTTCAAAACATCGAAAACATACTTGTTTTCGGGGCATTCCAAAATTTATATTTTGGATGCATACTTGTTTTGAAGAGCCAGAAAATATAATTGTTTTCTGGATTTTTTATTTTTTTTATCTATTTTTAGATATTAGTTTTTTATTAGATAGTTAGACTTTGTTTATTAACGAGAACTAATTTAATAATTCCCAAGTTTCATGGCGGAAGTTTCAAGTAGAATAAGTTTAGAATATCTGAATAATTTTATTAATTTTTTAAGTATTATTTATTAATATCTTAATTATGCGAAGCAAAAAATGAGAAGGGCGAGCATTAAAATTTATTGTTCATCTTTGTGATATAAATTAAAAAAGATAATTTTATCTTCATGTTTGAGATAAGTATAAGAAAGTCTGAAGGGAGAAATATAAACTTCTCTTGTATCTTTTCGATTATATCTCATGGGTTTTCCTGTTTCAGGATTTTCAATGATTTTTACTATTTGCTTCTTTATTTTTTCTTTTAAAGAATTATCAATTTTACCTAATAGTTTAAGAAATTCATGGTCATAATCTACCTTAGGCATTTTGAATTTTATATTTTAGAAAGTTCTTTAAGAAAATCTTCCTTAGATTTAGATATAAATTTGCCCTCATCATATTTCTTCCAAGCTTCTTCAGTTCTTCTTGCAAATTCTAAATCTTCTTCTAAATTTTTAGAGAAAGCATCTGTTTTTTTCAAAATTATCTGATTGCCATTTCGGATTATAACCATTTTATCTCCTTCATTTATCCCCTGCCTCATGCTAAGAGGGATAACAATTTGCCCTTTAGAGCTTAAAGTAGTAATGTCTATATTTGCCATAGTAAGACGTGTCTTACCAGATATATAAAGGTTTCTATTTAGACTTTAGCAGGAGAAGATTTAAATAGCCAAAATTCTTTTAATCTACAATGTATATTTAAGTTATAATGTATATAACATATATAATGACTACAAAGCAGATAATGACTACAAAGTCTACAACTATAAGAATTGATGCAGAAACAAAGACTAAATTAGAGAGTCTGGACTTTGTAAGAAAACATACTTTTGATGAAATAATTCTAGAATTAATTAAAACTTACGAGGAAAAAAAGAAACGATGAGAAAATTTGAGAGATTAATTTTATTCGCAGTAGCAATATTAGCCCTCGCTGTTTTTATTGGTGCAGTAGGTTATAGTGTTGTTTATACTGATAGTAATAATGCAGTATTTTTTAATCAAACAAATTTAACTCAAAATTTTGGAATATCTTTATTAGCTAATAGTTCTGGATATAATTTTACTGCAGGGGACTTTTCAAGTTTAGTATTTTATAATTCTTCTTCTGTTTCTTGGAATTTGACGTTGGGGATAGCAGATACTTATTCTGCCAGAAGCGGGATTGTAAACAATTTTGGAATTAATTTGAGTGATTCTAATTTGGCTGGATATTGGCCATTTGATCAATCAGTATCTTCTAATGTTTATGCTGATGCTAAGGGACTTCATAATGGGGCACCTTCTGGCACGGCTAATGTCACAGGTCTTTCTTCGAATGCAATATCTCTTGCTCAGGGAGATTCAATAAATATTGGAAATGTTGCTGCTGCGGGTAATTGGTCTATTTCTTTTTGGGTTAAATTAAATACTTGGGGTTCGGGGAATAATGAAGTTTTTACAATAGCTGGTCCAATTGGGGCAGAGGGGTGTAGTTCTACCACTTCCAGTTTTAATTTTAATAATTATGCTGAAGCTGACGGGATTATAAGTTACGGATATTCCTGTACAACTGATTATCGCTCTAACCAAAATGGTGCTATTAGTCTTGGTCAATGGTATCATATCGTAATTGTTACTACTAATGGTACTAAGACTGCAATATACAAAAATAAATTAAGTACCCTGTCTACAACATATGCTACTATGAGTTCAAGTTTTGCGGTGAGTGCATTTTTCCTTGGTAAGGGTTCTTGGGCTGCTAGAAATTTTGGGGGAGTACTTGATGAAATTGCAGTTTATAATAAAACTCTTTCACTTAGTGAAATAGATCAGCTTTATGATGCAGGATTATCTCAGCATGCAAATACTAATCTAACTTTACAAACAAGAACTGGAAATAGTTATAATATTTCTGATTCTGGACTCGTTGGAGTTTGGGGATTAAATAATGGAACAGGAGAAAGTGCAACTTTCTTTAAAGATGAAACTGGAAGATATAATGGGACTTGTTCAGGAACAGCTTGTCCTACACTCACACCGAATGGAACGGTTGGAAATGCTTTAACTTTTGATAATGTTAATGATTGGGTATCAGTAAGTTATCCTAGTCCATTAGGGGCAAGTAATTTTACAGTAAATCTTTGGGTATCTACAACAACTACGGCAGATGATACTCTTGTTAGTTGGGGTAATTATACTGGAGATAATGCTAATAGGGGGCATGGCTTGCAGTTCGATATAGGAATTTGGACAGTGGGGGTTCCTACTGTTTATACATATGGCGACCCTGCTGCGGGTTATGGAATAAGCACTTCTACTCATAAAGTTAATGATGGTCTTTGGCATATGCTTACTCTTTCTTACAATGGGACATATGGTATCCTATATGTAGATGGAATATATGATGTACAAGCTCTTATGCTTAATGCTTTTACTGCAGGCACAGCACCTTCTTCTGCTAATGTAACTTTAGGGAGAAGAGGTGTTAATGGGTGGTTTGATAGCTATTATGGTGGAAGCATGGATGAATTTAGAATGTACAATCGTTCTCTCAATGCAACAGAAGTCTATAACCTTTACACTCTCGGAAGTTATCATATTTCTGATTGGAGTGATTGGAGTTCTCCAATTACTGTTAATGATAGTGTTAGTTATAATCTTTCTCTCGGAAAATTTATGCAATTCAAAACAAATTTTTATACAAATAATTCTGCAAGCTCGCCTTACTTACTTAATCATAGTGTGGTGGGAATTAATAGTGCTCCAACTGTAATAACTGTAATATTAAATTCAACAAATATAAATTCAAATGAAACTTCACAAAATATTACTTGTTATGCAAATATTACTGATATAAATTTAGATAGTGTTTATGCTAATTATAGTTGGTATAATAATTCAGTACTCGTTCCTAGCTTAAGTGGCAGGTCTGGACCCTATACTTCAGGAACACTAAATTTAGTTTCAACTGTTATTGGCAGAAATGCAAGCTGGAATCAAAATTGGACTTGCTCAGTTTTAGCTTGGGATGGAAGTTTATATTCTAGTTCTGGACTAAATTCTTCGAATATAACTATTCAGGATTTTACTAATCCTACTGCAAATTTAACTTTGCCTGCGAATAATAGCTATTCGAATAATGCTACGCAAAATCTAACTGTTAATATCACTGATGAAAGTTCGGGAATAAAAAATGCTAGCTTATATATTAATGGAACTTATAATCAAACAGTAACCTTTGTCCAAGGAACAACAACTACTGTGGTTGGAATTGTTGTAAATCTAGTTGAAGGGATTTACAATTGGTTCTATCATATTTTTGATTTGGCTGGAAATTCATATAATACGGGAAATAATACCTTGATAATTGATTTAACAGTTCCATTGGTTGATTTTGTTTCTCCTACGCCAAATAATAATACGGCAAGAACAAATAATTTTATTTTAAATGTAAGTATTAATGAAACTAATCTGGCAAATGTAACTTATAACTGGAATGGAACTGTTCGGGTTTTTAACTATACTAATGTAAATGTTACTAACTCGGGAAATAGTATGTGGGTTTTTAGCTATAATCAAACAGGATTATTATCGGGGAGTTCTTATTATTATAATATTACAATCACCGACTTAGCAGGAAATACAAATACAACTGAAACAAGAGTTATAAGAGGAAATTCAGGACCTTCTTTTAACTCTGTGACAAATTCTCCAAATGTTAATGATACTCTCGATCCAGGAGTAGAAATTGTTGTTACTGCAAATGTTTCAGACATAGATTATAATTTGGAATCGGTTATCTTAAAATGGAAGAATTCTACTGCTACTTGGGCTGAAGCCAATTCCACAAGGATGTTAAATCAGACTCAAATTTATAATACAACCAATTCTTTAAGTCCATCAACTATTTTTAATGCTAGTATTCCTACTTGGGCTTATGAGCATAACTTAAGTTATATGATTATTGCCAATGATACTGTAGGAGTTTTGACTAATTTCAGTATTGTTAATCTTTCTGTTTTCTGGGATTGCACCTGGAATTATAGTAACAGTGGACCTGCTACTGGAAATTTTGGAAGTTTGGCAGGATTCTCTACAACTAAATATATTGCTAATTTTACTATTTATAACACAGGAGATGTTCAATATAATACAAATAATTGTTCACTAACATTTAAATTATCCCAAAATCTTGCAAATAAAAGAATTTATTTTGATGGAACTGATGCTGCACTTACCCCTATTTATGTTATTTCTGCAAATAGTAATAGAAATGTTTTAGTAAATGCAACATACAACGAACTAGCTACACCCCTTACTGAAAGTTTGAATATAACTATGGATGATTTCTATGACTATTCTTTAACATCTTCTTCAAATATTCTTGGAACCCTTCTTACAATCCAGGCTGGACCTTATTTAGTTCA
>CAYIVX010000011.1:0-25940 GCA_964366925.1 Candidatus Woesearchaeota archaeon | reverse complement strand
TCTTTACTATTGGGCACCTGGGAATGATAATAACTCTGTCGCGTGGTTCAATGCCTATTCTGGCAGGGCTAACCTCAGTTGCTACGGGAATCCAGGTAATCGCAGTGCTGGGCTCGGGGTACGTCTTGCGAGGAGCGAAGCTCCGAAGCATGCGCAAAAAAATTAAGGAGAATTAAAATGGAAACAAAAAAACTAGAACAAATACAAAAGACATTAAGAGAAAGAAAAAATCAAATAGGATTAGTTGGAACTGGTTTAGAAGTTTCTCTTTTAGATAATGCCAATATTTCCGCAAGCATAACTCCTGACTGGAAAAGAATAGAAATTGATTATGGCAGAAAACTAGATTTAGCTCCTGATGCTCAAACTCAATATTTCATTACGAAAACAGGAATAAAGGACCCTGAAATGAAAATCGGAGAAGACTTAATAGACCATGAAACAGGACATAGAGAAAACACAGTTGGAACATTAAGAGGATGCCCTTATTCAATTCAGATGCATGATGCAATTAAAGAATCGATTTTTAGAGGATTAGAACGAACAGGAAAGCAAAATCAAGCAACATACGTTACTAATGCTTTTGAAGATATTTTAGATAATGTTAATTGCAGAACAAAAAGTGATTTTGCAGGACAAAGCTTATTTTGGAATAATCAAGGCTTGACGAAAAGCCAAAATGGAAAATTCAATCCTTTTTATGAAGCATTTGTAAAAGCAAATTTATTTTTAGGAAGCGAAGTAAAGTCTTACTCTTTAGTTAAAAGATTTTTTCAAGATTCTCCTGAAATAAAAACAGCTGTTCAGGGATTTTTAGGAGATGTTAAACAGGAATTAGATTTAGAGCATACAGTAAGACTTCATGAAAAACCTGTTTTTGAAACATTATTCACAAGAGACTTAACAAAAAGAAAAGAACTTTGGCAAGCACTAGCTTACTCTTTCGCTAAGAACACTGCTGAACTCTTAGAAGATATTCCTGAAGAAAAACTTTTCGGCTCTTCGGATGACGCTGACGAAAACTCTGATGAGCATAATCCTTTTGATAAAGAAATGAAAACTCCTCAGGCAAAACAAGAAATAGCTAAGAAAAGATATGAAGAAGGAAAAGGACCTGCTTTGCATAGAGAAAGCAAAGAACAACTTTATGATTTATACCGAGCAATTTCAAAAGAAATTCGAGTTGATACAACAGAATACTCTGAAAGCCAAGGGATGCCTTTAGTTCATTTTGGAAGAAGATTCTTAAATGAGAATGACCGAAAATTAAGATTTAAGGGGCTGGGATTTAAACAAGATGGAAGTTTAGGGATAAGAACAGCAAGGCATAACATTGAATTTCCAGTAAGCTACAAAATTCATAAAACAAACTTTTCAAAACTAAAAATTGTAAAAATGGACAGAAGCGGAAGCATGGCAGAAAGTGCCGATGGGACGGGTATAGGTGATACTTCATTTATTCCCTGGGGGGATAATAGCAAGTATCACTTTGCATTAAAAGGATATTTTGGAATTGATAATTTCTTAGAAAGACAGGGAATTGCACATTATGTTCAAGCAGTTGCTTTAGGATTTTCTGGAGAGCAAACAGAAAAAGGATTTTATAAAAATGTTGCTAAATCTTTGCTTGTAGCTCCGAGTGGCGGAACTACTTTTGACATTGAAAAATTAGAGAAAGAGCTGGATAAAGGTGCTTTAGTTCTATCAATATCTGATGGAGAATGCTCTCTAAGTGAAAGAGCCAAGCAAGGAATTGAAAAGAAATTAACAGAATGCGACTTCGCACATATACAAATAGGCGGAAGAACAGGATTTTCACAATATCTTGAAAATCAAGGAGTTCCAGTATACTATGTAAAAGGCGATGAAGATTTAAGCAAAATAATGGTAAACTTTGTTTCAGGATATTATAAATTTAAGCAAGGAGATAAAAAACCAAAAACAAAATGACAAACCAAAACTTTCAATCACTCGACATGGACTACTTCAAGCAAATAGCTGAGCGAAGAAATAAAAGAATAGAAGCAGAAAGAGCAGAAGCTCTTAGAAAGAAAAATGAGCCTAAACAAGAAGTTCAGGAAGAAGAACAAGCAGAAAAAATAATAAGAATGCCAGAGTCTGCCGAGCCAAAAAAAGATTATGTTTTTGTTCCGTCACTTGGATTATATCTTTCTGAAAATAGATACTTGCAAGATAAAGATTGGAATCAAACTCAGAAAATTCTGCATAAAGAAGGCAGAAGAATGCCGACTATTCCAGAATTTGTTGAACTTTTAAAATATTTGAGAAGTAAAGATGGAAAATCTAAATTAAAAAATGCAGAAAAAATACTTGACGAAATTTACACTGTTCGAGGGCCTTATAGGGCAGAATGGCTTGATGCTAAGTTTGAAGAGAAAAATGGAATGTATGTTGCTTATCACACTTTTGACAGTAAAGGAAGTATTGTTCAAAAATCTGATGAACTAGAAGAGTATTTAACTGAAGATAAAATCCCCGGAATAAACCTAGAATTTTGGTTGGATGATTCTACAAAACAAGGTTTGCCAGAACCCAAGGTAGCTAAAGGAGATTTATATTACTGGTATCCTCGAGACGGAGCTGTCGCGGGGTTCAGTGCCGATTCTGGCAGGGCTGACCTCGATTGTGACGGGTATCCAGATGATCGCGATGCTGGGCTCGGGGTACGTTATGTCGAGCCCATCGCAATGGGCGAAGACCGTGCGAAAAATGCGAAATCTCAATTTTCTAAATTTATAGACCGAATTACTAGAGACCCAAAAATAGAAGAAATGAAAAGACAAGGTTTTAAAATATAACTCTTGACTATTCTACTATGAAAATTCTTATAAATGCACTTAAATAAGTAATTTTGTCCTGAAGCTAAGGACTTCAATTGACTTTATATTAAAAAGTTAGAAGTTTCTTTTGGACTACATGCAGTTTCATTAGAGCATTTTTATTTGATTTAAGCCATAAAATACAAAAGCGACTTGCGAGAAGCTTTGGTGACTGAAACAATGAAATTGCTACATACTGTCGCGAGGTTCAATGCCAATTCTGACAGGGCTAACCTCAATTGCAACAGGAATCCAGATAATCACAATGCTGGGCTCGGAATAGTTCAGGCTTCAGGATATATTATTCAATAAGTATCTATATTACAAAAATGAAAACACTAAGTCCGAATTATTCTAAAATTATTTCAGTAGGTAATTTATACTTGGCTTGGAAAAAAGCTAAAAAAGGAAAAACAAAAAGACCCTGTGTTATTGAATTTAATAAAAGTCTTGTAAAGAACATCCTTAATTTAAATAGAGAACTTGAAACTCTGACTTACTCACCCAAACCTCTTGTAACTTTTATTCTGCGAGACCCTAAGACTCGCATAATTTCTAAATCTGCTTTTAAAGACAGAATTGTTCATCATGCTATTGTAAATATTATTGAACCTATCTTTGATAAGAGTTTTATCTATGACTCTTGTGCGAATAGAATAAATAAGGGAGGAATTTTTGCTATTAAAAGATTTGACAAATTTAAAAGAAAAGTCGGCAGAAATAATACTCGCAAGTGTTTCGTATTGAAGGCAGATATAAAACACTATTTTCAAACTGTCAGTCATGATGTTTTATTAAAGATTATAAAAAGGAAAATAACTGATGAAAGCATTATTTGGCTTATCCTGAAGATTCTGAATAATTTTGATTCTAAGAAGGATAAAACAGGTATGCCCCTAGGCAATTTAACATCCCAGTTCTTTGCCAATGTTTATCTTAATGAGCTAGATTATTTTGTTAAACATAAGTTGGAGATAAAACATTACATTAGATATGTTGATGATTTTATTATTTTGCATGAAAATATAAAGCAACTTGAAAATTGGAAAAGACAAATTGATGAATTTTTAAAACAAGAGCTAAAAATTGAGCTTCACCCAAATAAATCAAAAATTGTTTTGCTTTCGCAGGGCGTTGATTTTGTAGGCTTTAGAAACTTTTATTATTTCAGGCTTCTTAGAAAAAGAAATATTAGGAATATGAGGCAAAAAATTGAAATGTTTAAGCAAGGTTTAATGAGCAAAGAAAAGTTTTTTGAAAGCTTTCAAGGCTGGAATGCTTATGCAAAATGGGCAAATTCTTTTAAATTAAGGAGAAAGATTGTAAGAAAGATTTATGCTGATAATACTTTGATTAATATCTGCTAAACTCTTAAACCCTCGCTTCTGAACAAAACAAACCTCCACAGCCCCCGTACAATTATCTATCTAGATTAGTGAGTTTTCAGTTCGGTAGTTCGAAGCTCCTCTTAAAAACATTACTCGTAATGTTTTTAAATGCGTTAATCCTAATGATTTCATGAAAAGGGTGCAGGAGATAAGAAGAACACCGCAGGCGAGCAAGTTCACGGAATTTGTTCCAGAAGTAAGGGAGTGGGCTTGCGAGAAAGTTCTTGGGTTGCTGGATGTCAAGAGACCTGCTGGAGGTCTTTGTCATGAGTAAAAAAAGAGTGTCGTTAGTAGTGGGTTCATTTTTAATCCTTAGTTTATTTTTAATTGCATTTATTTCTGCAGCCAATGAAACTGCAACAAATATAACAGCTTCAACAAAAGGGACGACTGCTGCAGCTTATTCTTGTCTAGAAACTCAAGTTAATGCCAAAATAGATGAAACAAAGACCGTTGAGGAACTTGCTTTTTCTCTTCTAGCTTTAGGATATAATGGAGATATTCAAAGCAAATTAGTTACTAAAATAAATGATTTAAAAAGTGATAGTGCCGAATGCTGGCCAAAGGGCGGCTGCACATTAAAAGATACTGCTCAAGTTCTTCTTGCCTATGACAATCTTGGAAAAGACACCAACGAAATAAAAAATTGGTTGACAAATCAGACAATGGCTCCAACGGATTTAACTTGGTATATACAAATTGAAACAGATAATAGTTCTAAATGCACAATAACCTATGATGGCGTAGCTAAAACAGTAAATATCGATGAAAATAAAATGGTAACGGGAAGTGCGGGAAGCTGTTTACGAGTATCCACTAATGGCTGGCTTGAAGTAGATTCAAAATGCTACGGCAAAGATTTTGATATTTCTTGTAATACTGATTTCTTAGTTGCTCCTACCTATAAAAGAAAAACAGCAGCCTCTCCAACTTATTATATAACTTCCTCAACACAATCTCAAGCTCAAAATGGATTAATTACCCTAAGAATTAATTCACTTTGCTTTAAACAAGGAACTTCCTGTAACTATGAAGGAAGTCTATGGGCTTCATTAGCAGTAGAAAAAAAAGATTCAACTTTTCACGATAATGTTCTTCCTTATTTAATTACCCTTGCTTCTGATAACGAAAGATATCTTCCTTCTTCATTCTTATATATGCTAACTGATTATAATGAATATCTTACTGAACTTGCCAATGCTCAATCAAGACAGGGCTACTGGAAGATTTCAGATACCAGTCGACTATATTATGATACTGCTGTTGCACTTATGAAATTAGGAACTTCTTCATCAGAACAGGCAACAAACGCTAAAAATTATCTTCTTCAAGAATCAGTTCAGACAAGAGAAGGATGTTGGAACGGAAATAATATTAGAGATACTGCATTTTTGCTTTATGTTCTTGACCCCAAACCTGCACGAACCGTAGTTGGAGCAAAAACTTGTTCAGATTATAGCTCTTCTGGATATTCTTGTATAACCTCAACTTCATGTGAAAATAATAAAGGAACACAACAGCCCTATGGTTGTTCAAATTTTGGAACAATTTGTTGCAGTAAATCTCCAATAGCTGACCAAACCTGTTCAGATAAGGGCGGAGTAAAATGTTCTTCTGATCAAAGATGCACTGGAGAAGTTACTTCAGCACTAGGCACAACTTCTTGCTGTTTATCAACTTGCGAAGCTATTCCTGCTCCAGCAGATTTAAGTGAATGTGAAAAACAAAGTTATACTTGTATGATTCAATGCGATAATACTCAACAGGAAGAATCTGGTTTTGCTTGTGCTGCCGATAGAGGGGCTGTATGTTGCTCTCCTAAAGCTGTAGCTACAAAATCCAGTAGCTGGTGGATATGGCTTTTAGTTATACTCATTATTTTATTAGTATTAGCAATTATCTTCAGAGATCAAGTTAAAATGTGGTGGTTTAAATTTAAAAATAAATTTTCAAAATCCTCTGCACCAATGCAACCACCAAGACAAATGCCACCTGGAGCAAGACCTATGCAATTTCCATTCAGACCAGGACGAATAGTTCCAGGAATGATGCCTTCGAGAGGTCCAATGCCTATGAATAGATATCCGCCAAATCAGCAGCCAAGACCCTTTCCAAAAGAAAAAGAACTCGACGATACTTTAAAGAAACTTCGAGATATGGGAAAACAATAATCTTTTTATTTTTTTTATTCTTTTTCCCGCCCCTAGATGGCTGAGGGGTTTCGTAATTTTCTAACTTCTGCAAAAATTTATAAACCTCGTCAGAATATAATTACCATGGAAAAGAAAAACTGGATTTATTATTTTAGAATTGTCTCCATTTCTTTATTTATTCTATTTTGCATCGCTTTTTATATTCAAACTGCAAATGATTATTTTAAGGGATATCAAAGGCTAGTTGGTGAAGGTGGTCCTGGTTATGGTACTACTTATTTTTATAGCGATAAAAACCCTGGATTATTTTATGAAATTCTAATTCTTAATTTAATTATACCTTTAGTAATACTTTTTGTAGCAATAAAAGGAATAAACTACCTTTGTAAAATTTTTGCAAAAGGAAAAATTAAAGCTTAATCGAATTTCTTAATGTCCATAAACTTAAACCACACCATTTATGGTGTGGATGTAGCTGGGGACTGGTTTAAGTTTTGGATCATCCTAAAAACAAGTGCCAATCAAACCCACACTTTTAAGTGTGGGTGGCACATTGTTTTTTTGATATCTTGAACTATTATTTAGAAACCACCCTCTTTATACGAGCGGAAGCCACCCCCGCCCCCAAGCTTGTTTTCTGAACTCTTCGATCATTCAATCGCTTTGAAAATACTAAAAAGCTTATATCCTCAATAGACAATAGTTTCTATTGCCAATAGAAAGATTTTTACTCCTCAAAAACTCCCCCATCATAATCTTTATTAATACCCTTTTTCTAATGTGTTTATGAAAAGAGAGTTTGTATTTTTATCAATTTTAGTATTAGTTTTATCTTTATCTTTTATTAGTTCATTTGATATTCCAATTTCAAAATCTTCCTATGCACCCATGGAAACAATGCAGGTCGAGATTCCTAATGCATTCATAGATACTCTTAAGTTATCCAACGTTCTTATCTATTCAAAAAATGCAGCTCATTCAAGCCCAGTGCAATCAAATTTAATAAAATACGATAATAAATATCATTTCTATGCAGTTCTTCCAAAAGAACCTGGTGAATATTCCCTCCGAATTGAGAACACTAAATACTGGGAAGGTTCTACACAAAGTGAAGCACCAATAATAACAAATTTTACAATTGTTCAAACAAATAGTTCTTATCTATCCATTAGCCCAGGTTATGTTTATACTTCAAATAGTTTTAGCATAAATATTCAAGCATTTAATCAAGATCAAACAGTTGATGTTGAACTTCCTGAAATAAATTTTAAAGAATCATTCAATATGGGTTACGGCGATACAAAAGTTGTATATTTTAATGTAAATAATGTAAAAGAACAAATTAATTCTAACATAAAAATAAATGACTATAGTATTCCAGTAGTTATTCTTTCGAGCCCGGTAATTCCTGTTCAAAATACTTCAACGCCAGTAGATCAAGGTGATCAATCTCTAAAAGATTTAATTGCCTATGATATTGATACTATTAATGGAACAATACTTCCAAATTTAGATTATTACTATCGTATTGTAATCGTAAATAAAGATAAAAATGTACCAAATATTAAAGTAACTACTTCAACTCCTGAAATAACAGTCAGTCCGAGTTTTATCGAGTCTTTGTATAAAGAGCAAATAATAAACATTACTATCCATACCAAAGCTCCAATAGATGGCTATGTGAGACTAGAAACTAATTATAGTGCCATGACTTTTCCAATAAAATTAGAATTAACAGACGTACAACAGCAAGCAGGAACAAATACGCCCTCAGTTAATGAAGAAAAAACATGTATAAGGCTCGGGGGCATAACTTGTGTTACTAATGAAAAATGCAGTGGTTCAAGAACCTCTTCTGTAGATTCTCCAACAGGAAATTGTTGTATTGGCAACTGTTCTATTCCAAATTCTTCTACAAGCTATTGGATATGGGGAATATTAATTTTAGCAGTTTTAGGTTTTGCTGGCTGGTTTTTATATCAAAAAGCAAATAAAGGCGAGGGTCCCGAAGTTTTGCAAAAAATGTTTTCCAAAAATAAAACCGATTATACTCAAAGAATGAATCCCCAATTTAAACCTCAACTAGGTCCAGAAGTTCGAAGAAGTTTGGATAAGATTTAAGGTTTTAAGTTAGTTGTTCTTGTTGTTTATTTTGTGCTTCGCATAATCAATAAATTTTATTAATACCATAGGGCTTCACCCTGACTTTTTTAAGATTGGCTTCGCTTATTTTATAACTAAATATTAATAATGTATTAAACCCAAGACTTACCTCTTCACAAAACTTCTGCTTCCGATTGTTGCATTAATAAATTACCTTAAACCAAAAACTTCCAGCTAAATATTCTAAGACTTGTAATTAATTGCCAGACTAATTTTACACGAATTCTTTAAATCGGCGAAGCCATTTACATTAATAATTTAATAAAAAATTAATAATTTAATAAAAATTCAAATTAGATTTACAACATTCATAATTTTAATTAAATAAAAGATAAATAATTAATAACCCTTCTTACAGGGGGCATTTACAATTACGCATAAATTATTTTAAATAAAAAACTAATAATTAATAACCAGTCAAATCGGATTTAGGCATTAATAATTTTAAGGAGTTAAGCAAGTGAGCAGGAGGAACTTGCGATAAAAATCTTTCTTCTCAGAACAATCTACTTCTTCTTCCCCTTTTTCTTAGGCTTAGCTTTCTTCTCAGCTTCAGGACCGCCCATAGTTATGGTTGGTGCACATTTATTCCTATTTTCTACAATTAATTCTTCTATTCTTTTTGAAAGGATACTATTCTGCATAAGCATTGTTTTAGCAATAGAATCATAATGATGAATTCTATTTATTATTTCATTAGCAGTAAAACTGATATCTAAATTTTGCAAATTAAAATCTTGTGGAGAGATAATTTCAACATGTGAAGGCAAATATCTAAAGCATAAACCAAAAACATTCATTATTTCCGGAAGTTCAAGTTCAACTTCTGCAAAAGTGGAAAACATCTCACCTTCATATTTATTTTTTTCCTTTATTTCTTTTTCAATTTTTTTAGGCTCGTGAATTTTGCTATTTAATATTACTACGGCATTTTCTTTTCCAATAACAGTTATTAAATCAGCCATGGCTTTCTTTAGATGTTCTTTTGGTCGACCAATCATTTCAAACATTACCCGAGCTCTTATTTTTTCGTTAGACATTTTTTCTCCTTGTTTTTTCTTTTTTCTCAATCATAAGTATTATTATGATAAATATGCATACAACAGAAAGTATGTAGGGTGCATAATCTTTAATATACTCCATCTTTGATTTATAAATTATGCTGTTGGCAGATTTTCCTGTTGCAGAATTAGTCGTAGTAGCTTTTTTGCTAGAGCTTCCGAGGATAATTATTTCTTCGTTATTTTGAGCTGTACTAGTAGTAGTTGTTTGTGTATTATTTACATTAGCAGGGGTAGTACTGATTGAGGGGCTAGGTTCAACAGAAGCAGAAATTGAAAGTGTTTTTTCAAAATCATCAATAGTATTGCCATTATATCTTAGTCTTGCATAAATTTTTGCATTGCCAGTAAAATCATTATAACTTTCTTTAAGTCTTAATTTTACATCTTTTGTTTTATTACCCGCTCCAGAAATAAAACTCGTTAAGTAATAGGTTCCAGATTTCCAATCATCATTAGAGTCATATATTTCTGAAATTGTAGTATCATTACCGCTAAATGTAATCCACACCTTAATATCGTAAGTTTGAGCGAGTAAATTGAACATATCGGCTTCTATTTCAAATTCATCTTTATTAAAAATTTCATCAGTCCAATTTAATTCAACATATTCGCTAGTAGAAACTGTGCATGTTTGGCTTTCAGTTGGTTTTCCAGTAGTATTTCCACAGTTATTTGTATCAGTGCATGTTCTTGTCTGCAGAGAGTTTGAACAAGTTCCAAAAGTACTACAACTCCAATTTTGTGTGCATGTTGGTGTGGGTGTCGTGCAGTTATTTTCGGTTCCACGAGTGCTATTTCTAAAAGTCCAGTTTCCATTACAATATTGCCAAGTTCGATCATCATTACTATCTGTTATTGTTCCTGTAGAAAAAATTAATCCCCCACTATTATTTTTAAGGCTAAGATTGTTACTTGTATCTGTCATTACAGTATGTGTTACATTAAATGCATAATATCCCAAGAAAGTAATATTAAATAGCATTGAATCTCCATCAACATTAATAATACTCCAATCAGTCATATTAATTTCACTATCACTATAAAGCTCAATCCATTCATTACCCGAGTCACTTCCATAAATGTTTAATTCAACTTCATTAATTCTAACTTCAGCACTCACAAACCCCATATAACCAATTATAGAAATAAAAACTACTAAATATAATACACCTATTTTCATGTTTTATAGAGGTAAATATGATTTATAAGAATTATTATTCTTGAATATTGCCATCATCGTTCTCTTCATCCTTATTTTCTGGAAAGAAAAACTGTCCAAACTTTTTGCCAATTGTTTTGGCTTCATCAAGTTTTATTGCCCAATTTTTACCACTATCTCTAAGCTGTTCAGGATTAACAAAAAGCCAGCCCTCTCTATTAAAACGTAGAGCAACAACAGGAGTAAGTCCAAAAATCTCGCTAAACACAACAAACTGCTCGATTTGTTCTTTAGTAATATATTTTACAGGAGCCTTACTTGATTTAGCTTCTATGGAATATTTCCCTCTTCCAGAAGCCCCAGCAATCAAGTCACATGCAGTATTCTCCATCATACCGCTTCCTGCAACACGCACCGCACGAAAATTATTCTTTACAAATAAATCATATAGTTCTCGTTCTGCTTTACTTCCTTTTGCTTTATTGGACATTTTTTGTTTCTCCTTTAGTTAAAATGTTCAAGCCTAAAAAATTTATAAATTTTTTGGATTGCTTGGCATTTTAATTTTTCTTCCACCCCGAGGGGATTTTTACTTTCGATTGACATTTTCTATGGATTCGTAATATTTTCATTTCATAACAAGTTTTACCTTTGAATCTAGCTTCTCTAGTAAAAGAAAGAAGAGCATTTTTATTATTTAATTTATCAATAAACTTTTTACATATCTTGCATTTTTCATACCGATATTTACCAAATTTCTTTTGTGATAGCAATCTAAGAATAGTTTCTTTTTCAACTCTTAATTTCTTCATGCAAGAATAACTATGTTTCAGAACAGGCTTATATTTTTTCTTTAGTAAGTCTTTATACATGTATTTATCACAATCTATATCATTACAACTTCCATTCAAGGCCCAATCTACTTCTTCGAGCTTTTCTGTTAAAAAATAATATTCTTCTTTATCTTTTTGTGACATGTTATATAATTATTAATGCTTCTTCAGGTTTAATTATCTTTATGCTCCGATATTCTTTTAGTTTCAAAAAATGTTTATCTTGACTTATAATGAAGTTAGCATTTCCAGCAATAGCTGCTTCTAAAAATTTATTGTCGCTAGGGTCCTCTTTAATAATTTCAAGTTTTTCGCTAGACTCAACAAGTATAGCATTTTTAATAATAAGATTTATCCATTCTTGAATTGCATCTTCAGACATACTAATATTAAAATTATTAAGAGTTTTAACTAATTCTTCAATAATTTCTTTAGAACTAATGAGTTGAAATTTTCCCATTCTCCATTTAGATATAATTTGAGAACAAAAATTGCCTTCCCAAAATAAATCTGAGATAAAGACATTCATGTCTAAAACTGCTTTCATCTTTTCCTCGATTCTTTTATAGCTTCTTCTACATCTGCTTCATTTATACCTTTGTTCTTTACGAATTCTCTTGTTTTTGCCAAAAGTTTTTCAAATCCTTTAAATGAAGGCATTTCTACTTTCTTGAGAACAATAGTATTATCTTCTCCGATTATAACAAATTTTTCTCCTTCGTGTATTTTGAGCTTTATTCGAAGGCTTTGAGGGATGACTACTTGTCCTCTTGAACTCATACTAGTTATTTCAATATTTTCCATGTTTACCCCCTATAAGTTTATCTTATTAGTAAGATATACTTACTTATAAACCTTTCTATAAATCTAGTAGTGGAAAAGTGAACGGGCAAAAACACCCATAACCTCTCTCAACCATAGAATTTCAAAAAGATATTTAAACTAGGAAGAGATTTAATAATTATGGGCAAGAACTTTTGGATACTAATTTTATTGACTTTTCTTATAACTCCAAAACTTGTGTCTGCGGACATAATTACTCCCCTTTCCTACGCAACAATGCCTTTAATCCCCTTAATTATTCTTGTAGAAGCCTTTGTTTTTTGGCTACTTGCAAATAAATGGTTAAAAATTCAAATAGGATTTTGGAAGCTGATTTTGGTTACTTTTGTTGCGAATATAATAACTTCACTACTTGGAACAATTATTCCACTCTATAAAAATACTGCAGAAAATTTGATATGGGTTGGAATAGCCTTCTTATTCTCAGTTTTAATAGAATGGGGAATTTACATTCCCTTTTTCAGAAAAGTTAATATTAAAATTTTTGATTTATTAAAAATTTCTTTTATAACAAATCTTGCTACCTATATCCCTATTGCGATTCTAATCGGATTGTTATAATCTTTCCATTCTGCCAACGAAAGTTACTTGAAACAAATAAATCATATAGTTCTCTTTCAGCTTTCGACCCCTTTGCTTTATTGCTCAGCATAGGAGTAAACTGGAAGAAGAGTTTTTATAATTATCTCTAAGACAAAAATCAAAACAAGATTATTCATTACAATAATTCTTTTAAAGAGATATCCATTTTTGTTTTAATGATAGACATATATATGGACCATGGATTTTTTGTAGACATAATTGATCAGGCAATTCCATTGAGGGTTGAAAATAAATCTAGATTATTAGAAGCCATACAAGATTCTCCCAGGGTAATGATAGCTCACGGAGGAGTTTGCAGATATTTTGATTTATTTGAGATTGACTCAGCAAAATCAAGCTTAGAAGAAAATTTTTTAAAGTTATATCCACGAACAAGAGAGCAAATACAAGTTGGATTTATTGGAGATCTAAAAAAAATGAAATCTATTAAAGTTGAAAAAGAAGATTATCCTCTTGCAAAACATGAAGGGGTTTATGTTGCCTTTTGGCCCCAAGATATTTGTGGTGTTTATCTTAACGAAAAGGGAGCAAGAACATTCAAACTCGGTACTTGTAAACCCCCCTCAAGGAAGTATCATGAGGCATCAAAATATATCCCGAATCAAGGATTTTCTCAATCAAGCTACTTATTCAATGATGATCTTATTAGAAAACAATTTTCAGCATGGGCTCTAGATATAATTAACATTCAACCCCGATTTATCCAAGCGGAAACACCTGAAAAAATAGCATTATTTAGAAGATTGGTAAAATAATTAATCAAAGCAAATCAGGACTTCCTGAAAAGAAATATTCTTTACCTGCACTTTTTTTACCAATTCTTTTGGGACAAGCACCAGAACAAAAGTTATATCTCCCTTTACTTTCCCCGCCTCGGGGTCTTAACTTTGGTTTTAATCCAATTTTTCTCATCTGGATTTTTACATTTGAAGGACTCATGGAATATCCCAAAATAATGTCTCTAAAATCTTGAATTAAACAGTTTGCTATGATGTAGGGGTCATTATTATGCTCCTCTGCGTAAAGTTTTATTTTGTTTTTAACAAGTTCGTGCATAGTAACTGTCTCAAGACCCTCCCAACACCTTTCTATTGCAGACTTTGAAACTTTTTTATAATCTTTTTCAAGAATTCTTTCAGCAAGAGAAACAGAATGCATGGATACTTCATAAACTCCCAAAATAACTTCGTCGATATTAGATTCTACTCTGGCCATAATAATTACAGTTATTTCAAATTTAAAAAGAAAATGATATTAGAATATCTATTTAATTTAGTCCTGCTTCGCATGATTATTAAAACCAAAAACAAATAATTAATTAAACGCAACTCGACCCGGCTACTCACAAATTTTGTTTCCGATTGTTGCATTAATAATATTTATCTCTAAGCGAAGCCTAATTAAAACTTTTATAAATCTCTAGCATGCAGTGTCTTTCGTTGGTTTGCCTTTGCTCTTTCAATAGCTCTATCCAAATCTCTCAACACTTTTTCATTAAGGGCCTCTTCAACTTCTTCAGCAACATTGTCAATCTTGCCTTTCAAGGCTTTTCGAATATTACTTCTAACAATTAGATTAATTTTATCACTCATTTTTTCTTCGCTTCACATTTATTACAAATATTTTCTTTCTTTCCAGGCTTTATCCCAAATAAAGGACTTGCTATAAACTTATATCTCCAACCTTCAAGGGGAACCCCACATTTTTGGCATTTGTTTACCATTATTTCTTTTTCCCCTTCTTTACTTCTTTTTTAATAATTTTTGGTTCTTCCACCATCTTATTTTCTTTAATTTCCATTTCAGGCTTCATTAATGGAAAAACAACACATTCTCTTAGTGGTTTATCAACTAAATATCCAAATAATCTTTCACTAACACCAAATCCGCAAGTTGGAGGCATTCCATATTCAAGAGCCTCTACAAATCCTTTATCATGCTCCATAGATTCAGCGTCGCCCTTTTCTTTATTTTTAGTTTGTTCTAAGAATCTTTCTTCTTGATCAATAGGGTCATTTAATTCAGAATAGCCATTTCCAAGCTCGCTTCCAGCAATAATAATCTGGAATTGTTCAACTTTCTTATTATCCTCTCTGCTTCTTTTAGCTAGAGGAGAAACTTCAACAGGCTGATTAATCAAAAATCCTGGCCCTGATAATTGTTTTCTGCAAAATTTCCATAAGATATCAACCAATCTCCATTTGTCAATTCTTTTATCATATTCAATTTTCAGTTCATCTAATTTTTTCTTGATTTGTTTTTCATCAGCTTTGTAAATATTAATCCCAGTTTTATCTTTTATTAGAGATTCATAATCATACATTTCCCATTTTTTGCCTAAATCTAATTCATATCCATGAGTCTTGAATTTTAAAGTCCCTAAAACTTCCATAGCAACTTTCTTATACATTTCTTCAGCTAGCTTCATTCCATCTTTAAAATCTGCATAGGCCCAATAAAATTCCATTTGTGAATAATCTTGAAGATGTTCCATATCCATACCTTCGTTTCTAAATTGTCTTCCAATTTCAAATGTTTTTTCATAACCCGCAACCATTAATTTCTTTTGCCATAATTCACCCATTGAAATTCTTAAAAAAACATCCATATCTAGGGCATTATGATGAGTCTTAAACGGAGTCGCAGCAGCTCCTCCTGCTGAACTTTCAAGTACAGGCGTCTCAATTTCTAAAAATCCTTTTTCAAGCAAAAAGTTTCTTATTGTCTGCCAGAATTTAGATTTTTTAATAAATAACTCTTTTATTTCAGGATTCATTATAATATCTAGATATCTTTTTCTTAATCTTTCTTCGTCATCTTGAATTCCGTGCCATTTTTCTGGTAGAGACCTTATCGCCTTAGTAAGTAATTCTAAATCTTTGACAAGAATACTTATTTCTCCCCTTTTAGTTCTGAAAATAGTTCCCTCAATGCCAATAATATCTCCTGCATCAATATAACTTTTGAATAAATCCCATTTTTTATTAGCAGTTTCACCTTCTTGTAATACTATTTGAATTGTTCCATTTTTGTCTTGAATTGTAGCAAATGCAAGTTTTCCTAAATCTCTTACAGTCATTACTCTACCAGCAACTTTTACAGAATCCTTCGTCCGTTCGTCAGGTTTTAGTTTAGAATATTTTTCTCTAATTTCAGCAGAATTATTTTTCTTATCAAATTTATAAGCATAAGGCTCAATCTTAGCTTTTCTAAGTTCAGCAACCTTTTTTATTTTTTCTTGAGTAATTATATCTTCTCGACCCATGTTTATTTTTCTCCTGTTGTTTTATAAAAAATAAACAGTCAAAAATTTAATAAATTTTTGAATATAAAAAACTCCTTTACACGAACCCGAAGGGACGTAGAAGTTTTTTATTGTTTACTCTTATAATTATCTAAGAAGAATACTCTTTAAAAATGTTTATTTTAAGGGCTAATCTGACTAATTCTCGCTCGCCCTTCGGGCTCGCCTTTTTTAAGAGATTGCTCCGCATAAATTATTTAATGTCCATAAACTTAAACCACACCATTTATGGGGTGGACGTAGCTAAGGACTGGTTTAAGTTTTGGATCATCCTAAAAACAAGTGCCAATCAAACCCACACTTTTAAGTGTGGGTGGCACATTGTTTTTTTGATAATAAAACTGAAATACTTAAACAAAAATCGAATTGGGTTTATAGCATTACTAAATTATTAAAAATAAACGAAGTCTAACTAAAAATCTAATCATATACTCAATATCTTAAACGTATCGAATCCGAGATGATTCATTTCTTGAATGTCTACACTTTTAACAACACTGTGCGGAGCACCCTTTTTACAGCAAGCAACCATGGCATCAACTTTTTCAGGAGCACCTTCTGCAACGACCTCGACTTCTCCACTTTCAAGATTTCTTACATGACCCTTTATTTCAAGCTTTGAAGCTTCGTCTGCAATGAATTTTCTAAATAAAACTCCCTGCACATTTCCACTTATTTTTATTCTTATTGTTTTCATGTTTGTTTTGTTTTTACTTAATTTAGACAAAACAAACAATCAGAAAATCCAAGATTTTCTGAGTATCAAAAAGCTTCTGAAGACAATCCGAAGGATTAGTTTGCTTTTTGATTCAGTTGTTTCCTCTATCTCTCAAAAACGAAGAAGTCGTTTAAAAAGCTTTATATTTTTCATGGATAGTTTCTATTATCCATAGAATCAGTAATATATTCAGTATACCCCTTTTCACTATCAATCCATCTTAATACGGCACCATCATTAAAACTAGCACCCAGTGGCCCGGGAACATAATCTATGGATGTCAGCGTTGTTGTATCTTTTTGAAAATCTATAATGGGTGTTTCAAGTCTAAGACTTATATTTTCCAAACAAGTCCCATCAGCACTTCTCGCTTCAGTTCCCTGTGGAATAAATATTTCAAACTTTTTATCAAAAGATACTAGCCACGAATCTTCACTAACAATGCAATTCTCGTCATGATTTAATTCTTTTGAAGTATATCTTCCTAATACAATTGAAAAATTACTAGTCTGTTCAACTTCGCCATTTTTATTTAAGAGAGTAGGAAAGTTCGCATTTATTTTTATATCCATTTCTCCAATATCCACATTTAGAGATTCAAGACTAGAATCCCCCTTGTATCCTTTCATATATCTTTGAATAACCGGATTGATGCATTCTCCCAAATTTTTAGAAATATATTCTGATACTGAACTTTCATTAAGCCCGTATAAATCTAAACCTTCAATCGCAAGTTTTTTAGTGCAAAGATATCTTTCAAATTTCATATTATCAATTGCTCTGTCTGTAGAAATTGCATATCCACCTATTCCGGGAATAATATTTTGATCTTTGGCAACATAAATAAGAGTGCTGATGCTGACTGCTAATATCACACCTATTAACAAAAATACTGCAATCCAGCTTCGGTTTTTAACATCCTTCAATTTAACACCTTTAATAGTTACTTTAATACTGTTTCTGGTTTAGCTAAAATTTCTTTGTTCTGAAATTGTTCAGATTTCTTAGCTATTTCAATTATTCTATCGTTACAGGCGATTATAAAACTTTCTCCTTTCTCAATTATTTTTAAACTTTCTTTTAAACTCTTTTTAACAATCATTTCTTGAAAAAGTGGACTGCCATTATGAAGTTTAAACAAACTTTCTTCACTAACTTCTATGGCAGGAATAAGCTCGTTTATTATTTCTGCAGGAATAATCAACTTTCTAAGTTGGGTTTCGTTTCCTGCCTTCCAATCTTCAACTGCTTTTTTCAGTTCTTCAATTGTAATAAATTCTTTATCCTTATCTGTAAAAAGTCCAGCCCTCGTTCTTCTAAGCTCAATCATCTGAGCTCCTTCAATATTTTTTCCCAAATCGTCAATAAGTTTTCGAATATAGGTTCCTGCTTCAACCTCACTAATAAAACTCGCTTCTTTTTTCTTAGCATCATAATCAAGAAGTTTAAATTGCATAATTTCTCTTTGACGAATAACTCGTTTTACTCTGGATATTCTTGGTGGAAGTTGATTTATAACCCCTAGAAATTTTTTCATTTCTTCTTCAAGTTTTTTCCTAGTTATTTCTTGATGGAGTTTCATTTTTCCAATGTAAACTTTGTCCCTATGCATAAAATACTCTTGAATTTTACAAGCTCCACCAAGACATATTGGCAATACGCCCGTAACCTTCGGGTCCAGTGTTCCAAAATGCCCACATTTATCAAGATTTAACAATCTGCGAATATAATTTACAACATCAAAACTTGTCCAGTCAGCGGGTTTGTCTATATTCAGAATTCCAAATTTAATCAGCTCTTCAATAGGTTTTTCTTTTTTAATTTTAGCAAGATTTAGTTTAACCATGGCGATATGTACATTGAACTCAATAAATGTTTTTAAACAATCCTATTCTTTAATAGTTATGGCTAATGATGATAAAAGAGTGATTTATCAAGATGACCGAATAGAAATTTCTCAAAGAGAATATCCTGATGAACATGACGTTATGGTTGATGGCGATAATGGGGCATACTGTCTTTTACCGCGAGGAGTTCTTCATGATTTAGCAAGAAGAAGAGACATTGACAATTTTAGATCAAGTATGAATGCACTTAATAATATCTTCGTAAGAGAATTGGAAGAAAAAAAGATTTCTCTAGAAACCTTAGCATGGGCATTTTCAAAAGCAAGAATGAAAGAATTAGAAGACGAAGTTCATTATTTTATGGATGAGGCAAGAAAAGCTAAAGAATAACATTAATATTTTCTAAATTAATTCAGAAGAAACTTCAGCTAATGATTCTTTAGATTTAAGAATATCCTGCAATTGGAGTGATTTTGGCATTATTGTTATTGATACAATTTTTCTTTTTTTAGATGCTCTTTCGTGTGTAAGATTAAATTCAAGTCTAATTTGAATATCATCCTTTACAAGATGAGCAATATAGGGCTCAGTATAAGCATTAATTGCTTCGCCTTTAGAATTTCTTATATGCACTGTCTGGTGTATGGCGGAATTAATCTTATATCCTTCGTTTTCAAAAAATTTAATAAATTTTTTTGCATCCGTATCAAATTCATAGTTCATTTTTCTAAACTCCAAGAACACGCTCTTACTTATTCATAACTTTTCTCTTTATTTCAGGTCCTTTATTAGATCCTGTAGAGTGTTTCATTTCTTTTGCTTTAGCTTTATCCATCTGCTCTTCAGCAACCTTGCTTTCTTGTTCTCTTCCTTTTTCTTCAATTTTAGCTTCAGCTGTTGCTTCTTCTGATTTTGCTTCTGGCTTAATTTCGGTTTCTGCTTTTTTATCGGATTTCTCAACATTCTTAGCTAATTCAACAGCTTTCTTTGCATTTCTTGCTACTTCAAATTCAATATGCTTAGGAAGAGTAACTAATTTTACTTCAACAATACCATTGTCATATTTTATAGCTTTAACTTTAATCTTATGAAGTGGTTTTTTATTTCCTCTGAACTTTATTTCATTGTTAAGATAAACATCTACTTTTATTTTTCTAATATCTCTATCATAAATTTGCATATGTTGAACCATAAATTCTTTTAATGCTCTAAGTGCTTTCTTGGCTCTTTTGTATCTAGGAACTTTAAGCCATTCTTTTCTAAGAGGAACAACGTATTCTCTTTCAAGCACAATTTTTCTATTAGTTTTATCTTGTTTAACCATTTTATTTATCCTTAATCTCTATACTGTCGTTTTCTAACAGTAACCGGTTTAACTTGAAGTTTAGTTCTTCTCCAGCTTCTCTTTATTCTTGTCATATAACTTGGATGAACTCTTCTGCCTTTTCCAAATTTCTTTACAACAGCCCAAAATGGAGCCCATTTTGTTCTTCGACCATGCACTGAAAGTTTGATTTTCTTTTGTTGAACTCTTCGATTTGTTTTTACCATGTTTATTTTGGAACAAAATGAACAGTCTGAAAATATAAAATTTTCAGAATGTAAAAAACTTTTTAACACGAACCCGAAGGGCCATGTTGGAGTTTTTTACCCTGTCTGTTTTTATTTATTCCTTGATGCCCTCCAAGAATGCTTTACCATTTTTTGTTAATCTTCTTCCAAATCTTTTTCCTTCTTTAACTTTTTCTAAGAATCCTACTTTTTCTCCTGCTTGTAATATAAGTCTTATTGCTTTTCCACTAGCTTTTTTAAAAACTTCAGGTCTCATTCCTCTATTTTTTCTTCCGCCATATCTAACTCGTAGTCTTCCTACTCCAACTACATTATGAATATAAAGTTGTCTAAGAATTGATGCCGCTCGTTTATACCACCAAGCATTATCTGCAGGAGGTCTAACTTTTGAAACACTTGTTTTAACGTAAAGTGCCCATTCTGGCATTTTGAACTCTTCCATCTTTTCAAGTTGCAAAGCTAAAAGTTCATTATATTTCTGTGCAGGAATTTCATATACTGCTGATAATTTTTCTATTTTTACCATGTTAATTAGTTTCTTTCTATCTAATGCTCTTTCTTTTCTAAAGAAAGAACTTATAAGCCACATCTTGCGATGTTAGATAAGTTCTATTGAACCATCAAGCTTAAATCTACGAGATTTTTATGGTTTATAAAGGTTTATATTATTGAACTTGAAAATGCCTTGAATTCAAATTGAAGTTTGTTTTATTATTTTATTAAGATAATAAGCGAAGCCAATTTTTATTCTTATCATTATATATCTTATACTTTCATAATCGTTTAAAAGTCATTCCCCCTCATTTTTTTATAAAAAATGGTGGAATTTTATTGGAGTGCTACAAAGTTTAATGCCGCGAACTATTGTGATATGAGATATTATCTTAGATATAAGGCTCGTTTTCCTTCTCTTAGAATCTCTGCCTACGTAAAGGGTTCTTTATTGCATGAATTAGTTGAAAATTTTCATAAAAGTTTGGGAACAAGGGAACAGGTCGAGAGTAGCTCAAAAAAATTTAAAGACAAGAAATATCATGATGCAAATTCATTTACAGAGCATCTTAAGGGAAAATGGTTTTCAATTATGAAGGCTGATGAATTATTAACTGAAAAATACAATCAAGAAAAAAATGTAGCCGAAAAAGTAAAATTATATCCTCATTTAATAATTTGGGCATATAAAAGTGAGCCCTATGCTATTTTAAATGGGCTTCTTCCAAGACTAGGTCCACCATTATTTGAGACTCTAATTAGCAGAGGTCAACCCACCTTTTCAGAAATACCTTTTGATTTTAAAATAGATGAAGAAAGATTTAAAGGAAGAATTGATGAAGTAAGACTCTCTGAAAACGGAGAGATTCAAGTTATTGATTATAAATCCGGCAAACCATGGGTTGGAGAAATGAAGCTTGCTCATGATCCCCAACTTACATTATATAATGCTGGACTTTGTGCTTTGCTTAAATTTGATCCAAAAATAAGAAAAGTTTTAGGGATAGAATGCAAATTTGAAGATTTTATGGCTGGACAAAGATTCATCTCTCCAAAAATAAAAGAAGGATTTTTTATGATAGAATCTTTAGCTGTTGACCCTGAAAAAGTTAAATCCATGCCTGAAGTAATTTATGAAACTACAAGAACAGATCAGAATTTTTTCGAACTTCTTAAAATGGCAAAAAGTGTAAAAAAAAGAGCTGACGATGGTGATGTCTATCCTGAAAGAGGAAAAAAGTGCGATACTTGTGATATGAAAGAGGCTTGCGACAAACAGATTGCACAAGTTAATACTGGACATTATTTTGATAAACATAATCATGGTGTTTTTGATTTTGATTCCCCAATGTATGCAAAAAAAGATAATATCGGTGAGATTTCTTTTGCAACAGCAGATACTATTCTGCCTTCAGAAAACGAAGAAGTTCAACTCCAAGTTCCGGATAATAAAACCCAATCCAAATTCAGATTTCAATATAAGCGTGGCGGTCATGTATGCGGGCAAGCTTCGAAAAAATAATCTTTAAACTCCCCAAGTAGGGTCTTTTGCTCTTTTCAATTGTGCAATTTTCTGAAGAACTTCTACTTCATCCCGACTTAATAATTCTTTATTATCCTTGAATGCCTTGAATTGATTTCCCGAAAGATTTGAATAAAGATATTTCTTCTCCTTAAGTTGTCTCTCAAAATTTGTTCCGCTAACACTAATGGCAACTTCCATTCCAGCAGTTGCTTCTTGAACAGTATCTTTATCCACTTGTATTCTTTTTACCTGTCCGATTTCTTCAAATTGTTCATCAACAAGTGTAATTCCTGATTTTAATCTCCCACCCTCAACTTTAACTCCGAAAATTGCAGGATTAGAATTATGAAAAACATATTGCGGAAGTATTTTTAGTTGACATAAACTAGCAAGCCCAAGCATTTTTTCTTTTTCAAGCTGTTGTCGCTTCTTTTCTCTGAATTCTTTTACTTTTTCAACTAATTTATAGACTACTTCTTCTTCAATAATTTTAATCTTGCTTGTATCCATCTCCTTAAGTTCTTCTTCACGTTTAACATTAAATCCAAGAATTATTGCATTAAGCGGTTCGATTTCAAGATTAGTATTTGCAGAGATAACATCTCTTTTATCTATATTTCCAATTCCTGCCTTAAATACTCGAATATTTTCTTGTTTAAGTAAAACAAGTAGTGCCTCTAAACTTCCAAGAGAGTCTGATTTTACAATTATTCCGTCACTATCTGTTTTAATGTTATCTGTTATTAATTTCTTAAACTCACGAAGAATTTCAGCTTTATTATTTTTAAATATTTGAAATGGCATTCCCGGAAGTATATCCACGGAATCTTTAAGCTGAATTCTAAGTCCAGTAGCCGCACTAACATCACTAACTGTTTTAAATTTAGCAGAAATAGGCATAACCTCTTCAAGGATTCTTATTTCTCCGATTATCGGCTCGCCACTAAATGTTCCAATAGCAATTTTATCTCTGTTACCAAGAGTTCCGTCATATAAAATGGATTCAAGATAAGTAAGAGTTTTTTCTTTTTTAACTTCTAATATTACTCCTTTACCAACTTCTCCAAGTCCGAGTCTAGCCTTCAGGAATTTTTGTGAAAGTCCGCAAAGAGTAAGCAATAATTCATTTATTCCTTCGCCTGTTTTTGCAGAGCATGGAACTAGAGCAACATTCTTCGTGAAATCTTCAATTTCATAAAATGGAAGTGCATTAAATCCATAAGAATGCAGGCTTCCTTCTAGTGTAAGAAGTTTTTCAGTAAATTGGTCTCTCGTCAGTGGAGCTTGATTTTTTATATCTTCTAGAAGAGCCTCAGAATTTTTTCTCCAGCCATGAATATTATCAATTTTATTTAGTGCAACAATAAATGGAGTTTTATTTAATTTTAAAATTTCAATAACTTCTGCTGTTTGAGGTTTTATTCCTTCATTAATATCAATTACGACAATAGCTAAATCTGCAAGAGCTCCGCCTCTTTTTCTAAGGTTTGAAAATGCAGCATGTCCAGGGGTATCAATAAATAGAAAACCGGGAATTTCTAGAGCAAGTCCATTTTTTTCAATAAGTGGGCATCGAGTCATGATTTTATCTCGCGGAAAAAGTGTAAAAGATATTTTTTGAGTTATTCCGCCAGCTTCAGTATCATAAACATTAGTTCCCCTCACAGAATCTAATAAAGTCGTTTTGCCGTGGTCAACATGTCCACACACAGTTACAATTGGCTGTCTTATTGCAACTTTCTCTTTGCCAATTTCATTAGATTCACTAAGGCTTTTGTTTGGTCTTACCATGTTTGTTAAAGAAAAAGTATAGTTAAAAGTCTTTCGAAAGCAAAGCTTTCGGAAGGCCCAAAAATTATAAAATTTCTTTCAACTTTTGCTTTTCTATTTTTGTTAAAGAAACCATAGTCATACGTTACTCTAAGAAAAATTTATAACTATCAGTGATAATTTTATGTTTAACTTTCAAAGAATCAAATAACTCTTTTTGTTTCTCATTCAATTTTTGATTATATTTTGCTTCAATTAGTTTATTTTCTGTAATAAAATCTAATTCTGCTCCCCCCTTTAGATAATAAGCAGGTTTTTCTTCTTTTATTTTTAAGAAAACCAAATTCTCATAACTTGCTCCAAGATCTTTAAAACCTGTTATCAGATTCTTTATACCCACATCTCCAACATATATCTTTTTAGGAGAGGTTATTTTTTCATTCAAGGATTTAGCATACCTATCAACTATATAAAATAAATAGGCTTTTTCAAAATAGCCAACAAATCTTTTTGCACTATTCACAGATATTTTTAAAATTTCAGCAATTTTGTTATAGCTCATTGGCTTTCCTACTCTTTGACATAAAAGTATGAAAAGTTCTTTTATAGTATTTTCAGCAGTTAGCTTATGATACGCAATTATATCTTTGTAGATTATGTTTTCTATAAGTTCATTCAAATAATTTTTATCCTCTGTAATAACATAATGAGGTATTCCTCCAATTTTTAAATAATCTTTAAAATAGCTTTCTAGTTTGGCAGTATCTGTTTTGCCAATATTTGCTTGCTTAAATATAAGAAACTCTTGAAAATCTAAAGGCATTATTTCAATTGTTGTTATTCTTCCAGTTAAACTGGCTTTTTTATCACGCATTAATGTCGCAATAGAAGAAGAGCAAATAATCTTTATAGTTCCTTCATCATATAGACTCTTTAATTCTTGCTCAAAATCTTTCCTTGAAGAAACTTCGTCAAGAAATAAATAAAAAAAATTTGAGGAGGATTTTTTATGGATTTTTCTGTATTCTTCTATTAATTGATGGATGCTAAATTCAAGTAGATTAAATGAGTCCAATCTTACAAAGAAAATATCTTCTGGTTTTGTTTTATTATCCAAAAGATGTTTTATAGTCTGTTGAATTATTGTAGTCTTGCCTATTCTTCTAAGTCCGGTTAATAAAATGATTTCCTTTGATTTTAGATTATTTAATATTAGTTTAAGATATTTTTCTCGAGGATAGCTTTTATCTTCAAATTTATTCTCCCACCAAGGATTTTGTTTAAATAATTCTACTTCAATATCCATGTTTATTATAAGAATTCAACCTTTTTAAACTTTACTATGTAATAGCATACTATATGCGATAACTATGCTACACCAAAGCATAGTATTTTTATTTTAAAATTGGATTTTAATACCTCCGTGCTCTTGGCACGGCGTTCAATTTTAAACCGAAAAATTCTATGAATTTTTAGGCCCAGAAAACTAGTAAATTTTCTTGGTTATGCAATTTTTTTATTTCTTTGCCCCCCATACTTTTTAGAAAAATAGTTCTTATAAAATCAAGAGTTCTAGAAATATTATAGGACGAGAAATGAAAAGATATCCAGGAAAGTCTATGGTCTTTAAGATGTCCGCTCACGACCAAGGTGTTCCAAAAGCGATA